>NZ_CP147917.1:320006-640013 GCF_039645965.1 Sulfurimonas sp. HSL3-2 | reverse complement strand
CAAATAAAAACATTTGCAAAGAACTGGCTAGTTTCTGAAATTAAGGCAGATGATTTTTTAAAACAACTTTATGATTCTCCATTCAAAGATACTTCAATTAGACCACTTACTATAGCTCATCTTTGCGCAATATATGAACGTAATGAAAAAATACCTGATAAACCTAAAACTGTATATAGAAAAGTTGTTACATTATTAATTAACGAATGGGACGAACAACGATCTATTAATAGAGATTCTGCATATTCACAATTTGAATCTGATAGAAAATTTGAATTTCTTTCTAATTTGGCATATGACCTAACAATTCACGTAAAAAAAACTATCTTTGATACAAATGACTTAAAAAACAGTTATGAAAGAATTTTTGAAAACTTTGATTTGCCAAAAGGGGAAGCAAAAAAAGTAGCAAATGAAATAGAATCACATACAGGACTATTTATAGAAGCAGGATATGATATGTATGAGTTTTCTCATAAATCACTGCAAGAATATCTTACAGCAGAATATATTGTAAAATTACCAGCATTACCAGAAAAAAAAGAAATAATATATTCGCTTGCCAATGAATTAGCTATCGCTACATCAATTTCATCAAATCCAAGTGCTTATTTTTATGAGTTAGTTTTTAATAGGTTGAAAGTTTATAAACAGTTTCCATCGACCTTCATTCAAACTTTTATAAATAGACTTTTAGTAGAAAAACCTGACTTTCATAAATCTTTAGAAGTAGGATGGGCTTTGCTACTATTAAATTCTATGTATTTCGGGCTAACTGAATATGAAAGAGGTCAAAGGTCTCTTTTTATTATTGACACTATGACAAAAGAGTTTGAATATTTGACAAACTTAATTAAAGATAGAGTATCTGAAACAGACATTTTATCGATCTATGATATTGAATTAGTGGACAAAACCTTAGATGGTGAGAATATTTTAAGACTTAAGAAAAGTGATAAATATAATCATAAAGTTTTATCTAAATATTCAGATTTACTTATATCACGTCTTCCAAAACATATAATGATAAAAGAAAATTTAATTAATAACAAAGTTACATAAACGCAAATCAATCAAATTTTTTTGTCAGTTGCGACATCTGCAGAGCCGAAAAATAGGAAAGGAATGACGTGAAGAAAATTCAACTATCTGAACGTAGTGAGCGCCCGAAGGAAGTGCCCTTGGGGTATTTTGAATTTTTAGGAATGGATTTCTTATTGCTCGGGGACTTGACGAAGTCAAGCTCGAAGCCGTTGCAAGAGCTTTTTGGTACTTTTTTGCGGAGAAAAAAGTATGAATCACATCTAAATCAACTTGAAACTAAGAAGACTCAGTGCCATCAACAACATCCCAAGCGTTATTCCTACAATAGCAGTATGTCCATTCCCGTAAACTCTTGCCGCGGGTAAAAGCTCATCAAACGAGATGTATATCATGATGCCCGCGACTACTGCGAAGATGACGGCAAGTGCGCTCTCTCCTAGTAAGGGAAAGAAGATAAAAAAGCCGAGTAGTGCACCTACAGGCTCGGCAAACCCTGAAAGTGTCGCGTACCAAAAAGCTTTTTTTCTGTCTCCCGTTGCATGGTAGATCGGCAGGGAAACAGACATCCCTTCAGGGATATTGTGTATGGCTATTGCCAAGGCTATGGGTATACCGATGCTTAGGCTGTTTAGTGCCGCCATAAACGTCGCAAAGCCCTCGGGAAAATTATGTATGCCTATGGCGACTGCTGTAAAAAGCCCCGTACGTTTCAGTGCCAGATTTGAGTGCTGCTCATGATGATGTTCATCTTTTAGTTCTTGATATTCAGAGTCACGCTTGGGCTCATGCGGATTGACGTCTTCAGGTATCAACCTGTCTATTACCGCGCTGATGACTATCCCTAAAAAAAAGCAGGCGACCGACAAAGCCTCTGCCAAGGTAGGATTTGAGTATATTTTGCCAAAAGCCTCTTTAGAAGCGGGCATGATATCCATGAACGAGACATATATCATCACGCCTGCTGAAAACCCAAGACCCAAAGAAAGTACAAAGTAGTTTTTAGATTTTGAAAAAAATGCCAGTAAAGCGCCTATGCTTGTTGAAAGCCCTGCCAAAACTGTTAGAAGAAATGCGGTAAAAAAACCACTGAGGGTCAAATTTTCCATACGTCAACACCTTTGTGTGTCCATGATACAAAGTATATCACACTTATGGCATGTCATAAAATATGCTAACACTCCGCTAACGTTACACAGTTATACTTCTGCAGTCAAAACAAAGGAGACATTATGAAAAAAATTATATTGACGTTATTGGTAACGGCTGCTTTGGCAGCTTCTGCTTCAGCTCACCATATGGCGGAGTATGAAGATGCAGGTATCTACATCCCAGACTGGTCACCGCATCTTTTGATGGAGTTTTTCTAGTCACAGCCTGCCGTATCTACGGCAACTGTAAACTCTAATAAAGTATTTATTTAAATAGAAAAAGAGTTGTTTAGAGAGGGATTACAGATCGCTCTCTATAACTGTTTTGAATGTATTGAAGAAGTTATCTTGAAGTTCTGCCATAGACATGAAAACATTGTTACATGTAAAGTGTTCTCCGCCTACTGTACCTATCTTCTGACAAGTAAGTTTTGAAGCCATCTCTTCAAACGCTTTAGCGTTCTCAGGTTTTACTTCTATGATAGCGCGTGAGAAACTCTCTGAGAAGATATCTCTCTCATCTGTTACGTCCATACCTGCGTTACATCCAAGACCGCTTACCGCACTCATCTTAGCCAGTGCCATCGCCGCACCGCCTGAGCTACAGTCTTTAGCACACTCAAGCAGACCTTTTTTGTTTGCTTCGATGACTAGGTCCCAAAGTGCAAGTTCTTTTACGTAGTTGATCTCAGGCATTTTTCCTGCAACAACGTTGTAAAGCTCTTTCATGTAAAGAGATCCGCCGAACTCGCTTTTTGTATCCCCTACAAGGTAAAGGATGTTGCCCTCTTTTTGAAAACTTGACATCAACACTTTGTTCTGGTCTTCGTTCACACCTACAGTCGCGATTGACGGTGTAGGGAAAACAGAGATCTTGTCAGTCTCGTTGTAAAGAGAAACGTTTCCGCCGATGACCGGAGTCGTAAGCTCTGCACACGCTTCTTTGATACCTTCACACCCTTGTGCGAACTGCCACATTACTTCAGGGTTCTCAGGGTTTCCGTAGTTTAGACAGTCAGTGATCGCAAGTGGTCTTGCACCTGACATCGCTACGTTTCTTCCGCTCTCGATAACCGCAGCTGCAGCACCGTTTCTCGGGTCAACATAACAGTAACGAACGTTACAGTCAGCACTCATAGCAAGTGCAGCACCGTTTTCTTTTACACGGATAACAGAAGCGTCTAGACTTCCGCCTTTTTTGATCGTGTTCGTCTGTACCATAGAGTCGTACTGCTCATATATCCAAGACTTGTCTACCACTTCCATAGATTTTATAAGTTTAGCAAACGCGTCTTGGTTGCTTACTTTGTCAAAATCGTTCAGTGTCACGTCACGGATCTCGTCTAGGTAAAGAGGACGAGTAGTCGGACGGTCAAGTACCGGTGCTTCTTCACTTACAGGGTCAACAGGAACGTCTGCACATTTTTCTCCGTGCCAGAAAAGCTCCATTCTTCCAGTGTTTGTTACTTCACCTACAACAGCAGCGTCAAGGTCCCATTTTTCAAAGATGTCTATGATCGCTTGTTCACTTCCTTTTTTCGCACAAAGAAGCATACGCTCTTGGCTTTCTGAAAGCATGAACTCATAAGGAGTCATCCCCTCTTCGCGAGCCGGTACTTTGTCAAGGTGCATGATCATACCTGAACCTGAACGTCCAGCCATCTCAAACGAGCTAGAAGTTAGACCTGCCGCACCCATATCCTGGATACCTACGACGTAGTCAGTCTTGAAAAGTTCCAGACAAGCTTCTAGAAGAAGTTTCTCAGTGAACGGGTCACCCACTTGAACAGTCGGACGAAGAGATTTAGACTCCTCTGTAAAACTGTCAGAACTCATAACAGCTCCGCCAAGACCGTCGCGTCCAGTCTTACTTCCTACATAGATAACAGGATTGCCGATACCCTCAGCCTTTCCGTAAAATATCTCATCGCTTTTTGCAAGACCCAAAGTAAACGCGTTGACAAGGATGTTCCCGTTGTAACAATCGTCAAAACTTGTCTCACCACCGATAGTCGGTACACCCATACAGTTACCGTATCCACCGATCCCTTCAACTACACCACGAACCAAAAAACGTTGGTGTGCGCTGACTTTGTCGCCGCGAAGGACATTTCCAAAACGAAGTGCGTTTAGGTTTGCTATAGGACGAGCGCCCATAGTAAAGACGTCACGCATGATCCCGCCCACACCTGTTGCTGCACCTTGGTACGGCTCGATAAAACTCGGGTGGTTGTGTGACTCCATTTTAAATACGGCTGCATATCCGCCGCCGATATCGATGACACCTGCATTTTCTCCCGGACCTTGAATGACCCACGGAGCTTCAGTAGGAAAGCCTCTTAGATATTTTTTAGAAGATTTATAACTACAGTGTTCGCTCCACATCGCTGAGAATATCCCAAGTTCTACCAAGTTTGGTTCACGACCTAAGATCTTTTTGATGTTTGCGTAATCTAGCTGAGAAAGCTTATGCTGAGATAATAATGTATCTATATTTTCAAGTTGTTGGCTCACGTACTGTTCCTAAAGTTTTGGTTTTTAAACGCAGATTATATCTAAATAGTGGTAAAAATTTTATGAAACAAAAAATCTTTTTGATCTATGAATAGTTCAAACCGTCTGTCGGTTCTCCGATGTAATAGCCTTGTATGTAGTCAGCTCCCATCTCTCGTAAAAGCTCCATACTCTCTTTGTCTTCTACAAACTCTGCAATGGTCTTGACTCCCATATCTTTTGCGAAGTTTATGATGGACTGGGTGATGATCTTAGAGTTTCTGTCTGTCAATATATTTCTGACAAGGGAGGAGTCTATCTTGAGGTAATCGATATTAAGCTCTAAGATATGTGCAAAATTGGAGTATCCGCTTCCAAAATCATCCACGGCGATCTTAGATCCGAACTTTTTGACCTGATCGATAAAATCTTTTAAGATCTTATAGTCTTTTACCTCTTCGGTCTCAAGCAGTTCGAAAACGACTTTTTCCGGATGCTTAAACTCTTTGAGATTATCCAAGATATACTGAACGACTGCTCTGTTTGAGATATCTTCCATCGAACAGTTGATGGAGAACTCATAGTCTTTATCTTTAAAAAACTCAAACGTCTTAAAGAGGATCGCTCTTGTTATGTTCGGATACAGCTTTGACTTGATGGCGATATCAATGAATGACAACGGAAGGATCACATTGGAATCATCTTCTACGATCCTTGCTAATGACTCGTACTTCTCTATCTTGTTTGTCTCTAGGTTATAGATCGGCTGGAAATACGGGACTATCTGATTGTTCTTTATCGCCGACTTGATCATGGAAATACCCTTGATATTTTCAGATATATTTTTCTCCATATCCAGAGAGTCATCGTACTCGACCAGATTTTTCTTGCTTGACTTAGCACGCTGCAGAGCCATATCCGCTTTTACCATGATCGGTCTTGCGTTTGTGGCAATACCGCAACTTACGTGTATGATGATCTCCTGATCTTTGATCTCGAACTTTGTCTGCATGAGATCATCGATGATCCCTTTTATATACTTGTGAAAATCATGCGGATCACCGCATGTAGAAGAAAAAACTGCATACTCGTCACTCGGAAGTTTATATACTTTAAACCCTATCTTTGAAGCTAAGTCTTGTAACTTATATGCGACTTGGAGCAGGACTTTATCGGCTATATCGTAACCGTAAAAATCATTTATCTCTTTAAACCTGTCTATATTTATCAGTGCCAGATTTATACATTCGAGTTCATCATACTTGATAACATCTTTTATCAGCTGGTTTCTATTTGGAAGATTTGTCAGATTGTCCGTGACTAAGGAACGTTCCAGCTCTTCCTTCTTCTCTACAAGCTCAGTGATATCTACTCTAGGTGAAAGAAACTCCACGATCTTGTCGTCTTTATCTACGATCGGGATGATAGACACCTTACTGATAAAAGTCGTATTTTTGTCTTTTTTCAGCCCTTTTATAACTGCGGACCACACTTTTTTTGCTTTTATGGTCTTCCACATATCTTCATACATCTCATCAGAGGTCTCCGGATGTCTTATAATGTTATGCGTCTTCCCTATCACTTCATGATAATCAAAGCCTGTTTCTTCCAAAAACTTATCATTTGCATAGGTGATAACACCGTTTTTATCCGTCTTTGTAAGTACAGAACTGCTATCCAGAGCTTGAAGATAACTGCTTAAAAATTTGTTTTGAGAGTCCACTTCCTGTGTACGTTCCAAAAGAGAGTGATTTAAGAATCTATTTGATCTGTTGTATCTTGCAACGAGCAATGACATAACGACAAAGATCACAAAGAGTGACAGTATATCTACGGATGCGGAGTTGTAAAATTTTTCTAAGGAGGATTTTTCATGATCCAAAGAAAGTCTATGCTCATTAACAAATTGATATTCACCGTGAACTGTAGACTTATAGTCGTAGATCAGCCGGCCTACAGTTATGAGAATGAACAGTGCGAAGATATGAAAAATCGTATTTTTAAATAGTTTGTACTCATTCATGTTTACTCATTTTGGTTGAAAAATGTTTCTAAGCAAAAAACCATTTTACCAAAAATAAAGTAAATTTTAATGAAATCCGAAATCTTTCACGGTTCGGATAGACTTTTTAAGGCTAAATATCGGAGTATATGAGATACTCACGACCTCATACTCTTTTTTACCGCCGGGAAGATTTATGATGAACTGATCCTCTTCAGACTTTCCGATCAATGCCTTTGCCAATGGAGAGTGCACAGAGATAAGTCCGTTTTCCGGTTCAGCTTCCAAGACTCCGCATATCGTGTATTTTTCCACTTTGTCATCTGCAAGGTTTTCCACTTCGACAGTAGCACCAAAATGAACGCGGGAATGGTCTAGCGTCGAGGGATCGATGACTACGGCTTTTTCTATCATGGAGTTAAGATAAAAAAGTCTTTTATCGATGTGGCGAAGCTGCTCTTTTGCCGCATGATACTCGGCATTTTCACTTCTGTCGCCTTGAGCAGCGGCGACCTGTTTTTCATGGGTGACGCGAGGTTTTTCGACCTCAAGAAGGTATTTAAACTCTTCTAAAAGAAGATCGTACCCTTCGAGTGTCATCGGTTCTTTCAAATTACAGTTCCTTGCCGAAACCTATAATGTAAAATGTATCTTTTCCATCAACTTTTTTAAGTTCTACTTTAAATTTTTCTTCAAAATGTTTTATCTTTTCCATCGCTTCTTCTCTCAAAGCTTCGTTTGCCGATTCCACTTTTATCTTTAAAAAATCGTTTGAGTTTGACATTGCGATATAGCCGCCGATATGTTTTAGTGAATCGTTCAGATCCATAATATGTTTTTCTATTTTTTCATATCCTGCGGTATTTTGTTTTATACGTCTGTACTGTTCTACTAAAGTCTCGTTCGGCGTATATCCCAGTTGATTTAACATTGCACTTGTCTGCATCTATATTTTCCTTTTCTTTAACTAAAAACGTATTATATAAATTTATGATATAAAATTCATAAAACAGGTTAGTTTTTAGAGATTTTATCATATTTAATTTTAATTTTAATTTTACTTTACGTTTGCTGTAATATAATACTATTAAAATAAACGGTTACAGGATAATATATATGAACGATAGACTACTTCAACAGATAAGACAACTTCCCCCTCTTCCGGAATCTGCAATGCAGATAGAAGCTGTATATCAAAATCCTAACTCGACATTTAACGATATGGTGAAGATCCTAGAAAAAGACCCTCTTTTAACTGCAGACATCTTAAAAGCGGCAAATTCTCCGCTTTACGGGTTCTCACGCGAGATCAATGCGATCAGTCAAGCCGTAGGACTTTTCGGTATGGGTACTGTACGCGGTTTTGCACTTGCGAGTATCGTTAAGAAAAGTTTTCCGTTAGATCTTTCATCATATGGCATCACCAATGCAGAGTTTGCCGAGCTCTCTAAAAAGCAGCATGCACTAGTAACATCTTGGTACATCAAAAAAGATCCGAAACTACTCGGTACACTTTCAGCAGCGGCATTCTTAGTCGAGATCGGCAAGGTATTGATCTCACAATACCTTATCGAAGAAAAACTGCAAGAGAAGTTTAGAGATTCTCTTAAAGAACTTCAAAATGTTGAAGCTGCCGAAATGGAAGTAGCGGGAGTAAATACACCTGAAGTAAGTGCGACTATTTTTACTCACTGGAAATTTGAAGAGAAACTGGTTGAGACGATAAAAAATTGTATGGATCCTGAAAATGCCAGCGATGAGATCAAAAAAGCTGCACAGAGTCTACATGTAGTCCGCGTTGCAGTTCCTATAAACGGAGTTGTTACAGAAGCTAGTATAGAAGAAGCTAAAGCCCTTGTTACCAAATACGGTCTAGATATGGAAAGCTTTGAAAAAGCTATCGAAAATATACTTGCTTAACAATTGAAATCTCTTCTAATACGCCTTACCCTTGGTCTTTACGACCAAGATATAACATCGGAAGAACGCCCGAAAGTAGATGACTGGCTAGCAAAAAGCTACGTAATCAAAGATGGTCTTCAATACAGATTTCACTCAAAATACCGTGCCGGTGAGATAACTTTAGCTCAAAACGGTACCGCTTATCTCAACAGTATCGGACTCAATGTCAAAGATCTTTTTATAGATGACGGCGATCTAGGCGATGCCAAGAACGGTGACCTTGTCATAGCAAAAAGACTGCTTGCAAAACGCGGGACTCCTAGTGCAAAAGTCGTCGAAGTCGTAGGACGTGCACAGACTTACAGCGTTGCTTTTGTCTCATACAAAGAAAACCGCAGATCACTTCTAGATATCAGGACACTGCATCCCGCAGGTGTGATCATGGATGAGAAAGAGCTGGGCAGTTATGATGTTGGTACTGTTTTTAAAGTCGATAATCTGACATCTACGATTATGGAAGTCCTTGGAAACCTTGATGACCCGAAAGTCGATGAGAAGATAGTCTTAGCGCAGTACAACAAGCATGATCAGTTCACAGATGAAGTCATCGCACTGGCAAAATCGTTCGAAGAGGTAGATGCCTCTTTTTACCCTGAAAGAAAAGATCTTCGCGCTCTACCGTTTTGTACCATTGACCCCGTCACTGCAAAAGATTTCGATGATGCTATCTGCTGGGATGAGAAAAATCATATCCTTTATGTCGCCATCGCCGATGTAAGCGAATATGTAAAACCTTTCGGTCCCATAGACGCCGAAGCGATGTACAGAGGTTTTTCTATCTACCTGCCCCACCGCTCTATCCCGATGCTCCCACGTCAGCTGAGTGAGACTCTCTGTTCTTTGCAGCCACATGTGGACAGACTCAGCTATGTCTTTGAACTTCATCTGGACAGAGACACGTTAGAAGTCAGCCATAGCGATGTCTATGAAGCGATCATCCACTCAAAAAGAAGATTTAACTACGAAGAGATCGATGAGTATTTCGAGGGCAGACTACAGCCGAAAAACGATGCAGAAAAAGAGGTCTTAGCCTACATAAATCCTCTTCGTAAAGTAACGGACAGACTAAGAGAAAAACGCTTAAAAGTCGGATTTGACTTCAGGTCTGACGAGATAGAGATGAAACTTGATCAAGCCGGAGAGATCATCTCTACGACTGTGTCAGAAGAGACACCTTCTCACTCACTCATAGAGGATTGTATGCTTTTAGCGAACAAAGCAGCGGCATCGATGTATGAAAGAGGCGTTTTCAGGATCCATGAACCGCCTTCTCAGACAAAGATCCAATCACTTTACAATGAACTCGCAGGTATAGGCATATTTGTCGAACCACAGGAGAACATGAAAGAGACGATCAGTTTTATCCAGAAAAAAGCAAGAGAGATGAACATAGAGTCTGATGTCGACACACTTATCATCCAAGCCCAACGCCGTGCACGTTACTCACCGGACAACCACGGACACTTCGGACTCGGTTTTGAGAAATACACACACTTTACGTCGCCGATCCGCCGTTATTCCGACCTTATCGTTCACAGACTCATAAAAGCGATCAAAGCAAACGATACGGAAGAAGGCTCGTATGTTCTTAGAAACATAGAGTCGCTTACGATCGCAGTAAGTGAGAAAGAGCGTGAAAGTGCGGATGTCGAATTCCGTTTTATGGATAGAAAATATGCACGCTGGGCAGCCAAACATGTAGGTAAGAAGTTTAAAGCGCGCATCGAAGCCACAGACCCGCATCTCATAGCAAAACTTAACGACGAGATAGTCGGGGCGACCTTACATGTAAGATCACAGATCCCTGTGATGCTTTTTGATGACGTGGAAGTGATCATCGAAGAGGTAGATATAGCTACAACGAAGATCAGTACGACAGTAGTACAAAAAATAGCAAAGTAATAACTAGATGTATAAAAAAGAGTTTGACCAACATATAACCAACAACACCCTCTCCAATGCGATCATCCTTTTTGGAGAGAGCCACTTTTTTATAGACAGATATGCAAAGCTGCTCTCAGAGATGGAAGATGCTTCCAAACTAAATATGTACCATGATGAGTATAACTTTGCGACTGCATATGCCCATATGTCACAAGGTTCCCTCTTTGGAGATGCAAATATCCTGCTCATAAAAACAGAGAAAAAAGTCCCAAAAGCCGATCTTGACAAGCTTGTGGAAGTATGTCAAAAAAACCCTACAAACCGTTTTATCTATGCTTACTATGGAAGTGACTACAAGACTTGCGATAAAGCATTTGCCGCAAAAGCCGGCGGGATGAGCGTACGCTTTTTCGAACCTACTCACGGTGAAGCTATCGCTTATATCTCCGATGAAGCTCATAAAGCGGAGATCAAGATGGACAAGTACACCATCAACCATCTTCTGCAGGCTCAAAACAACGACATCTCTCTTGCAACGGCTGAACTGGAAAAGCTAAGACTCTATAATAAAGAGATCAGCACCAAAGATATCGACGAACTTGTATACGGCTTGGCTCAAATAACAATCGAACAACTGATAAACAAGATCCTTATGAAACATGATTTTAAAGAAAGTCTGGAAAAAATACTTGAAAGCGGTGAAGATGAGATAAGGATAATAACCGCGCTTACCGCATTTATAACGCAGCTCTATCTTTTTAACATCTATATACGTGTAAACGGGACACCAAACTCGATCGAGATCCTGGGATACAATCTGCCGCAGTTTATCTTAAAAGAAAAAGCTACATTTTCCTTAAAGTTTAAACCTTCGACATATAAAAATATGTTAGATCTGCTGCTTTCATCAGAACTCAAACTTAAGTCAAGCAATATCGATAAAGAGGCTATACTATTCTCCACACTTATAAGGTTACAAAAGATAATATAAATAATTTTAAGAAATAAACTAGTTTAATACTTTAAAAAATGTTATTATAATATAAGATATAATAACATATTAAAACACAGTTATCACAGGAATTAGATATGGATAAAAATGAAGTTTTAGAACATCTTAGAAATGCAAAAAAAGCCCATTTAAAGTGGCTACAAAGAGCAAGGGCTTTAATATCGAATATTCCCGTTGAGAAAGATGCTATACCGGTTGATTATACCGAGTGTATGTTTGGTCAGTGGTTTTATAGTGACGGGCAGGAGATCGCTCTTATGCCGGGTATGGACTGTGTCGCTGAGATCGGGAAAAAACACCAAGAACTGCATGATGAATATATTAAGATATTCAAAATATATTTTGGTGATGCGGATAAATCATTCTTTTCAAAACTGTTCAATCTAAGAAAGAAAGTCTCTGAAACAGAGCAGGATATTGCAAGAAGATACTACGATAATCTAAAAGATATCTCAGATGAGCTTTTAAAACGTATTGAAAAACTGGAAAGACGCATTAGTGCATTACCTCAAACTGCGTTTGACAGGGACTAAACCACTTAAAAATCACTATGATGCTTACTTTAAAGCATCCCTTACACGTAAAGCCTGGATGTGTTCATACACATCATGAGCTCTTATGATCGCAGCACCGTTATCTGCCGCTTTAAGATGCAGAGCTAACGTCCCCGCAAGTCTGTCTTTTACCTCAGAACTGCTTATTTTATCTATCATAGATTTTCTGCTCGCACCGACTAAAAGCGGATACCCAAGATGTAAAAAATGCTCCAGATTTTTTATAAGTTCAAGATTGTGAGAGAGTGACTTTCCAAAGCCGATGCCTACATCTAAGACTATCTCTTTGATCCCAAATTTTACAGCTTTTTCTATTCTCTCTTTGAAAAATTCTTCTACATGTAAGACGACATCATCATAAACGGGATCTTTTTGCATATCCTGCGGAGTGCCTTTCATATGCATGATAACTGCGGTAGCATCGTATGACGCACAAAGCTTGCAAACCTCGTCGTCAGCTAAACCTGTAATGTCGTTCACGATCTTAAATCCGCGCTCGAGCACATATGAGATCACTTGCGGTTCATAACTGTCTATGCTAAAAAGTGCTTTTTCATAAAGCTTCTCCTCATAGATCGCATCTACTATCGGTTTGACGCGGGAAAGCTCCTCCTCGGGAGCAACAGCTACACTTCCCGGACGTGAAGAGACCCCGCCGATATCTATGATAGTCGCACCGTGGCCTATCATCTCCTCGATCTTACCTAAAGCATCACGGCTTTGAAACCTGCTTTTTTCAAAGAAGCTGTCGTCGTTTGCGTTGATAACACCCATAACTTCGACTTTCTTTGGCATAAGCGACTTAGAAAAGACCTTTAACTCATGTGCAAGTTCTTTGAGTCCAAAAGGCTGAGCAAGCTCTTTTTTACTGAGCTCGACAAGCTGTTTTTGCGTAGCCATAAGTATGGCATCGACTTTTTTCTCTTTTGCTGTCACTGTGCCTCTTGGCACTGCGAGATCCGCACCTATGGAGAGAGCATCTTGTTTAAGGATGTTAGCGGCACCCACATGCAGGTCTTTAATATAAAAGATGTGATGCTTCATCTTTGAAGCGAGAATATTGATCCCTCCGCTGTCTACACCCAAGTCTTGAAGATACTCTTTAGCATCTATATCGTTACTCAGTTTTTTAATCCACATCACTGCCTCCTAAAAAACTCATAAGTACCAAAGCAAATACACTTTGTGCTCTTGAATTTAACTCTATGAGTCTATACGCCTTATCAAAGCACTCTAACTGATACTTTGAGAGTATCAACCTGTCGATCACCGTCGCTCTGTAAAAGAGTGCTTCAAGCATCTCTTTTGCTTCATGTCTTTTGATTCTTTCATGCTCTTTTAAAAATGCAAATATCATTGCATTGTCTATTTTGGAAAAATCGACATCTATCTCTTTTATCTTTTGATGATGTGTTCCTTTGAGTATTGGCAGACGAGAACGGATGGTCGGAAGCAGTATAGATTTTGAAGGGACTATAATGATGAAAACGATATTTCTAGGCGGCTCTTCAAAGATCTTTAAAAGTGCATTTTGAGAGATGGTGTTAAAGTTTTTTGTAGCGATAACAAGATATTTTTGATTTTCTTCGCTTATATAAGCTTCTGCAACGACTGCTTTTGCATGTTCGACTTTAAAGTCTTCTTCCGCAAAAGTCACTACCCTTGAGTTTTTAAGCTGTTCAGTTACAGATGAAAGTGTCTCTTCCAACTCCTGATTGATGATGATATGCGAACCAAGATCATTCAACTTCTACTTCTCCAAAGAGTACGGCACTTAATGAAAGGTTGAAAAGATTAAAGAGCTGCAGCAGTTTGATATCAAGCAAGGCATCATATGATTTCATATTAAAAGCGTTGTGAAAATCTTCATCGAAAAGCCATAAGAAACTGGTGTCTTTACGTTTTGCTATATCGACTCTTTTGTCCTCGCCTTTTCCGATATACCAGAAAAAGTAATCATCTTTATATGACATACTAAGCATATCGTCTATCATATCTATCATCTTCGCGCCCGATACGTCATCATAATGACAGTAAAGGTTGTCTATGCTTACTACTGGGATGATGGGACGGTCGGTAGAAACTTTGTTCAAGGAGAGACTTATATATTTTTCAAACCACTTTCTCTCTTTGTCCGTGATAAGAACGATAGTCTTGCCCTCCATGATCTGAGAAATGGCTAGTTCGACGACAGTTGTCCATTCAAATCTATACTCTTCAAGCCAACTTAGACTCGCACCATCGCTGCGGATGGCATCTAGAGTCCATTTCTCAAAATCTTGCATATCTCTACTTACTTGTCTAACGAGTATGCGTTATGAAGTGAACGAACAGCAAGTTCTGCATATTTTTCACTGATGACCATAGAGACTTTTATCTCAGAAGTAGATATCATAAGGATATTGATGTTCTCTTCTGCCATTGATGAGAAGGCTTTTGCCGCAACGCCCGTATGTGATTTCATACCGACACCGACGATAGAAACTTTACAGATGCTGTCATCATAAGAGACCTCTTTTACCTCATCAGCTTCTAAAAAAGTATCCATAACTGCCTTAGCATCTAAGACCTCGTTTTTAGGAACCGTAAAATCAAGATTTGTCATTCCGTCATGACCCACAGTCTGGATGATCATATCTATATTTACGTTGTTCTTAGCTAACTTGTTAAATATATCAGAAGCTATTCCCGGACGGTCTTTTACTCCCATCAAAGAGATACGTGATTGGTTTTTATCTAATGCAATACCGCTGACTAGTGGTTTTTCCATAATATTTTCTTCCTTAGTAATTAATGTTCCCTCTTCATCTGTAAAACTTGTACGAGTGACAAGATTCACATTTAACTTTTTAGCTAACTCTACAGAACGGTTTTGTAAGACTTTAGCACCTAGACTTGCAAGTTCAAGCATCTCATCATAAGAGATACGGTCAAGTTTTTTCGCTTTTGGTTCGATACGAGGATCAGTCGTGTAGATACCGCTGACATCTGTATATATCTCACACAGATCAGCTTCTAACGCTCCTGCGATAGCAACAGCAGAAAGGTCGCTTCCCCCGCGCCCGAGTGTTGTCACGTTTCCGTTCTCATCAACGCCTTGGAAACCTGCTACAACTACGATCTTTCCGGAATTGAGTTCATTATGCATTCTAGTCGGATCGATCTTTTCGATTCTTGCTTTTGTGTGCACCGCATCTGTCACGATACCGGCAGCACGCCCTGTCATAGAGACAGCAGGATGTCCCATTTCATTTAACGCGATCGAAAGAAGTGCAGCCGTAACTCTTTCACCCGAACTAAGCAGCATGTCCACTTCGTTTCTTGACGGATTACTACTAAAATGTTCTGCATAACCTACAAGCTTGTTTGTCTCACCGCTCATAGCCGAGACTACGACTACTACTTTGTGACCCTCTTTTACTGTCTTGCTTACACGGTTCGCAACATTTTGGATCCTATCGAGATCTCCAACACTTGTACCGCCAAACTTTTGTACAATTAACATTATAAATAACCCTCTGATTTAAAATATTCAATCACCTTATTGTAAACAGGTTTTTTAAAATCCGCCGTGATGTTCATCACCTCATCAAGCGAAACATATTTGTATTTTACGAACTCCGGATGTTTTGTATCTAGATTTATAGTTGCTTTTTTCTTGAGTCTTACCAGATAGTATCTCTGTGTCTGACCGTGAAACGGTTTCATCTTTTCCATAACATGTTGCGGAAAATCATATGCTATCCATTCCGGATACTCGGCAATTATCTTTATATCATCAGTACCTATCTCCTCTTTAAGCTCGCGATAAAGAGCTTCTTTTGCAGATTCTCCGTTATCGATCCCGCCTTGAGGAAACTGCCAAACACCCAATAGGTCTGAACGTTCAGCTATAAATATCTCTTTTTTTTCCGGATATTTACTTGATAGTATTATAGCTGAAACGTTTGGACGGTACGGTTTTGTGTTTGTCATAAAAAATCCTAAAGTTAATAACGCGATTATAGTAAAAAAGTGATTAAATTAATATAACTCTAGGCAACAAAAATGATCGTAAATATATTTTTTCCGTCCAAATATTCATAATCCAGCTTAAATCCATGTTTTTGTACGATCTTGCTCACTATGTTCAAGCCGATGCCGAACCCTTTTTGCTGCCTCCCCTGCTGTGTAAATGCCTGAAGATAATGACCCAGCTCTTTGTCCAACTCGTCACCGCTGCTGAGTACCGATATTTTCCTCTCGTGTACTTTGATAAGGATCGGTTTTGAGGTCGAGTATTTCAAAGCGTTGTCGATCAGGTTTTTTAATGCAGTAGTCAGATAATGCAGGTCGCCGTTTATCTCAAAATCCTCTATCTCGACTTTTATCTCATCTTCATCCTCGATGTAAAGTTTAGAAAGAGCCTCGGCGATGAGTGTCTGAGCCTTAAAACTGCTGTATTCAAACAACTCTTCTTTGTCTAAAAGCTGCATCTGAAGTATCTCGCTTGTCAAAGTATCGAGGTCGTTAAAAGCTCTTTTTATGATCTCTTTCTCTTTGGAGTCCGACACACCTTCTAATGCAAACTTCCCTTTGGCTATAGGGGTTCTAAGTTCATGACCGACATCTCTTAAAAGCTCTTCTCTCGCATTTACCATCTCTTGAAGACGTGACGCCATCTCATTAAAACTCTGAGAGACTTCGCCTATCTCATCTTTTGTTTTTACGGCGGCACGCGCAAAAAGATTGCCTTTTGAGAACTGTCTCATCTTTTGGCTGATATGATTTAACGGTGAAAGGATCTTTAGTATGACAAGATAGATCACAAGCATTAAGATCACATCCAAGATGACAAGCGAATTGGTGATGTAACGTTCGCTCATGCTCTCATCCTGGGAAACATCATATAAAAGAAGTTCTTGATCCAGATACTTTATATACAGGTAGTATCTCTCGGAGTATTGAAGTATTTTAAGAGCACCGAAGGTATGAGGCTGAAGATATACGACCTCTGCGTTTTTAATGATATTATCATCTGTGACGACTTGAAGTCCAAGTTCCTCTATTCTTTTATTCAGTTCTGTCTTTTGTTTATTGACAAGAGGGGTAAAAAGTTCTTTTGCACTTATAAGATAGCTGTTTTGCTCGATGGTCTGAGCTTTTTGCAGATTTGTCCTCTCTACCCATAATGCTATTAGCGTCATTGTCACGAGACTGCTGACAAAGAGGATGGTTATCTTTTTTTGTATAGACATCATCTATCCTATAAATTTATATCCAATGCCCCACACGGACTTGATGTATTTCGCGTCTTTTGAGTCATCGCCTATCTTTTGACGGATATTGCTTATATGCATATCGATAGTCCTGTTCTTTGTGTCGTGGTGCAGTGAAGTGGAGTTGATAAGCTGGTCACGGGAGACGACCTTATTTCGGTTTTTAAGAAGGTAGACAAATATCTCGAACTCCACTTTCGTAAACTCTATCGGATAATCCTCAAGCATCACTTCCCGGCTGGACTCATCGATCGTAAAATCGGATATTTTCAATCTGTCGTTTTTTTGTACACGTTTAAGTACCGCTTCTATGCGAAGGACGAGTTCTCGCGGTTCATATGGCTTTGCAAGGTAATCATCCGCACCTATCTCAAAACCGTGTATCTTGTTGCCGATATCACCTCTTGCCGAAGAGATGATAACCGGAGTATCGGCGTAGCTTTTTAGAGTTTTGCAGACATCAAACCCGTCCATATCCGGAAGCATAAGGTCCAAGATGACGATGTCGTATCTGTCCGAGTTCTTTTTAAAATCCTCGATCGCCTCTTTTGGATTTGTGTAGGAGGTAACATCGTACCCGTAGTTAACAAGATAGTTTGAGATCAATTCCTGCATCTCGATCTCATCTTCTATAAGAAGGATCCGTTTACTCAACTTCCCACTCCTTCATATAGTATAAAAAAAGTTCTCTCTGCTTTGGGTTCAATGCATCGTGCATCTGTTTAAACATATCTGCCTCGATGGTTATCGACTCCGTTTTTAACTCTAAAATGAGTTTTGCAAACTTCTCTTTATCAAAATCATCCTCTAAGAAAAACCGTTTCATCTTCATCTCGACAAGCTCTTTTTTATCATGCAGAAGTTCCAGTTTTCTCTCATTTTCAGACACGATCTTGGATATCTTCGCCTTTTGTTCACTATCCAGGTCCAGATATCCGAGATCTCTTGGCATATGAAACTCATGGTGCTTATGTTCGTGTTCCTCTTTGGCAGTCCCAAAAGAGAAAAACAGTAAAAAGATCAAAACAATTTTCATCTTATGCCCCTGTCTTAGGTATTTTTATATTGCTGTCCTCTATAAGACCTTTCTCTATATCAGAGTGGCAGGCTTTACAGTTTGCTTTAGATTTTATCTCATTTGAGCTAAATATATTTTTATCTATGCCCTGATGCCGTGCTTTCCAATAGGATGTCTGTGTTACGGCTATTATATCCTCATTCTCTTTCAATGATTTTAATATATAAAACGCACTCTCTTTACTCGAGCTCTCAGCCGAATTTTTCAGCAGATACTCTTTAATGGACAGCCTTGTCGTGTCATCTAGTGAAGCATCATCGCCAAAGTGGTCATCGAGGGTATCCATCACTTTGCTCCATGATTCACGAGATAACAAGTGCGGCGGATACAAAGTATGGCAAGAAGCGCATTCCGCTACGAAAGCGGGATGCTCTTTTTCATAAGATATTTCGTTATAGCTGCTTTTTGTCAAAACAGAGTTAAAAAACAGCGAATAAAAAAGGACTCCTGCCGCCAAGACAAGTGCAAAAAGTGAAAACAGTTTTTGGAACCAGTTCAGCGTCACACTTGATGCTTCTATGTTTTTATGTCCGTTTACGATCGAACCCAACGTATCGGTCTTTTTATCTATGAGTCTGTCAAATGCGACACCTCCAAGATGCGCGGCGATAAGTACTAGCAACAGTGTCGAGAAAAACTCATGCACCTCTTCAAACAGATCCATCTCTTTAAAGTAAGGTGTGTTTAAAAAACCGAGTAATCCCCGTCCCTCTTGAATGCCATATGTAAGCACACCTGTTGCGACCGTTAAAACAACGACTATCAGCATAGAGAGCATCACAAAAGATGCGGCAGGGTTATGCCCTGCATATTTTTTATGATTGAAGATGTTTGATGCAAACTCTTTTAGCTCTTTCATACTTAGAGGAAAATCGGAAAACCTTGAGTACTGCGGTCCTATAAATCCCCAGATGATCCTGTATATGACAAGTATGCCTATCGCGTAACCCAGACTTGCATGGATGTTTAAAAGGTTGTCCTCATCTCCGCTTATGATTGCCGCCAAGATAAAAGCGGCGAACATCATATGAAACACGCGTGTAGGAAGACTCCAGATATATGCTTTCATATCAGACTCCTTAGTCGTCCCATCTTCCGTAGTTAGGGATGTTTATAGCTCTCTCAGAGTAGATCCCCTTTTCTGCCGTAGTATGACACGCACTACAGTTTGCAAGGCTTTTGACCTCTTTTTGTTCTATGAAACGTTTTGGTATACCTTTATGCTCTTTCATAAAGTACGGCGTTTCGCTGATCCTTAGCGGTGCTTCATCTCTTGGCACACTGTTTGACATCCTTGAAAAATGCTTCGTCGTGTATTTTGAATCCCCTGCATTGCTTGTCAGATATGCAAGTATGGTCTTGTGATCGTTTGGACTCAGCGTCGCATCCACTTCAAAATGGTTATCGAGGGTATCCATCATCTTGCTCCATGAGCGTTTTGGCAGAAACTCCGGCTGATATGCCATATGGCAAGAACCGCACTCCTTTTGATATGTTGTTTCAAACTCGTTTAGAGCTCTTTTTTGTGGGTTTGTCTGCATGTACGTTTTACTATGTTCATAGACTCTTCTCTCATATCTTTCATCATCATCTGCGAACAGTGCGACTCCTGTTATGAGTGCTGCGGCACCTGCTGCCATTATCAAATACTTTTTCATAACTCTCTCCTCTTAGTAGTTTTGGATGTATGTAAGCACATCGCCTTTTTCAAGCGCTGTACCCTCTCTTTTATAGACGTCGTTAAAGTTGCGTCTCAGCCATTTTTCCACGTTCTTGATATCCGTCAATCTCTCTTTGTTTGCCTTTGGCGACAACGGTTCTATCACTTTTGCAGTGAACACGTTCTCTCCGGCTTTATTCAAGTCGTTTGAATGACAGCTTGCACAAGAGATGCTCTTTCCTTTTTTGCCGATATGCTCGGAGATAAATATCTTTTCGCCTCTCTTGGCATCAAAGCCGCTAAAGCCTGCATCCGCTTTTTTTGCCTCGTCTGCCAACGTCTGCATATATCCCTCAATCGGAGCCGCAAGACTAAAAGCTGCAGATAGACCTAAAACTGTTAAAATCTTTTTCATAACCTTCTCCTGAAATCATCTTTACACTCAAAATTATTCCCCAAAACAATCAAGAGCTTCAGTACAGTTTCTTGACACTTTCTTGACACTTTTAGTTATAATTTCAAATGCTACTTTATATACATATCCCATTTTGTGATTCCAAATGTTCTTACTGCTCTTTTAACTCTTATGTCGATAAGTTTCATCTTAAAGAGAAATATATGGATGCTCTGTATCTGCAGCTTTCTCATGAACTTCAAAAGTTTGAGGTAAAAGAAAAAGAGATCGAGACCGTTTTTATAGGCGGAGGGACTCCATCAACCGTATCTACAGCACTTTATAAGAAGATATTTGAGCTGATAAAGCCCTACGTAGCCGATGATGCAGAGATAACGACGGAAGCCAATCCAAATAGTGCGACGCGTACTTGGATAGAGGGGATGAAAGAGCTCGGAGTCAACCGTATCAGTTTCGGTGTACAGAGCTTTGATAATAAAAAGCTCAAGTTCTTAAACCGTGCACACAATAGAGATGATGCCGTTCGTGCTGTCAAAGATGCGGCAGACGCGGGAGTACAAAACATCTCTATCGACATCATCTATGCTACGGCGTTAGATACCAAAGAGCTTTTACAAGCAGATCTCGATCTTGCATTTTCACTTCCTATCAACCACCTGAGTGCTTATGCACTTACCATCGAAGAGGGAACCCCTTTTGAAAAGACGCCCGATGTCGCACATGAAAAGCTTTCACTTACAAACTTTGTATTTGACACTATCAAAGCAAACGGTTTTACCCAGTATGAGATCTCAAACTTCGGCAAATACCAAAGCAGACACAACCTTGGATACTGGCAGTACAAAGATTACATAGGTGCCGGAAGCGGAGCCGTGGGGTGCAAAGATGGCGTGAGATACTATCCTTCGACCGATATAGATTTTTACATCCAGAACCCCTTACATGTAAGAGAGGAAAAGCTGACTCAGGATGATCAAAAAGCGGAAAAACTCTTTTTAGGTCTACGAAGCATTGTCGGCGTGGATGAAAAGATACTCTCCTCAGATGAGTTAAAAAGAGCCGATCTTCTTGCAGATGAAAAGAAACTTCTCAAAAAAGTGCATAGATTCTACAATCTTGACTATTTATTGAGCGATGAGATATCTCTATTTATCTTAAACTGATAGAATACTAAGTCGATTTAAATCTTAATTTGGATAAAATCAGAAAATTTTTTTACGAGGAAACAATATATGTTTGGTATGGGTTTTACAGAGTTACTCCTTATCGCCGTTGTAGCAATAATATTTTTAGGACCAGATAAGCTTCCTCAAGCCATGGTAGAGATAGCAAGAACAATCAAAAAAATAAAAAGTGCAGTAGCCAATGCAAAAGACTCTATTGAAGAGGAACTTCACTTGGCTGACATCAAAGATGAAGCACTTGCATACAAAAAAGAGCTTACCAGTGCCGGTAATGAGTTAAAAAGCATCAACCCTATAAATAATATAAAACAAGACTTGTATGATGTAACGATGGAAACAAATGTTCCAAAAAAAACAAATGAGCCTGTAAAAGAGGAAGTCACTTTCAAGAAAAAAGATAAAACACCTAAAGAAGAAGAGAATAATTAATGTTTGAAGATTTAAAACCGCATCTCGTTGAATTAAGAAAGAGACTGACAATATCAGCAGTCTCACTTTTTGTTATGTTTATGATTATGTTTTATTTCCATGAACCGCTTCTTACATGGATGGTAGCACCGCTGAATCAAGCACTGATCGATGTAGGTAGAGTCTCAGCACTCGCTGCTAACGGTATGGTCACGACAAGTCAGGTCGGTGGAGCGTTCTTCGTTGCTTTAAGAGTTGCTTTCTTTGCTGCGATACTAGGTGCACTTCCTATCATACTTTCTCAGATATGGCTTTTTGTCGCTCCAGGCCTTTATGACAACGAGAAGAAGATGCTTCTGCCTTTCGTTTTCGGCGGTACGATCATGTTTGCTATCGGTGTCGCTTTTGCATACTATGTGGTCACTCCTTTTGGTTTTGACTTTCTTATCACTTTCGGTAGTTTCAAGTTTACTCCGCTTATCAACATCGAAGATTATGTAGGATTCTTTACCAAGATCATGTTTGGATTCGGTATCGCTTTTGAGCTTCCTGTCTTTGCATACTTTTTAGCACTTATCGGTCTTATTACAGACAAGACATTAACATCTTTTTTCAAATATGCAATTGTCCTGATCTTTATAGTCTCTGCACTGCTTACACCGCCTGATGTACTTACACAGCTTCTTATGGCATTTCCACTTATCCTTTTATACGGTCTTTCTATCATCATCGTAAAATTTGTGAATCCTGCACCCAAAGATGAAGAGGACGACGAAGAAGAAAATGATGCTACTGATGAAGAAGAAGAGGACGAACAAGCGAAGTGAATAACCTCGACCCGCTTCTAACTTCAAGCTATGACTTTAAGCTCCCAGAAGAGCTTATAGCCACTCATCCCGTAGAGCCCAGAGATGCTGCAAAGCTGCTGGTCTACGACAGAAAAACAGACACTGTCATCCACACCTACTTTTATGAACTCGAACGTTATATTCCAAAAGATGCTGCTCTCATATTTAACGATACCAAAGTCATAAAAGCACGTCTTTACGGTAAAAAAGAGAGCGGCGGCAAGATAGAACTTCTTATCAACAGACCACTGAATGCTACTGAGATCAACGTTTATATAAGAGGAAAAGTAAAAGTCGATACAAAGATAGTTTTTAACGAAAATCTTTATGCCAAAGTGATCAGACTGCATGAAGACGGTTCACGTGATGTCCTCTTTTTTAAAGACGACAAAGAACTGAGATTTGAAGAGCTTCTGCCTGTTATAGATAAAATAGGACATATCCCGCTTCCTCCCTATATGCAAAGAGAAGACTCATCCGAAGATGAAAAAGACTACCAGAGTGTTTTCGCTCAGTATGAGGGTGCGGTCGCTGCACCGACGGCATCTCTGCACTTTACAAAAGAGCAGCATGAAAGAGTCTGCAAAACTTTTAAGCACGCATATGTTACCTTACATGTAGGTGCCGGAACATTTAAACCCGTAGAAGAAAAAGAGATCTTAAAACACCCTATGCACAGCGAATACTATGATATCTCGATTAAAGCATTAGAGATACTGGACTCAGACACTCCCATACTTTGTGTCGGAACGACATCGACTCGTACAGTCGAGTACTATGTACAGCACGGTAAGAAACCAAAAGGTGAAGCAAACCTTTTCCTGCACCCTAACAATCCACCTCAAAGAGTGAACTATCTGCTGACAAACTTTCACCTTCCTAAATCAACGCTGTTGATGCTCGTAGCCTCTTTTGTCGGTGTGGAAAAAGCTCTAGCTCTGTACGAAGAGGCGATTAAGAAGGGTTACCGTTTCTATTCTTACGGCGACGCAATGCTTATTCTTTAAAGTAGAAATATTTTTCCGTTTTCAACTTTAATAAGCCCCTCGAGTTCCGCTTCATAGACTCTATCCGGATAGTTTTGTACCGCTTCATCACAAGTAGGGTTTGTTTTACAAAACTCTAAAAACTCATCATTAAATGTGACCTCTTTTTTACGACCTGTAAATTGTGCGACAAACTCCTCTATATCCAAGATGAGTTTAGCATTACCGTTTTTTAAAAGTTCATCCGTCCCTTTGCTTTCGCCCAGCCTGTGTGGAAGTACATATATCTCTTTACCCATCTCGAGTGCGAACTCGGCACTTCTCATGCTCCCGCTGTCTATATCGGCTTGCATTACTACTAGAACCTCACCAAGTGCGACTACAAGCTCATTTCTAACGACAAAGCTCCATGGTGTCGCTATAAAGTCGTCATCAAACTGACTTAGCAACAGTCCCTCTTGCTCTATCGATGAGAGCAGTTTTTTGTTGATAGCAGGATACTTGTGATCTAGACCGTTTGGCAGGACTGCAACGGTATTACCAGCCCCTGCTCCGGCGTGGGCGATGGCGTCCACACCCATGGCACCTCCGCTGACGATACATACTCCGACGTGGCTCAATGCCTGACTGAGATTATGCGTCATCGTCTTGGTATAGGGTGTTGGTTTTCTGCTTCCTATGATGGATACTTTTAGGTGTTCAAGCAGATCTAAGTTCCCGCTGTATGAAAGTTGTTTTGGATAGTTCTTCATGGAAGTGAGAGATTCGATCTTTTCTTCAATCAAACCTCTCATCGTTTTACTTTATATCTTGTTTATCTGTACAAGATCTACTTGAGAGAGTATATCTTTTGACTCGCGAAGAGCCTCTAAGGTATTTTCATGCGGATGCCCTATAGCAATAGCATACCCTTTTAATTTCGCTACTTTTACAGCCTCTTTTATCTGCTTTTTGACATAGTCTACTTCCATTTTATGATCCAAGAAAACATCTCTTGCCATATATCTTTCGCCGTATGCTTTCATCACCTTTGGAACTTTTGTCTCAGCGATCGTCCTGCTGTCTACAAACTCTATTTTGTATCTGTTTAAAGCAAAAATAAGCCTGTTCATAGCCACTTCATTTGATGTAAACTTACTGCCGGTATGGTTGTTTATAAACTTGACTCTTGGAAAAAGAGAAACGATCTTATCTATCCTGTGCATTATCACCTGTTGTGAGTCTTTTACCTTTAATGTAATAGGTTCTGAAGCGTTAAAGTTCATAGCTTCCATAGGAAGATGGACCATGTAAAACGGCTCTTTAGAAGCAAGAACTGCAGAGTTTGGATGTATCGCATTTGGCGGTAAAAATGACATCGTGACGTTTAGGTTTAACTTTTTTATCTCTTTTACATCTCTGGAAAACGAGACATCATCTATGATGATCGCCAGTTTTGGCTTCGTTTTGACTTTGTCTTTTTTGATCACTTTTATAACCGGCGGATGTTCTAACTGTTCAGGTGTCTCTTCATATTCATGAGAAGCTCCCTCTTGAGCATATTTGTTTTGCTCCTCTTTGAGGACAGTTTTTAACCTCTCTTTGATATCTTCCTCTTTTTTTGAAGATACAGTTACAGTGTCAAGCTTTTTTATCGCTTTTAGCGTTTTCTCTTTCTGCTTTGCACTGCTTATATCACTGTACTTCAGACCGTCTTCATAACCAAGGTAATAACCTACTCCGATAAATGCAATTGAAAACAATGCTGCGACTAATATCCAAACAAAAACTTTTAATATTTTATTTGAGCTGTTTTTACTTTTTGTATTTCTTTTCTTTTTCATAACAGCATTAGACCAAAATAGAACTAAGAAAAGACTTATTATTGCATTATGACATGGTTTTTATTACCATTTTGGGTAAAAGCAGAATTAAGTAAAATTTTTGTATAATCACGCGTTCCTTTCTCTTTGTATTGCATACTATTGCAATGTATTGATATCCGAAAGGGAAACAAAAGCCTAATTTTAGGCCTATATTCCAAGAGGAGACTATACTCTATGAGACATTACGAAAACCTAGTAATCGTAAAACCAACACTAACTGAAGAAGAGATCAAAAGCAGCATCGCAGCTGTTGAAGAAGTGATCACATCAAACGGCGGCGAAATCGTTGCTCGCGACGCTATGGGAATCCGCAAACTTGCATACCCTATCGCTAAAAATGAGCGTGGATATTTCCATGTAATCTATTATACTGTTGAACCATCTTCAATCAGCGAGATTGAAAGACGTTTTAGAATCAACGAAGAACTTTTACGTTTCGTTACTATCAAATATGATACAAAACGTGAAGTAACTGCTTGGAATCAACTTGTTGAAAAAGCAAACAACCCTAAAAAAGCTCCTGTAAAAGAGGAAGCTGCAGCTACTGAAGAAGTAACAGAAGAAGCTCAAGCGTAAATTTAAGAGGAGACATCCATGTTTAATAAGATCATATTGGTAGGAAACTTAACTCGTGACATCGAATTAAGATACTCACAAACAGGAATGGGTATAGCAAAAAGTGCTATAGCTACATCTCGCAGATTCTCTACAAACGGAGAGAAAAAAGAGGAGGTATGTTTTGTTGATATCACTTTCTTTGGACGCAGTGCCGAAGTTGCCAACCAATATCTTCGTAAAGGGAGTAAGATCCTAGTCGAAGGAAGATTGACATTTGAACAATGGGTAGATCAAAACGGACAAAAACGCTCAAAGCATTCTGTTACTGTCGAGACTATGCAGATGCTTGATTCAAAAGGGGATAGCGGTTCTGGTATGCCTAGCGGTGATTTTAACCAAGACTATACACAGCAACCACAAAACTATTCACAGCCGAATCAGTCATACGGCAATAGTGCGATGAATACTCAACAAAGTTATTCAGAGCCACAGCCTTCTGCACAACAGCCGAGAAAAGTAATGCCTGAGCCAAATATTCCGGTAATAGACATCGATGAAGATGAAATACCATTCTAGAAATATAATATAAGGAAAATACAATGGCAGAAAAAAGAAAATACAAAAAAAGATTTTGTAAATATTGTGAAGCAAAAATAGACTTCATGGACTACAAAGATGTTGCATCATTACGTTTCTCTCTTTCAGAGCGTTACAAAATCATGCCTCGTCGTCTTACAGGTAACTGTAAACGTCACCAAGATATGATATCTACAGTGATCAAACGTGCTCGTTCAGCTGCGTTAGTTCCATACACTGTAACTCGTAAAGCAGTTGTAACTGCACCATTTGAAAACCTACGTTAAGTAGAACCCGCGAGTGTTTAAAAACACTCGCAAACCTTACAAAACACTTTCTAAACTCCCCTACCTTTTTATTTAAACAAAAAATTCCGATAATATATATAAAATAGTTTTATTACAAGATGGAGGTTTACGTATGCCGTTTATGGAAAGACTACAAAGTGCTATGATATTAAAGACCTCCCTGCACCACAGCTATGAGACCAATATACTAGAGCATCCGGAAAAAAAGATATATAAAGCGATCGAACAAAATGATACAAAAAGAGTCCAAGAGAAGATATATAACGGATACGATGTAGATCTCAAAAGTTCGCATCATCTGCCGGCGCTTATCTATGCGACGATCCACAACAGAGTCGATTGTATAAACCTGCTTTTACAAAACGGTGCGAATATCAATATTACAGATAAAAACAACAGGACTGCTCTGCATTTTGCCGTCAATCTATGTCTATATGAGTTGGTATATCTTCTTCTGAGATATGGAGCAGATCCGGCTTTACAAGATGATAAAGATATGAGTCCGCTTGATTATGCCCTCAATTATCAAGATAAAAAAAGTATAAAACTGCTTCAGACGACTAGTCCCATTGAAGTATCCAGCAGCAATATCTCTACTTGTGTAAAGAATGCAAAACTGCATGACCTTTCAAGAAGTATAAAACATAAATCAGATCTTTTTGAAAAGAACAGCATCGGTCAGTCACTCCTGTTTACAGCGATAATAACAGGTGATATCAAACTGATCAATTATCTGTACAACAAAGGGCTCAATATCGACGAAAAAGATGTCAATCTCAACACGCCTCTGATATATGCCGTCTTAAATGCATCACCTTTACATGTAATAGAGTTTTTATGCAAAAAAGGAGCAAGTCTCGATGTTAAAAACAGACATGCCCAGTCTCCTCTTCTTCTTGCGATCAAAAACGGACATGATGAGATAGCTGACTTTTTGATAGACATCGGTGCGAATATAAACATCGTTGAGAGTGTAAACACTTCGTTGACACTCTGCCATTTTGCGATCCACACATATAAAGATAAAGCGGATCGATTTAGAGAGATACAGACAAAACTGATCACTAAAGGTGCGACTGTCGATATCAGTATCAACAAGCTTGGCTGGACGCCGCTGATGCACTGCTGTATCCAAAAAGAGTCTTCCGTGATAAAAGATCATTTTGAGATACTGATACAGCTTGGTGCAAATCTCAACAAAGCAGATGTTAACGGCAGGACTCCTTTGATGCTCGCAGCATCAGTGGGCAACAGCTACTTTTTAGAGCGCATACTGGAAAACTATGCCGATATCGATATGACCGATAATTTTGGATGGAGTGCACTTATTTTTGCCGTATATTACTCACAGATGCATGTAACAAAAGAGCTTCTTGATTCAGGTTCTGACATCAATATAATGACAAACAGCGGTCAATCCGCTTTACAGATAGCGACACAGCAAGAGAATCATGATCTTGTAAATATGTTAAAAGATTACGGTGCATACGAACATAATAAATAAGGAATAATATTTGCTACTTAAATCTAAAAAAGATTTAATATGAGATATATTCTAGCACTCAGTTTTCTGTTCCTCTGGCTCAATGCATCAAATAATGACTATGAACTGGTCATCAATAAAAAATTTGACAGCAACCTCTATGATGTAGTCCAGGACAATGACGATCAGATAAGTGCCGTTGGGTTTTTAGATGATCTCAAAAGTGCAAATGCAGCCCCAAAGAGTTACACAAATCCATTTGACTATTTATCTAGCGTCCATGCTGCATATGGGACACAGATGCATATTGTAAGAGCTGATGACACCGCTAAGATCACTCTTGAAAAAAGTGCTGATCTATCACGCTTTAATAAAGCGGTTTCTGTTATCAAAACCACACAAAACGGATACTTTATAGGCGGATATACGCTTAACGGCCAGATGCTGGTAGTAAAACTGGACGCTATGGGCAATCAGTTGTTTCTTAAAGAGTTCGGTACAAAAAACTATGATCAGATGAATAGATTAATAGCATTAAGAGACGGCGGTGTCTTGGCTGTCGGTTCATCTATCACGACACGTGATGCTTATGACCCAATGTATAACACAGGACTTGGTCTGAACGATATATTTTTAACCAGATTTTCAAAAGACGGACAAATATTATGGAGCAGAAAATACGGTACCCAAAACGATGACAGAGGCATAGATGCGGCTGAAGCGTTTGACGGCACAATCGTAGTCTTAGGGAAGACATCTTATGACAGTAGTAATGATGCTGTCTTTATGCGTATAAACGAACGTGGTGACAAGATATGGTATAAAACTTATTCTCTGGATAAGCCTTTAAACCCTTATGCACTTATCAAGCTAAGAGACAACAGTTTTCTAGCTTCGATCGGTTCGATTGAGGAGAATAAAAAAGAGCAAATCAATCTAGTCAAATTCGATCTGCAGCAAAACATACTTCTAAAAAGAACTATCAACACGGCGTATTCATCTGCCCTCTATGACATCAAACAAGCAGCAAACGGTTCTATCATCGGCGTCGGGTATGTAAGCGACCCTGAGAACTCCGATACTGACGGACTGGCAGTCAAGCTTGACGCTTCGCTGAAACTTGCATGGCAGGAACATTTTGGAAATGACAACTACGATGTCTTTCATAATGTCGCGATACTTCGAAACGGCAAATACGTAGCCGTCGGGACTAAGACATTAGCGGGAAGTGAAATACCTAATATGTGGATATTAAAACTTAACAGCGACGGTTCTATCGCGCAAAGATCCACATCTACAAAATCTTTTTTTAAGCAGCTGTCCGAGACATTTAAAGATGAGATAGCTGCAAAAAAGATAACTATAAAAGAGGATCTGAGCATCTCTTTTAATGATCCTCTTTATTTTAAAGTCGGAGCTTATAAACTGACAGATGAACAGAAGAGCTTTTTAGACAGCTTTTGGCCAAGAGTCTTTGCTGTTATGAACAAATATAAAAGCAGTATAAAGACATTAGAGATAAATGGTCATACATCAAGCGAATGGGCTGATGCCGACTTCTCTAAAGGCTACTTAAATAACGCCAATCTTTCATATCAAAGATCTTTCAGCGTTATAAGTTATATCTTTAACAAACAGGATATGCCCACAAAGAAATGGCTGACGGAGATCTTAAAACAAAGCGGTTACAGCTACTCTAAGAAAGTGATGGATAAAAAGGGCGATGAGGACAAAGAGAGTTCAAGAAGAGTAACTTTTAAGATCTACCTAGTGGACTAACTTAGCCCAAAGCATCCCGATATACTCATGTACCGCACTCTGTGAATTTTCAAAAGCATAGATGTTTGGTGCCTCAAATAGCGATCTTGTCTTTCGCTTATTATAATCTGTTGGTGCTGGGATCGGATTCATCCCCAACTCTTGAAACAGTTTCATCGCACGCGGCATATGAGCAGCAGAAGTCACCAAGATAAACGGTTCCTCCTTTACAAGCGTCTTTGTAAAAAGTGCTTCCTCTTTTGTATCATGCGGCTCGGGATTGATGATAAGCATCTCTTTCTTTACGCCTATTGCTGTAGCAATATTTGCATTTGCCACTGCACTTGCAAGCGTTGTGCCGCCCTCATATCCCGTAAAGATCAACTTTGCATCAGGATATCTCTTTTGTATTATGACACCCTCTACGACTCTCTTAAGCCCCACTCCGCTTACCATACTTGAAAGAGGCTGAGTATAGTCATCATTGTTTCCGTTTCCAAGTACATGGATATATGAAACATTGAGATCAGTCGATTCAAACTTAGGATAGCGGTTTTCCAAGTTCGTGACAAGCATATTTGAAAAGGGAGGATAAGAAAAAAGAAATAGCAATAAAAAAGATAAAGTTGTAAATAGTTTAGCTTTTTTATAACTACATCGAGTTAAAAAATAAAGACCAAGAGATAAAAGAAGTAAAACCAAACCAAAAGGTTCGACAAAAAAAGCGATAAGTTTTTTAATAAAAAAAAGAAATTCCATACAAGTACCTTACATGTAAGAGTTAAAACTAAAAGAGTGACGTAATTGCAAGGCGCATAACGAGGAAGCGCACTAATGTGCGTGACGAATGTAGCAACGCAGCAAGTGCGTTACTATTTTAGTTTTTAGAAGTATCTACGATTTTGTTTGCAGAAATCCAAGGCATCATAGCTCTTAGTTTAACACCAGTTTGCTCGATTAAAGATGCTCTTGCGTTTGCACGCTCTGCATTCATACGTGGGTAGCCAGCTTGACCTTCAAGTATGAAATCTTTTGCAAATCTACCATCTTGGATCTCTTTTAGGATCTCTTTCATAGCAGCTTTACTTTCAGCATTGATAACACGTTTACCAGAAACATAGTCACCGTACTCAGCAGTGTTAGAGATAGAATATCTCATATCAGCGATCCCGCCTTGGAACATAAGGTCAACGATCAGTTTAAGTTCGTGTAGACACTCGAAGTATGCAAGTTCAGGAGCATAACCAGCTTCAGTCAATGTTTCAAAACCAGCTTGAACAAGTGACGCTGCACCACCACAAAGAACAGCTTGCTCTCCGAAAAGGTCAGTTTCTGTTTCATCTTTGAAAGTAGTTTCGATAATAGCTGTTCTACCGCCACCGATTGCAGAAGCGTAAGAAAGTGCTAGATCTTTTGTTTTACCGCTTGGATCTTGACCGATTGCGATAAGGTCAGGGATCCCGCCGCCACGTACGAACTCTGAACGTACTGTGTGACCTGGAGCTTTTGGAGCGATCATAGTAACATTGATGTCAGCTCTTGGATGGATTCTTCCGTAATGGATGTTAAAACCATGACCGAATGCGATAGTTGCACCGTTTTTAAGGTTTGGTTCGATCTCGTTTTTGTAGATGTAAGATTGATTTTCATCAGGAAGTAAGATCATTACAACATCAGCCTCAGCAGATGCTTCTGCAACTGTCATAACTTTAAAGTTTTTAGCTTCAGCTTTTGCCCAGCTTGATCCCTCTTTTCTTAGACCAATGATTACTTCAACACCGCTATCACGAAGATTTTCTGCATGAGCGTGACCTTGAGAACCAAAACCGATCATTGCAACTTTTTTACTTTTGATTATGCTGATATCACAATCTTTATCATAGTAAACATTCAATGCCATAATTAATTTCCTTAGATGTAAATGAGTGTAAGATTGACTTATACTCTTTAGATTTTGCGAATTATACTCCAATTAAGCAAAAATTTTCATTATACGAAAATTATTTAAGAATATTGTACTTTATAATAAGTATAATTCGTCAAAAAGAGGTAACAATATATGAAAAAATTCAATCTTTTTAATGAAATAATAGTTATGTCTAAAAAGGAACTTCTGCAAGCGATAAACTCCGGCAAGACGTTTGGTATAAATATCCATGGCAAAGTAGTTTTCCCGCCCTATGCAGATAACGAGATGCTTATCTATGAAGGCGCACACAGTGCAACTCAAAATATCGGCATCGCTATGCCGAAACCTCTTGACCTTGAAACTGCTCTGGGTAAAGACCTAAGAGTCGTCATAGATGATGAGAGAGTGCTTATCAAAGCAGCTCCTGCATGGCAGAGCATCATAAAGCTCAATGTCCCTAGAGCATCTTATGACGATACGACGGGTGACGGGATATCTGAGTTTTCTGACAAAAATTTAGAAGATCTTGGATGGCATGCGACTGAGTTCAATATCTCTTACCGCGATCTTGTCGAGATCATAGAAGAAAAGTGCGAAGGAACTTTACTATGTATAGAACAAGATGAACCTTACCAGTTCAGCGGACTTGGGTTTATAGAAGAACATGAAAAAAGTTATGAACTGCTTTACAGTTATTGTCAAGAAAAGGTAAAAGACTTGATACAAAACGATGAGAACTTTGCAAAAGAAAACCTGACAGACGACGAGCTTGAAGCTGCCGAATATTTTAAGGCTGTTTAACGGCTCTTAAAAACCTCTCAAGTATTATCATTGCAGAGATGGAATCCACCCTTCCATCTCTTTTATATCGCATCTGTCCCTTCATCATCTCCTCTGCTTCAACAGAAGTATTGCTTTCATCTTGATAAAAAACTTCACCTTTAAAATCAACAAGATTCATAAAATGAGCCACACGGCGGCGCATCTCATCTTCGGAACTTCCACCCATAGGGATACCTACCACTACGGCATCGGCGTCCCACTCTTCTATGACTTTTTTAACATCACCCGCAGCTTGATTGCGGTTTTTTCGCTCAACGGCATCAAGTGGCGTTACCATCTTTGCATCGGGAGAATACGCCAGTCCTATGCGTTTAAGACCTAAGTCGATAGCAATATATTTCAACTATTTTCCCAAACAGAAACTACCGAACATCTTGTCAAGCATCTCATCGGTCTCAAAAGGTCTTGTGATAGAGCTCATCGCATTGATCGCTTCTATGACATGAAACGAGAATATCTCAAGTTCCCCATCTACTAGAGGTTCTTTTGCCTCTTGGATCGAACTTAACGTCTTTTTAACAGCTTCTATCTGGCGCAGAGAGATAAGCATCATCTCATCCGATGCATTATTTTTATCCATGATCTTTTCAAGATTGTCTACCAGTTTTTCTGCACTCTCTTTTGAGTTTTGCTCGATATACTCATATCCTGCAAGTTTTGAGAGGTCGAACTTTGACGGCAAATCGACCTTATTTAAGATGACGATTATCTCTTTTGTATCTTTATATTTGTCCAGCCACTCTAAGATCACTTCATCTTCGCTGTCACTCTCTCTTGAGTTGTCAAAAAGTGCTACGACTATCTCGCTTTTTTCTATCGCCTCGATAGAGCGCTCTATCCCTATGCGTTCTATCTCATCACTAGCATCGCGTATTCCTGCGGTATCGATGATACGGATCAGATGTGTACCTATCTTTACCTGTTCCTCTATCGTATCGCGTGTCGTCCCTGCTATATCGCTTACGATTGCACGATTATAGTTTAAGAGCATATTTAAAAGCGAGCTTTTGCCGACATTTGGTTTTCCGATGATGGAAACTTTAAATCCCTGCATAAGTCCCTGTCTTGATTCACTCGCACGAAGTGTCTTCGTCAGCCTTACATGTAAGGCGTCAAGCTTGGCGATGATCTGCTGTATCAGATCTTCAGGCAGGTCCTCTTCGGCATAATCGATACTGACCTCCGAATACGCCAGGATATGAAGCATCTCATCGCGTACCTCTTCGATGTAGTTCTTGAGTGAACCCTTCATCTGAGTCGCAAGTATCTTTGCCGCATCCTCACTTTTTGCTTCGATGAGTTTAGATATTGCCTCTGCTTCACTCAGGTCTATCCTGCCGTTAAAGAACGCACGTTTGCTAAACTCTCCCGGATTTGCAAGTCTTGCACCCGCATCAAGTGTGGCTTTTAGGATCAGTTCGGCAACTATCATCCCGCCGTGACACTGTATCTCTATGACATCTTCACCCGTAAAGCTTTGAGGGCCTTTAAAATATATGATGATCGTTTCATCGATGAGTTCGTTTTTTTGGTTGTATATGGATGTAAGAGTTGCATATCTGACTTTAAAATCAGACCTGCGTGAAAGTGTTTTTGCAATATCTAGCGCTTTATCACCGCTGATTCTTATAATGGCGATAGAACCTATCCCATGTGCCGTAGCAACGGCACTAATGGTATCGTTCATTTTTAATATCCGTTATAATCGTTAATGATGATAAATTTCAGCCCGTCGCGTGTTGAACGGATAGCTACATATTTATCAGGGTATGTATTACGAAGCTGCTTAAGTGCGATCTGGACTAAAACACCGTCAAGTATCTTTGTCTGTGCACGCCCTTCTCTCTCGACAGTCTCACAGACTCCGACAAGATAGCGTGATACGGATTCCTCTTGGTTTTTCAAAAATTCTGCGATCTCTAAACGAAGCTGCAGCTGGTACTTTGAGTTGATCCAGTTAAATATCATATATGAAAGAGCTTTGTATCTGTATCCCTCTTTTCCGATTAGCAACGCTGAATCTTCACCCGTTATCTCGACTAAAAGCGTTGATTCGTCATATGCTTTTACATCTATAGGATCTATGTCAAAACAGATATCTTGAAATAGTTTATTAATCTCGCGTTTGACGATAGGCACGACTTCATTAATCGTTAAGACTTCGTCTATAGCGTTATCGTTGTCATCATAAAAGTAGTTTTTGTCTAGATCGTCACTGTAGCTTTTTTTGTACTCATCAGCTGAAAGTTCCTCTTCATAGAACTCTTCATCCTGATCGCTTACAAAAGAGGTAGGAAGGATAGTGTCATTTAAAATATTTTGTTTTGTATACTCTTTTTGCTTAGATCTTGTCTCTTTTTTTGCCTCTGCAGGTTTTTGCTTTTCAACCTTTTGCTTTTGTGCTTTTGGCTGAATCGGCTCTTTTTTTATCTCAGGCTTTGGTTCCTCTTTCTCTTGCGGTCTTGCAAAACTGTTTTTACAAGATGCAACGATGATCGCAGACTTTTTAAAAAAGCCTAAAATACCAGAGCTTGGATGCTGTAAGACTTCTACTTGAAGTTCTGTTACAGAGCAGCTAAAATGCATGGCTGCTTTTTCATAAGCATCCTGCAATGTAGCTGATTCGATTTTAATCATCTTTTTTCTCCACTTTCGCTTCTTCGACGATCGCTTCTGCTGCTGCAAACTGTTTGTTTACTATGAACTGCTGTGCGATTGAGAATAAGTTATTTACAAACCAATATAATACCAGACCTGAAGGGAAAGTTACAAAGAAAAATGTAAATATTACAGGTAAGAACTTAAATACTTTCTCTTGTAACGGATCTGTAAAGTTACTTGGCGTAATACGTTGTTGGTAGTACATCGTAGCACCCATAAGTATCGGTAGAATAAACAGGTGGTCCATACGTGAAAGATCCTGTACCCAGAGTATCCAAGGAGCACCTTGAAGTTCAGGAGCATTTAAAAACACGCGGTACATCGCAAAGAAAACCGGTATCTGAAGAAGCATCGGAAGACATCCGCCAAGCGGGTTAGCACCATGCTTTTTATACATCTCCATAACAGCCGCGTTCATTCGCTGAGGATCGCCTTTATGTTTTGCCTGAAGCTCTTTGATCTTTGGAGAGATCTGCTTCATCTTCTGCATAGAGACCATGCCTTTGTATGTAAGCGGGTAAAGCACAAAACGTACTAATGCAGTAAGACCGATAATAGCCCATCCCCAGTTACCAAAGAGTGAATGTAACCATGCAAGTACTGCAAATAACGGACGAGATGCGAATGTAAACCAGCCGTACTCTATCGCATTTACCAGTACAGGGTCTATCGACTTAAGTGTAGTATATGTTTTTGGTCCTACATATCCGTGAAATGCCATCTCTTTTGATGCATCTATATAAACACGAGGGTCACCCTTTGTATCACGGTCTACTAAAATATTTAGATTTTTATCAAATCCGTAGATGATGTTTGCAAAATATTGATCGAATGCAGAGATAAGATGAACATCCGTAAAAGTAGAACGGCCTTCGACATCACCGTCTGCAAAGATCTTTGTCTTGTTGTCAGAGTAATAGACCATAGCACCCGCTACCGTCATCATCTTTGTCTCTACACGAGGACGCTGACCCAGATCAAGATAGTAACGTGCATCTTTTGAAAGTGAGACCTTCGCATCATAGTGACCGTCTTTGTAAAACGTAAAAGTCTTTGTCACGCTCAGCTCTGAAAGTTTTTGAGTAAGAGTGATAGTCGCCGGTTTATCTGTAAGTGTGATATCCGAGCAGTCACAGCTGTACGGAGTTTTCATAGCTTCCTGATTTAAAGTATCATCCGCAAATCTCACTAAAAGCGGTTTTACACTGCCTGCATCGACAAGCTCAGCATGCTGCCCTTCACTCTTGTCATACTTTTTTTCTAAAAGTACATCTGAAGAGATACGGCCTAAAGTATCTATTTTTAAAACAAAATCATCTGATGTGATCGTTACCAGATCGCCTTTATTCCCTGTTTTGAGACTATTGTCAAGTTTTGTCGACTCATCTGCGACAACGATCTTTTTATCATTAACGACAACCTCTTTACTGCTACTTGTCTGCTTAGTCGCATTACTATCCAACTGCGCAGATTTTGGAGGAAATATTGTTGTATACCCTATAAAAAACACAAACGATAGCCCCACAGCTACCAATAATCTCTGATTTGATGTCAACTTGTCAAACACAATTACCCTTTAAAAGCAAAATTTTTAATTATATAAAACCGGTTTTTTTTATTTGGAACCAACCAATATTTTATCGTATCAACAGCCAAGTTTTTGGGCTTTAAAGAGAGTTTATCCAGAAGTGGATAATCTATTCCGCCGTCAAAAAGCTGATTGCATCTGAGTATTCTAGTCAAACTGTGGTAAAAAGCACTTGAAATTTTATTATTTTCAAACTCCCATTTAGCATATTCGCTACAAGTTGGGTAATATCTACAACTTCCATATCCTATTAGAGTGAAAAATCGTTGATAAAGATGTAAAATGGATAAAAGAAACTTCTTAAGCATTGGAAAGTGCACCGACTTTAGTTAAAACTTTTTTGAAATCATTTTTGAGTGAAAGATATGATGTTTCTTTAAGACCTGTCTTTGCGACAAAAACATAAGTCCCATCATTTAAGAAAGAAGCGTATTCGCTAAAAAGAGCTCTAAATCTTCTTTTAGAACGATTTCGGATAACTGCATTGCCGACCTTTTTGGTGGCTGTGAATCCTACTTTCTTTACTCCATTAGCGTGAAGATAAAAAAGAACAACACTGCTTGAGTGTGCATTTTTACCTTTGTTATAAACATATTGAAACTCCCTATGTTGTTTCAATAATGAAAATTGACTTAAACTGTCAATGATTTACGACCTTTAGCGCGACGTGCATTGATAATTTTACGACCATTCTTTGTAGCCATACGAGTTCTAAAACCATGAGTACGCTTACGTGGTGTACTATGCGGTTGGTATGTTCTTTTCATGCCAAATCCTCTATTAAAATTTAAGTCCGCAATGTTACAAAAATATTACTTAAATATCGGTTAAGCTTCATAAAAGGAACGCTTATATGTAAATAAAAGAGAAAAACCGCCGATTTAGTTCTATAATATATAAAATTGCAGGACTTTTTATGAACAACTCTTTTGCATTAGATGCATATAGATCACATGACCTAAACATTATGATGAAGACATCCAGCGGCGACGTTATAAAGATGGATTTTTCAAATGAACAAAACCTCTCTATGAGCCATAAAGAGAATCAAAACGGGACAAAAGACTCACTCTCTTTCTCATCGATGCAGTCATTTCACTTTTCCATCCAAGGTAACGGACTTGACGAACAGGACAAAAAAGAGATCCAAAACTTAATGAAGATAGCACAGCCCTATATAGACAAGTATATGAAAGAGCTGGACAACGGCGATCAGACCTCACCTATAAGTAAGATAGCAAAACAGGTCTCGGATATATTTGAACCGATGAGTTCAAAAGATCAAAATACGAAGAACTATACAAAAAACAGTATCGTCGATATGTTTGATAAAGCGGCAAAGAACATAAAAGATATCAATAAAGTATTTGACGAAGCTCAAAAACTTCTAGAAAAGACTCTCAAAAATTTTGACACTGCGATAAAAAGTCTCTACGCTTAAAAATTCAAGAACTGCTTTAAAGGCTGCTGTACTGACTGCTGTACGGGAGCTGATAGAAGCTCCTTGTTTAATTTCATATGACAATCCCTGCACCCGCGTATCACTTTATGCTCGGCAATGTTTGGTCTGTCTATCTTCTCCATGCTGTGACATGCAAAACAGTCACTTCCACAATCCGCCATCTTCTTGGGATCTGCCGGATGGCACTTTATACATGTAAGCATCGGTTTGTGTCTGGTGTCTTCTTTTATGGTCGGTACGAGGTTTGGATGGCATGTGAGACAATCCCCAGTACATGCCATCAAAGATATATAAGCTGCTAATATTAAAGTTATTATTTTCATAAAGAAATTATAACCCTTTTTTTATTTATTAATACGGAACATGAGCAAGGCTTATGATACAGTGACCTTGATCTCACCGGCTTCTGCATCAAAAGTAACGCTTGAGCCCTCTTCTACTTCTCCGCCCAGGATCAAGTCTGCAAGTCTGTCTTCTACTATCTCGTAAAGTGCGCGTTTAAGCGGTCTAGCCCCATAAACAGGGTCAAATCCAGCCTCGGCAATAAGCTCTTTCGCTCCATCTGTAAGAGTGATCTTGATATCTCTCTCTTCGACTTTCGCCTCGATCTCGCTAAAGAACAGATCCACGATCCCTTTGATCTGAGAACTTCCAAGCGGATTGAATATAACAATGTCATCCAAGCGGTTCAAGAACTCCGGTTTAAAGGCCATCTTCAACTCACCCATAACAGCATCTTGCATCTTGTCATAGTCGCTGTTTAAACTCATGATCTTATCGCTAGCGATGTTACTCGTCATGATGATGATAGTGTTGGTAAAGTCTACCGTTACACCTTTATTGTCCGTCAAACGTCCGTCATCGAGCACTTGAAGCAAAATGTTAAATACATCCGGATGCGCTTTTTCCACTTCATCTAGAAGTACGACGCTGTAAGGCTTACGGCGTACCGCTTCAGTAAGCTGTCCGCCTTCATCATACCCGACATACCCCGGAGGCGCTCCAACTAAACGGGAAACGGCATGTTTCTCCATATACTCGCTCATATCTATTCTGACCATAGCCTCTTCTGTATCAAAAAGGAATTTTGCCAATGTCTTAGCTGTCTGAGTCTTTCCGACACCCGTTGGACCTAGGAAAAGGAAACTTCCTATCGGTCTGTTTTTATCGCTTAGTCCCGCTTTATTTCTCTTGATAGCACGCGCTACGGCATGTGTCGCACGCTCTTGACCGATAACCGAGATGTTAAGTTCATCCTCTACATGTAAGATCTTCTCTTTCTCGCTTTGAAGCATCTTATTGACCGGGATTCCCGTCCATCTGCTGATGATCGAAGCGATCGCATCTTCGTCGACGCTGTTTTTAAGCAGCGTTCCCTCTTTCTGCATCTCTGTCCATTTTTCCTGCAGTGCTTTTTCCTCTTCAAGAAGTTTTGGAACGACACCGTACTCTATCTCTGCAGCTTTGTTATAATCACCGCTGTTTTTTGCCGCTTCTGCTTCGCGTTTTTTCGCTTCTACATCCGATTTGATCGTTGCGATCTTCTCAAATATCTCTTTTTCATGGTTAAACTGAGACTCTAACGCACGTTTTTCCTCTTCGGCATCTGCAAGCTCTTTTGCGATCTCCTCGATTCTTTTAGAGTTTGCTACCGATTCTTCCATTTTTAGAGCTTCTCTTTCGACATTAAGCTCTTGGATCTTTCTTTTTATGGATGCAAGTGCATTTGGCTCGCTCTCAATCTGCATCTTTAGCTCAGCCGCTGCCTCATCGATAAGGTCTATCGCTTTATCCGGCAGGAACCTGTCAGTAATATATCTTTCACTCAGTTTTGCCGCTGCGACAAGCGCCGAGTCGATGATGGTCACGTTATGGTGAGCTTCAAGGTTCTCTTTGATACCGCGAAGGATCTGTAACGCCTGATTGACCGTCGGTTCATTCACGCTGATAGGCTGAAAACGTCTTTGAAGCGCCGCATCTTTTTCAAAATACTTTCTATACTCTTTTAAAGTAGTCGCACCGATGGTATGTAGTTCACCGCGTGCAAGGGCGGGTTTTAGAATGTTTGCAGCATCCATACTTCCTTCGCTTGCACCCGCACCTACTATGGTATGGATCTCATCTATGAAAAGGATGATGTTCGCACTCTGCTTCACTTCATCGATGACCGCTTTTAGTCTGTCTTCGAACTCCCCGCGGTATTTTGCACCCGCGATCAGCGCACTCATATCAAGAGCGATAACACGTTTGTTTTGTAATGAAAGAGGAACCTCTTTGTTATAGATCCTCTGTGCCAGCCCCTCCACAAGAGCAGTCTTTCCGACACCCGGCTCCCCTAAGAGAATAGGATTGTTCTTTGTCTTACGGATAAGTATCTGCATTGCACGGTTGATCTCTTCATCACGCCCGATAACAGGTGAGAGTTTGCCCTCTGCCGCTTCTTTTGTCAGATCTATTCCATACTTTGAAAGCGCTTCAAGGTTCTCATCAGCCGTTTGAGACTCGATCTTCTGCCCCGCACGGAACGATTCAAGCGTTTTGGTAAGATCTACTATATTTACATATTTCGCGATTATCTCTTTAAACGGCGATTCATTCAGATTTGCGATGATGTAGCTGTCAACAGCTAAAAACGAGTCCCCGTTTTTAGTCATCTCTCCCGCACCGCGCTGCAGTGAGTCTACAAATTTTTTAGATAGTTTTATATTTTCCTTGCTCACCGATGAAGATGTAGGAAACTTGTTTGCCATACTTTTTATATCCAGCTCGATCGCTGTCTTGTCGACATTCATCTTGTTAAATGCCTGATTTAAAACAGAGTTTGTATTTGTCAGCTGTGCCCATAAAAAGTGTACGGGATCGACTTCCATATTTTTATTGTGTAAAGCCAGTGATATAGATGATTCAATGGCTTGAGTCATATTGTGTGTTAGTTTTTCAAAAATATTATTCATTTTTCAACCTTTTTTCTTAAAGATGAAAAATTATATCTAATTGAGTCAGTTGTTGTCAAGTTCTTTTAGTCTATTTTCATAACGATCAACAATCTTACAACTGCTTAGCAAATTTATTGTTATGTAAATGAGTTTTAAGTATAATATCCGATCTTAAAATTCAACACTTGCTAGGTAAATAATGCTAAATAAAAAATTTCTTACTATGGGTTTCATCACGACGGCGGCCGCACTTAGTTTATTATACTCTACATCACTTTTTGCGACTACTCCGCAAAAGCCTACAAATGAAGAGTCTAGACTTCAAGCTTTAGCAAAATTCACCAAAGTTTTGGGCATTGTTGAACAATACAATGTCGATGATGTCACTCTTCAGGAACTTATCGACAAATCTCTTCAAGGATTGATGACAAACCTTGATGCACACTCTACATTTTTAAATAAAAAAAGCTTTGACAGTCTAAAAGTACAAACAGACGGCGAGTTTGGCGGTCTTGGTATCACTGTCGGTATGAAAGACGGTGCACTTACAGTTATCGCACCTATCGAGGGGACTCCGGCAGACAAAGCAGGCTTAAAAGCAGAAGACATCATCTTAAAGATCAATAATAAATCGACACTGAATATGACGATCGATGACGCTGTCAATCTTATGCGCGGAAAAGTCGGAACACCTATCGACATCACGATAGTCAGAAAAAACGAAGCAAAACCTTTACATGTACATATTATCAGAGGAAATATCAAGATACAATCTGTATATACAAAACAGATATCTGACAACATACTATATATAAGAGTCACAAGTTTTGATAAGAAAGTCGTTGAGGGTGTCAAAAAAGCGATCAACAAATTTAAGAACAAAGACAAAGGAATAGTCCTGGATCTTAGAAACAATCCTGGAGGACTGCTAGACCAAGCTGTCGGACTTGTCGATCTTTTTGTAGACAAAGGTCCTATCGTCTCACAAAAAGGACGTACTGAATCTGAAAACAAAGTGTATAGTGCAACTTCCAGTGCGACTATCACGCATATGCCTATGGTAGTATTGATAAACGGCGGAAGTGCCAGTGCATCAGAGATCGTCACAGGTGCGCTTCAAGACCATAAACGTGCAGTTGTCGTAGGAAAGAAAAGTTTCGGTAAAGGAAGTGTTCAGGTTATACTTCCTATCTCAGAAGATGAAGCTATCAAACTTACAATTGCCAGATATTACCTGCCAAGCGGACGTACGATCCAAGCTGTAGGTGTCACGCCAGATATACAAGTAGAAGCTGGTGAAGTAAAAACTGAAGACAATGAGTTTATGATAAAAGAAGCGGATCTTAAAAAACATCTTGAAAAAGAGTTACAAAAAGACTCCGGCAAAGCTGTAACGAAAGATACGGAAAAAGAACCGAAAGATCAAATAATCACAACAGAACAGTTGCATAAAGACCTGCAGCTAAAAGAAGCTGTTGACATAATCAAAGCATTAATCATAACACAAGGATAGAATAAAAATGGAAAAACGTGAACTTCTTTATGAAGGAAAAGCTAAAAAACTGTTTACAACAGATGACAAAGATTTGGTTATTTCTGAGTTTAAAGATGATCTAACTGCCTTCAATGGTCTAAAAAAGTCGAGTGAAGCCGGCAAGGGTGCTCTTAATAATAAGATCTCTACTGAACTGTTCAAGCTTCTTGAATCAAAGGGTATTCAAACTCACTTTGTAAAGATGCTTGATGACAATCATATGTTACATAAGAGAGTTGATGTTATCCTTATTGAGGTTATCGTACGTAATATCGCGACAGGAAGTCTAAGTAAGAACCTTGGTATTGAAGACGGGAAAGTCCTTCCATTTACTTTAGTCGAGTTTGATTACAAAAACGATGATCTTGGTGATCCTAAACTCAATGATCAGCACGCTTTGATACTTGGACTTGTAGATTTCCAAGATGAACTTGATAAGATCCGTCGTATGGCAAGACAGATCAATGACATCCTGCGTCCATACTTTGCAGAAAAAGGTCTGAATCTTGTCGACTTTAAACTAGAGTTTGGAAAAGACAGCAGCGGAAATATCATCCTTGTAGATGAGATCTCTCCTGACAACTGCCGTTTTTGGGATGCAGCAACAGGTGAGAAAATGGATAAAGACCGTTTTCGTCAAGGTCTAGGCGGACTAAAAGTAGCTTATGAAGAAGTTTTAAATAGAATATTAGGAAAATAAAAATGACAGCAATAGTAAATATATCTCTAAAAAACGGTGTACTTGATTCTCAAGGTAAAGCCGTTCACCACGCTCTTGATTCACTTCATTTCGAAGGGATCAAAGATGTCAGAGTCGGAAAACAGATCGTTTTAAAACTTGATACTGAAGATCATGACAAAGCGCGTGAAGAAGTAACGAAAATGTGTGAAGACCTTCTTGCTAACACAGTCATCGAAGATTACGACATAGAGCTTATAAAATGAAAGTAGCGATACTGCAATTTCCGGGAACGAACTGTGAATATGACACAGTTTATGCATTTAAAAAACTGGGTGCCGATACAGAAGTTGTCTGGCATAAAGAGGAATCTCTTCCTGCTGATACAGACCTAGTAGTCGTTGCCGGGGGATTTAGTTACGGAGATTATCTAAGAAGCGGTGCTATCGCTAAGTTTTCTCCTATTATGAAAGCTGTCAAAGAGTATGCTAACAAGGGTGGGAAAGTCCTGGGGATCTGTAACGGATTTCAAGTCTTAACAGAGTCTAGACTGCTTCCTGGCGCATTAAAGAGAAATGACAAACTTCACTTTATCTCTCGTCACCACCATCTAAAGGTCGTATCTAACGATAATACCTTCTTGGAAAAACTAAATGTAGATGATGTCGTAAATGTTCCGATCGCTCACCACGACGGAAACTACTACATAGATGAAGAGGGTCTAAAAGAGCTTTATGCAAACAACCAGGTTCTTTTAAAATATACTGATGCAAACGGTGAGATCTCAAATCCTAACGGTTCTGTTGATTCTATCGCAGGAATCTGTAACAAAGAGAAAAACGTATTTGGTCTTATGCCTCACCCTGAACGTGCAATGGAAGTACTTCTTGGAAGTGACGACGGAGTAAAAATGCTAGAGGGATTTTTAAGCGCGTGATACGCTTTATACTTGCAATCTTTCTTATCTTCGGTTTTTCATATGCCGAAGATGAGACTATCTTTGAACCGGAAGACACTACAGTAGTAAGCCAAAAGATCATCTATCTGTCTTATGATGCTGTACCCCAAAGAGTCATCAACGGCGAAATATTTCCTATCACAATCAAATCACTATCTACAAAATCAGACTATCAAAACATCTCTTTTACATTTGAAAACGGCAGTGGTGTCAATCTCATAGATGAGACTGCAAGCCATACAAAAGTCGGAAAATATTTTTATGATACTTTTTACTTTCAAGCTGAAAAAAGCACTGCAGTTTTACCAAACTTTATAGCAACTGCTACAGATGCAAACGGTAATGAATACCCTGCGACAACAACGCTTAAAGGGCAGGAACTTAATGTCATCACACTGAATCCTAAAGACAATTTTTCAAATATTATTGCTGATTCTTTTAATATAACAAACTATAAGATCACCAGTTACAATAAAAACTATAATATTGTCCTTTTTACCGCTGTTGCTTCAAGAAGCGATCTGGCTGATATTCATATAAACAACGTTGCTAAACAGGGTATCGAGTCGCTTGACAATAACTTTATGAGCCCAAAAGTCACATATTATGCGATCATCAAAAAAGATATCGAGAACTTTACATTCTCATATTTCAATCTTCAAGAGCAAAGATTTAAAAAGATATCTTTTCCTGTTGTCGTAGATGATGACAGAGTCACGACGCAAAGTGATCTTAGGCCTAAAGACCAGCAGTTCTCGCAGATAAAGATCATGGCTGCGGCTGCTGTTTTTGTCGTTTTGTTGCTCTTGATAGTTTGGAAGAAAAAATATATCTATCTTATTGTATTGACGATACCTGCGGCATATATCATCTTCTCGATAAGACCATCGGAGATCATCTGTGTTAAAGAGGGGTCAAATATATATCTGCTTCCATTAAAAAACGGTACTGTCTTTGAACAGCTGCCTGTAACGAACTATCTTGAAGTAGAAGGTACTACAAAGGGATACAAAAAAATAAAACTAGATAATAATAAGATCGGATGGGTTAGTAATGAAGATATTTGCTCGAATTAGTTGGGCATACGCCACTTTCATAATATTTACCGCTATGGCATTGATGATAGCGATATTTAAACTTGTTCCAAAACCAAAAGCTCAAAAGATAGCTTCAAGATTTATACAACTTTTTACGTTTTGGTCTTATGAAAAAGTCGGTAAAGAGGATCCGCAGGCTCAGATGTTTCTTATCAACCATCAAAGTGACCTCGATATCGCCTTAATGGAGCTGTTAAGCCCAAGAGATCTGGCGTGGGTAGCAAAAAAAGAACTTTTTGACATACCGTTTTTCGGACTTACACTTCGTCTTCCTGAAGATATTCCCATAGAACGCGAAAGTAAAAGCTCACTTGTCAAACTTCTAAAAGCAAGTAAAGACAGACTTGACAAAGGAAGGGTAATAACGATCTTTCCTGAAGGCACAAGGACGACAGCAGGGAAGATGCTCAAGTTTAAGCCCGGCGCAAAGATAGTAGCTGATAAATATGCACTACGCGTTCAGCCTGTGGTCTTTATCGCGACATCATCGTGCTACAATATAAAAAAGTATTACTACAGGCCAAAGAAGATCAAAGCGATATTTTTAGATTCGTTTGTAGCTGATAAAAATGATCCTGAGTGGCTGAATGATCTAAGAACTAAGATGCAAAAGGTGTACGATGATGAGTTGGCAAACAATACTGGCAATAGGTAGCGGCGGCTTTATCGGAGCTGTCCTGCGTTCATATCTAAACGGAGTCATCTCTCACAGAGTGCCTCACGATCTGCCTTACGGGACACTTGGCGTAAACCTCATAGGAAGTTTCATTATGGGCATTCTTGTGGCTTACTTTATGTACACCACATTTTTTTCTTTACATGTAAAGAGTTTTCTTTCAACAGGGATACTCGGAGCGCTTACGACCTACTCTACATTTGCGATAGAGAGTTTTATGCTTTTAGAGGGTGGGAGTATCGGTCTGGCACTTATAAATATGGGACTTAATGCTGTTGGTACAGTCTTTATGGCAGGCGGGGGATTCTACTTAGCAAAGTATTTCATACACACTGCTAACTGATCTTTATGACCTCATCTGCACACCACGAAGCCAGTTCAAGCTCGTGAGTGATCAAAAGCATCCCCATATTTGGCAGCTGTGTTAAAAGCATCTTCATGACATCTAACTGGATCACATTATCAAGCGCCGACGTCGGCTCATCCAAAAGCAGAAGTTTTGGCTTCATCAAAAGTGCTCTTACTATCGAAGCACGCTGAAGCTGTCCGCCTGAAAGCTCATGCGGAAGTTTTTGCAGCTGCATCATCTCTAGGTTCATCGTGTCTAAATATACCTGGATCCCCTCTGTATCTGCTACATCTTTTATCTGGTCAATGATCTTATAACTTGGATGAAAAGAGCTGTAGGGGTCTTGAAACACCTGTGAGACACGCATAGCTGTGATCTCTCCATGATAAGGCTTTAGATTTCCGAGGATCAGCTCAAAAAGAGTGGACTTTCCTGCCCCGCTCTCTCCTACGATCGCCTTTATCTCGCCTACATGTAAAGATAAAGAAAAATCATTATAAAGCTGTTTATCTTTGCTGTATCCGAAAGTCAGATCCTTTACATGTAACACTTGTTCTTTCAACGTATCTGACCGCTTCCGTATATCTTGTATTTGTATGTCGTTAGACCTTCGATGCCCATCGGTCCGCGGGCATGCAGTTTATTTGTACTGATACCGACCTCGGCACCAAAACCGAAAGCTCCGCCGTCAGTGAATCTAGTAGAGGCATTTAGATATACCGCTGCTGCATCGATAGAGTTTAAGAACTTCTCTGCGGTCGTGACGTTTTGTGTGATGATAGCTTCAGAGTGTCCAGAACCGAATCTTACGATATGTTCGATCGCACCTTCTACCCCGTCGACTACTTTTATATTTAATATATTCGCCAGATACTCAGTATCAAAATCCTCATCTGTCGCATGTGTCACGGTGATGATCTCTTGAGTCGAAGTACATCCTTTAAGTGATGTCCCTGCTTCATCAAAAGCCTCTTTAAGTCTTGGCAGAGTATCTTTTGCTATTGCCTTGTCGACTAAAAGAGTCTCCATCGCATTACACACACCCGGACGCTGTACTTTTGCATTTATAGCTATATCGATGGCATTATCTATATCTGCCTCTTTATCGATATAAGTATGGCACTGTCCTTTATCGTGTTTTACGACTGGGACTGTAGCATTATCGCTTACATAACGGATCAGTCCTTCGCCGCCGCGAGGAACGATAAGATCGACATACTTATCCATCTTGATCAGTTTTGCCACACCTTCACGTGAAGAATCAGGCAGAAGAGAGATCATCGATTTTGGAAGGTTGTTCTTTTCTAACACCCCTCTTAATGCTTCAGCAATAGCGACGTTAGAGTTTTCTGCTTCTTTCCCGCCTTTTAATACACAGACATTGGAACTTTTAAAACAAAGTGCTGCCGTATCGCTTGTGACGTTTGGACGTGATTCATAGATGATCCCGATAACACCGATAGGGATCGAGACCTTCTCTATTTTAAGACCGTCTTCTGTCACCCATCCGTCAAGTATGCGCCCGACAGGCTCTTTTAAAGCTGCTATCTCCTCAACGGCAACAGCCATCGCTTCGATACGTTTTTCATCAAGATAAAGTCTGTCTTTCAGAGCAGATGAAAGATCGTTTGCATCCGCATCTTTCATATCAAGAGCATTGGCCTCGATAATATTCATCGTATTTGAACGAAGAGAATTAGCCATCTCACGCAAAATCCTGTTCTTATCTGCTCCGCTTAGTTCGTTCAGAACTCTACTTGATTGTTTTGCCTCTTTTAAAAAATTTTCCATACTATCACCTATCTTTGTTTCTCATAACAGATAAACTTGCTCATCTGCTATTTAGTCATTTATGTTGTGTCTATAAGTCCAAAAAGATCATTCGTCTCTATGCTAACTTATCATAAACTTCCTGCATCTTTTTATATAGAACTGCGGGCTGTATATCGCCGTTTTCTTCCCAGATACGTTTCATTATAACATTATCTTCCACGCCGTTCCAATTTTTTATATATGTACCCTCTTTGTATCCGTGATCTTGGCGGAACTGGTTAAGTATATTTTTTCCGACATATAAACGGTACAGAGTCGTGATATCAAGTCCGCTCATCACGACTAATTCAAAAAAGTCGTTTGCCATATTTGAGATATCCAGACTTTTACGATTTAGCGCGTCTATCATCAAAAGTTCTACTTTTTCAATTATCTCTTTTTGCGTGGCAAACGAATCATTGGGGTTTTTCACTATTTGGTAAGATGGGACTTCTGAGAGCTGCTGTGCCAGGTCTTCTAGTTGACCGCGCATGTTCTTTGCATACTCTTCGATAGCAAGACTCATAATAAAATGCCATACGTCAACGACTTCGATCTTCAGGTTGTCCCAATCAGGCTCTTGTGATATGTTTTTCCAGTGCTTCCATGAAAAGCTGTCGATCATCTCGGCACACTCCATATAGATACATCTTTTCCAGTTTATCTCTTTACCGTTTTTTGTAAGACCTTCCGTCCAGTTTTCACCGTTTGTAGAGTCGTTTAACTGCTGTTGCAGTTGTAGCATCATTAATATCTTATCCATCATTAACCTTTAAAAAACTATTGTTGTATTCTACTGACTTATTAATAAAAAGATTATTACCTAGGGTTTATTATTTTTTATATGATAAAATTTTGTAAAAAGAGAAGATGATCGTATGCAACGTATTAATTGCCGTAGATGTGCTTACTATTATGTGACATGGAATGCTGCGCAGCCGCATGGATGCAAAGCTTACGGATTCAAGTCTAAGATGATACCCTCTTTAGTCGTCAAACAGAGCAGCGGAGCCGATTGCTCGTTTTTCACCCTAAAACCTACTCCCGCTCCCAAATAAGTTTCTTTCCAAACCCAAGCTTATTATCCGTCATCTTAAAAAAGTCTACCTTGATACGCCAAAGCGTAGGATTCATAGCCAAAGCGTAAGGAAATCGTTTCAAGTAGATCTTTTTCTCATCTTTACATGGAAGCATCTCACCTTTAAACTGAACACCTTGTATCTTTCCCACAACGTCGGTTTCAAGATGCACGGTCCCTGATACTTTTGTATTTGTTAAAACATTTTGAATATGTTCTGTCTTTATGTCAGACGCAACGATAAAGCTGTTCTGCTCTTTATCGTAAGCATAAAAGAGTGTGCATGAAGATGGTTCGTGATCCTTACATGTAGCAAGAGAGAGCGTATGGTGTTCATCCAAAAAAGAGATGATCTTCTCTAAATTTTTATCCATTAAAACTTTATATCTTTATAGAGATATTTCTCAAAAGGCTCAATATCCGTCAGCTCTCTTTTTTGCAGCATCAGCTTACCGACTTCGTCCTGACTTATCGTGTCAAATATCTCATTCACACTTGTTATCTTGTAGTAGCTTCTTAAAAAATCTATCAAGATATCAAAGTTGTCTTTATCATTCTCTTTTAAAAACTTTGCCTGCTTATGCAGCTTAAACTCTTCCCAATTTATTTCTATCATTTCATTGCTCCCAATGCCTTATCCAATTGATCCATAGCCTGTTTCATGATCTGTGTCGATACAGCAAAATTCAACCGCATGAATCCGCTTCCCTCTTTTGAAAACGAGATCCCCGGAGAAAGCCCCAGTCCGGCTCTGTTTATAAAAAAATCTCTCAGCTCTTTATCGCCAAACCCCATTTTAGAACAATCAAGCCATGCCAGATATGTGCCTTCAGGTTGGATATACGAAATTTTATCATTATATTTCTTGCAAATATCCATTAACATCGTACTATTTTTCAGCAGATGGATTTTTAACTCTTCAAGCCACTCATTACCGTCTGTATAAGCACTCTGCATAGCCACATGCCCGAGCGTAGTCCCCTGTGCAAAATGTATATTATCATACACTTTTTTAAACTTTTGGCGCAAAAGTTCATTTGAGATCGCAACGGTACTGATGGCGAAACCCGCAAGATTAAATGTCTTTCCGACACCCAACGCCGTAACAGTGATATCTCTCACCTCATCGCTTAAGCCTGCAAAGGGAATATGCTTATTGGGTGCATAGACCAAGTCGCTGTGTATCTCATCGGCAAAGACGACTACATTATGCTCTAAACAGACCTCTGCGATCCTTTCAAGCTCCTCTTTTTTCCAAACACGACCTACGGGATTGTGAGGCGAGCACAGAAGCAGAAGCTTTGTCTCTTTGTCGATCTTTGAGATCAGGTCTTCTACATCAAAAGTATATCTTCCCCTCTCATCTCTTTTAAGAGGATTGAACAGCACCTTTCTGTTATGGTGTGTCACGCTTTTAAAAAACGGCGGATAAACGGGTGTTTGGACGATGACCTTCTCACCCTCTTCACTGAAGGCTTCAATGGCTGCATTGATGCTCGCAACGACCGAGTGGGAGTAAAGAAGTTCTTTCTCTTCAAATGTGATGCCGTGATGTCTTTTCATCCATTCTATCTGCGCCTGATAAACAGATGAGGGCATCTCTTCATATCCGAAGTTCGGGTGTTCCAGTCTTTTTTTCAAAGCTTCTATTATAAAAGGCGGCGTATCTATGTCCATATCAGCCACCCACATAGGCAGCACGTCGTTTTTACCGAAAAGCTTCTCTCTTAAAGTGTATTTCTCTGCATTGCTGTTTTCCCGTTTTGCCGATGTAGAAAAATCATACTTCATCTTTTTTTCCATACACTCATCTGCGAGATCGTGTGCTGATACTTTCTTGCCGTCTCTTGTATGACAAAAGGGATATCTTCCAGGTATATAAGCTCAAATCTATCTTCTAGTATTTTTTTAAGATTATCGATCGTTCTTATCTCATTGCCCTCTTCATCTTTGTATCCGCCAAGCCAAAACTCTTTTTCAGTCGAACTTTCCTGCCATGTATACGGCGATGTCAGGACAAGAACACCGTCTTTGTTCAGTCTGGTGTCTATCGTGTCTAAAAAGAGTCTTGGGTTGTAAAGCCTGTCGATCAGATTCGTCGCCATCACCAGATCGTAAGAGTGAAGGTTCGGTTTGAGGTTACAGGCGTCTCCCTGCCAGAACATCACTTTCTCTTTGATGTGATCATATCCAAGATCCTCTATGGTGACTCTTTTTAAACGGAAGAGATCACCCTCCTCTTTTGCATGATACGCAATGTAGCCGTCATCTTTGAGTCTTGTCGCAACGGAGATGAATCTCGCTGAAAAATCGACTCCCTCTACCTCATCGAAATGCTCTGCTAGTTCAAACGAAGCACGTCCGGTCGCACAACCCAGATCAAGTGCTTTTGTCTTGTTCACCGCTAAGAGCGCCGCTCTTTTTGCACATGTGACCGCAAAGTTTTTAACACCGAAATGCTCTTCACCGTATTGAAACTCGCAGTATTGAGATACCAGTTCATCACTTTCATAGATATCAGGTTCTTTCTCTTCTGTTTGTGTCGAGTTTATGACATATCTAAAGCCTGCATGCTGGTAAAAATGTCGGCGGAATGCGTAACGGGAATGTTTCATTATCTCATTTCCCGTACTGATAAAAGAGCCGCCTTTTATGATATTGTGCTTCGTGTCAAAAGTAGGCGTGGAAAAATCATCATATGCAGGATGGACTTTAAACCCTTCAAACCCGTCTATCGGCGTATCCGTCCACTGCCAGACATTACCGATGACGTCATAGATATCTTTAAACGCAAACCTGTCCACACTGCAGGCTGAAAGATGATGAGAAAGATTGATATTGGCTTTTTTGTCATCAAGATCCGGCACATCTTTCAGATCAGCATACTCATAGAGTCTATACCACTGTGCTTCGCTAGGAAGCGAGTATGTTACACCGTCGCGTCTTGAAATATACCTGCAGTACGCCTGCGCTTCAAGGGCATTGACATCGACAGGCCAGTTTTTAGGCATCTCTATGACACGGCTTAGCGTCCTGTACTTCAACTCATCGCCCTCTTTGATCCAAAAAGCAGGATACTTGGCACCTTTGATCTGTAGAAATCTCAGACCCTCTTCATCCCAAAGGGTCGCATCCTCATAACCGCCGTTTTCTACAAACTCCAAGAACTCGCCGTTGCTTACCAAAAACTTTGAGACTTTAAAATCATCGACCTTACATGTAAGGGTTCCGTATTCGTTATCCCATCCGTAAAGATGATGATCAAAATCTTTTCCAAGAGTCAGTGTGTTGCCGCTTATACCGACCATCACATTTTGCGGGTAACTGCTTTTTGCATCTTCGAAGATATCAAACTCTTCGACCTCTTTTATATACTCTATAGGCATCTGTCTATGCAGTACCGAAGATGTCTCTATATGGATGCGTTCATGTTCGATCCCCATAAGGATGATCCAAAAAGGATCATCCCATTTTATAGGCAGGGACAATGGAAGTGTCGATATAAGTTCATCAACAATCTCTCTGACCTTAGCCCTGTACGCTCTGACCTCTTCTACTTTAGGCCATCTGTAATGCGAGCTTTCCAGATCGTCCCATACCATCTCGTCCACACCGATCGCAAAGATCGACTCAAACTCAGGATTGACCCGATTTTTGATGATGCCTGAAAGTATGAGTTTATTTATAAAGAAGGTCGCTGTGTGACCGAAGTAAAATATCATAGGATGGCGTGAGGGTTCTGATTGTTTATAGAAAACCGTATCATCTTTTAAAAGATCGAAAAGTCTCTCAAACATATCATAGCTGTTATGAAAGTATCTGCGTATCTCTTCACGTTTATTATCACTGCCTTCAAGTGTAGGCGGATAACTGTAATATCTGTTCAAAACTAACCCTTATGTCATTTTATGTAATATGTGATCGGCTCCGGTTTACCTATATAAAAACCTTGGGCATAATCAACTCCAAGCGATGTCACCGTCTCAAGTATCTCGACTGATGAAACGAACTCTGCGATCGTCTCTACGTTCATCTTACGAGCCAGATCCACTATGGTCTCGACCATCACCTGAGAATTTTTATCTCTGTCTATATTTGATATGATAGAAGCGTCTATCTTTATATAATCGATAGGAAGATTGAGTGCATGCGAAAAGTTAGAATACCCGCTTCCAAAATCATCCAACGCGATCTTCGCACCGTATGAACGTATGTTCTTACAAAATTCCAAGACATCTTCATAGTCCTGAAAATCTTCTGTTTCTAAAAGCTCTATCGTTATAAGGTTACTATATTCAAAACTGTCAAGTTTTTTATATAAAAACTCCAGAGTAGACTTACTTATAATGTCGTCGACCGAGATATTGATAGAACACGGGACTTTATATCTCTCTATTACGGACAGTGTGTTCTCTATCACTACCTGTGTAAGCTTTTGATAGAGTCTGTGTTTCTTTGCCACATCAATAAAAGTGATCGGCGGTATCACCTTCCCGTCATCTATAATCCTTACCAGTGATTCATACTTTCTTGGTTTTGACTTATCGCTAAGCGGTAAGATCGGTTGAAAATATGAGACAATAGTATTGTTTTCAAAAGAACGAAGAAGAGTATTGTAGCACTCTATTATCTTGATGTGCTCCTCTTCTATCTTCTTGTCGTCTTCAAATATCCCTAAAGAGATGTTTTTCTTTTTAGCATTTTTTAATGCCATATCAGCATATGCGAGCATCTTTGAAGCACCTGAGAAGGAGAGACCTGCACTCATAATAAGATTAAATGTTTTGTCCTCATATCTAAACTCATTATGTTTATACTCTTCTAAAAGTTCCTCTATCTTCGTAATAAAGTCTGTTTTAGAAAGTTTTTTATTCTGAGTAGCTATGACAAACTCATCCCCTGTTATATGATACAACATATTATTTTCTGCCGGCACAGATCTGCTTATAAAGTCGGCACTCATCCTAATAGCGGTATTGCCTAACTCTTCTCCGTAAATATCGTTAAACTGCTGGAACTTGTCGATATCTAAGATCGCCATATATAAAAAGTTCTGCTCCTGCATATCTAAAAGCAGCTGATTTCTATTTGGCAATCCGCTTATATAGTTCGTATATATCTTCGAATGCAGTTCCTCTGTTTTCTTCTCTATCTCTTTTTCCAAGTCATCATTATATTTCGCAAGTTCACCTTTTAAATATCTCTGCTCTTTCTCTGCATCTTCGGCACGTTTTAGCTGTATCTTTACTTTCGTGTTTAACGATATAAGCTTATATATAGAGAAGATAATGATCAAAAATGAACCGCTGAACGAAAGAAATATCCTGAGTTTCATATCACTGTTAGTGATCTTTAGATTGTATATGTCTTTTTCAAGTTCACTTTTTACAAGTTCTAACAAGCCGTTTGTGTCTTCACTGAACTTTTTGTTTATCTTGCTGAATCCAAGCAGTGCATCTTCTATATCTTCGGTATTTTGACTTTTTAATGCTTCGTTTATTGATTGGTTTACAGCTTCATATCCGACAACCCTGCGTCTGATGACATCCACCTTTTCAACCAGTTTATCATGCTTAAAATCGATCTCTTTTAAAAACTCGTCTACTTGATTGATATCATCTTTGACATTTTTAAAGGATTCCTGGACATTTATTCTTGTAGATTTATTATTGAGGATGATGGCTGTTAGCACATCGGAGTTATTGATCTTTATATCATTATCGAGTTTATATGAAAGCTCAGAGAGTCGTATCTGTTCATTTACTATAAAATCGATCATCTCAGTAGTCGATTTCATACTTTGGATACTCAAGTACAGCGGAATAAGCATAAAAGCCATTCCGATAGAAAGATAAAAATAAAGTTTTCTTTTAAATTTCATCGTCTTTTCAGCCTAGTATTTAGCATTGATTGAGATATATCCCACTTGCTGGGTTCCGTCTTTGCTTGCAGGCTCTCCAAAATGCCATCCTGAGCCGGTATATTCCTCTTTGGTATAGAGATAACCCACCTTTGTATAAAGGTTCTTATGAAACTTCCATATCACATATGCTTCACCTACATGTCCGCGGGTAGAGAGTTTATTGTATATATCTTCCGCACCCTGAGTAGCACTGAACCAGTACTTGCTTCCGTAGTTATACTCCAGACCAAGATCAAAACGTTCATTTATGCCGTACTTTGTACCTGTATAAAAAGCATATCCGTTAGAACTGATCATCGGACCTTTTGCATAGGCAGCCGTTGAGAAACCAACCGTTCCAGAAGCGGTAGTCCCGTTCACGTCGTTGACTATCTGATAGTCATCCACTTTACCGTTACCGTCAGGAATAGACATCGCTCCGTGTGCGAACAGATCAATATCCTTCTCATTGAACTCTGCTATATCCAGACCGAGTCCGAGTGTCATCATATTACCAAGGACATTTGCATTGTCCGATGTAACGTCTGGACCAAGGTAAGGATGCGCTTTTAAGTTATACAGATAGTTGATCCCTCCAGAAAGCAGTGCATTTCCGAAAAAATGAAACTTTGTATCAGCATAAAGACCGAGTACATCCGCATTATCTATATTTTCCCGATTACACTGATATGGATAGAACTGTCCGCGCATCGTATAAGCTTTTGCAGCGATCGCGCGGATAAAAGTATTGTTATTGAACTTTTGTGTTGCGATCACACCGTATGTGTTCATATCGAAAACAAGTGCTGGAAACATCGATTTTCTTTTTGTATTTTGTGCAAACTGCATCGGTGTCCCGCCTGTCGTAGGCAAAACTCCGAAACTGAAAGTAAAGGCATTGGGTGAAGATTTATCGGCACTGTAATCAAAATAAGCACGCTCTATATCAAAAGCACTTGAAGCTGAAACAGACTTAATATCACGAGAGAGGATACAAAGTCTTTGATAGGATTGTGAAGAGGTGGCAAATACCATCCTCCCGTAAAAACTCACCTGATCGTCAAGCTGAGCTTTCATATTGAGTCGTACACGGATATATCCTGCAGGATCGAAATGCTTTGAGAACTCATCTCTTCTTTGATATGTACCGTCAGGCTGATAATCAGGATTACCGTATATTCTGGTATCTTCGCCTGCGATCTTTCCAAGAGTATAATCGAACTTATCTACGCGAAGTTCAAGTTCAGGTGAAAAATCTATCTTATCCAAGATCGATCTCATCTCCGTTTTTTCTAAAATAGGAGTCATCTCTTTTATATCTTGAGAGTTCTCTTGATCATTTTTTTCTAAAAGTCTTACTTTTGCTTCAAGCTCATCGAGTCTTTTTTGTAAGGCTGCATTATCTGCAGAAAGTATTAGCGGCAGTGCTAAAAAAAGTAGTTTTTTCATTTATAATCCCGGAACTATAGGCTGATCTGAATCTGCAGCATGTTTGATTAGATACTCTTTAAGTCGCATCTTTTCTATCTCATTTAAATTATTGATACCGTACTGAACTTGTCTTCTGTCGCTTGAGAAAACTCTTTCCCACTGCGTTGTAGCTTTCGTTCCGGCCAAAAGATTCAGTTTTGCCGCAAGCTGTTCTATGCTGTTAGCATTCAATATTATTGGAATCAATACAAATAAATACCTCAAAAACTGACCCCGTCTACCTGATTTAAACATAGATTATATCAAAATTTCTTCAGACTTAATATATTATTAATTTTTTTTACTAATTGTTCAGGACGAATACCTAAATATTCTTCTACCAATACAGTATTCCCATGCTTAATAAAATTGTCTTCATATTCAAAACTGACGAGTTCTACATCCGATAAGGTGTTACTCGATAAAAATTCTAAAAGGGCACTGCCTACTCCGCCCGCTTTTGAACTGTCGCTAAATACAAACCATTTTTTATGCTTTGTAGCCAACTCTCTGAGCATCTCTTCATCCAGCGGTTTTACAAACCTTAGATCAAGCAGTGACACTTCCTTGTCTAAAAGTTTCATAGTCTGATATGCACGTCCTACACCATTTCCGTACCCGATAAACAGGATATCGCTTTGATGGCTCACTAAGAGTTGTGATCTTCCAAGTTCAAACGGTTTCGATTCTGGCAGGTCGGACTCTATGAAAGAACCTCTTGGGTAACGTACGGAGCACGGGTGTTCATACGTCGAAGCAAAACCTATCGCCTGATGAAAAGATTTCTCGTTATAAGGTGCTAAAAGGGTCATATTCGGTATCGCTCTTAAAAAGCTGATATCAAAGACCCCTTGATGTGTCTCACCGTCTTCACCGACTATTCCTGCACGGTCAAGTGCAAAAACAACAGGCAGATCCATCAGACAGACATCGTGTATTACCTGATCGTACCCGCGCTGTAAAAAAGTCGAATAGATAGTACAAAACGGTTTAAATCCCTCTTTTGCCATCGCGGCCATCGAAGTCACGGCATGCTGTTCTGCAATAGCTACATCCCAAAAACGTTCAGGATATTTTTCCATAAGTTCACTCAGCCCTGTTCCACTCGGCATAGCTGCCGTGACGCCGACTATCTTCTCGTTATGAGCGGCTACATGTAAGAGTGCTTCTGTGTATATCTGAGTAGCAGATTTTGCAGGTGATTTTTTGTAACTGTCACCGCTTTCAATATTAAAAGGACCTACGCCGTGCCATTTTTCATGCTTGCCTTCGGCGATCTCATAGCCTTTGCCTTTTAATGTCTGGGCATGGATGATAACCGGTTTTTTCATGCTCTTTGCACGTTCTAAAATATCTATAAGAGATTTAATATCATGTCCGTCGACAGGACCGATATAGTCTATTCCCATCTCTTCAAACATGATCCCGGGTGTTATAAGTTTTAAAGATTCTTCAAGTCTTTTTGCTATGTATCTCGCACCGTCACCGAAATTATCTACAAAGTTTTCAGTTCTTTTTTTAAACTTTTGGTAAAACGGAGAAGCCATTGCAGAACTCAGCATACGGCTTACTGCACCGATAGGAGCAGCTATACTCATCTCATTATCGTTTAAGATGATGATCATCGGGTATTTTCTCTCACCCAGTTCGTTTAACGCTTCATATACCATCCCGGCAGTCATCGAACCGTCACCTATCATAATGACGGGGACTCGTGTCTCTTGTTCGCCTTTAAGTGCGATCGCTTTTGCCGCACCGATACCTAATGATATCGATGTAGAACTGTGTCCGGCAACAAAATAATCATCACTGCTTTCACTCGGTTTTGTATAGCCGCTGATACCATTAAACTCTCTTAATGTATCAAATTCATTCCAGCGTCCGGTAAGAAGTTTATGCGCATATGCCTGATGTGATACATCGAATATAAAAGGATCTTTTGATGAATCGAAAACCTTGTGCATAGCCACTATCAGCTCGGTCGCACCAAGTGTCGAACTTAAGTGTCCCCCGTTTTTGCTTACGACTTCTAAAATTCTCTCTCTGATATCTTTACATAAATTATTTAATTGTTCAATATTGTACGATTTTATGTCTATTTTCATAACTTCCTAATCTTCTTGTAATGCCGCTTGTTTCACACGTTCATAACGATTTAATATCTGTGCATCTATATTTCCGGCATCACTAATTGCGATGACGCCGCCAGGGCTTACCGCCCTGTCTGAAATTATCTCGATATTTTCTAAAGAACCGACTTTTTCTGAAACTGCACCGTGATCATTTGGGTTAACTTTAAGTTTTATCTTACTTGCCGTCTGCAGATCTTTTATCAGTTCGTGTGCAAGAGTGACCGCCACTTTCGATGAGTTAGAACTAAGTTCGACCTCGATGACCTCTCTGGCGATATCCAAAGCAGCTTCTAAAAGCTCTTTTTTTATTCCTTCAAGGACCGTTTTGTACTCATTGGCACTCTCTTCAAGTTTTTTCACAGACTCTGAAAACTGGTTGATCGCTGTTACTTTATCATTATCAAGTTTTGTATTAAACTGCTCTTTTGCATCATTTAGACCCTTTTCATAAGCCTCTTTTTTAGCATCTTCAAGCTTTTTGGCACACTCCTCTTCGGAGTCTTCCAATTTCATCTGAAGTTTGATAAAGTTTGATGACATCTCATCAGTTTTTTTCAGCAGTGATTCGACAAGTTCATCTCTGTTGCCGCTATGAGATGTTTCTTCATCTTCATCAGAAGATTTCAACTCGTCAAGACTTCTAAAGACCTCTTGTCTTACGACTGTATCCTGGCCCTCTGAAAACTCTTTTTCCGCCAATTCTTTGTCTGAATGAGAAAATACTTTGAACTTATACTTATCGATATTATGATTTGCTAAATGATCTGTCGTGATTAATGTGTCCATTACTCTATCATCTCTTCTGATTCACCTAGTTGAAGGAGACCCTGCTCTGAAAGCTGTGTAACGACTTCAACTATTTTACGCTGCGCAGTCTCGACATCTTTCATCTTAACTGCACCCATAAACTGCATCTCTTCCTCAAAAGTATCACGTGCACGTTGTGACATATTTGCAAAGAACTTCTCTTTAAGGTCTTCAGCCGCACTTTTTAGTGCCAGCATCAGATCTTGTTTATCCGAAGCTTTTAGAACTTCTCTTATTGCATTATTATCAAGTTTAGCGATATCTTCAAAAGTAAACATCATCTCTTTAATAGCTGACGCAAGCTCTTCATCGATCTGCTCGATCGAGCTTAGAGTAGCTTTAGAAGCTTTTGCACCCAGACGGTTAAATACGTCTGCAACAGCGCGAGGTCCACCGACTTCCACTTTGTAGCTCGCAAGAGATTCTAGTTTAGACTCTAGCACCGCACTGACACGCTTGATGACAGAAGGCGAAATATCGCCCAGTTTTGCCATTCTCATCGCAACTTCAGCACGAAGGTCATCAGAAAAATAGCCTAATACGTCAGCCGCAGCCGAAGCATCCATATGCGCCAAAATAAGTGCAATTGTTTGCGGATGTTCGTTGATAATAAAGTCTGAAAGCTGTTGCGGTTTGATCTTAGAAAGGTATGCAAAGTTTTGAGAGTTCTGCATACTTTTTGAGAGTTTATCCAATACTTTTTTAGCTTCTTCCGGTCCTAAAGTACGATATAAAAGTTCTCTCGCATACTCAAGACCTCCGGAAGTAAGATACTGGCTAGACTGGAGTATCGCATGGAACTCTTCTAGTATTGCGGTTGCAACTGCTTTATCGATAGATCTGTTTGTCGCAATGAACTTTGAGATCTCCGTAATAGATTCGACAGATAGATTTGCAAATATGTTGGCTGTGATATCTTCTCCAAGCTGCAATAAAAGTATTGCAATCTTTTCGGACATCGACATCTCTTCAAATTGAGCTTGCTGTGTTGAAGAAAGATTCATCTTATAATCCCTCCAATATTTTTGCGTATGATGGCGCCGTAGCGACAGATTCTTCACTCAGCAGACTTTGGATCAATGCCGCTAGATCATCCGGATGATCTTCCGCTATTGTTTTGATCTTCTCTAATAAGACGTCATACTTAAGTTCATCTTCGTTAAAGTTTTGACCGACACCAAGCTGATCTTCAACTTTCTTACGCATCTCTTGGACTCTCTCGACCAGATCATCGTCTTCGTCATCTTCAATAGCTAGAACAGGTCTCTCGACATCTTCATCTTCACGTGTTACTTCCAGCATTCTCTCTGCAAACGGAGAGATGACTTTTTTGTACAGTATGAATAGTAAGATAAGAACAAAAGCATATTTAAACACTGAAGCAAACGGTGTAATATACGTATCGGTAAATGTAAGGAACTTATTAATACCTTCACTTCCTGCAGCTGCTGTATCAGCATAGCTTTTAAACTGAAAGTTCTTAATAGATACCTGATCGCCTCTGTCCTGATTTATCCCGATAGACTGCGATACCAGTGAAGCGATCGCATCAAGCTGTGATTGATCAAGTGCAATATATTCCATCTCATCCGTCGGATTACCGTCTTTATCTACTTTATGCTGATATTTACCGTCAACAACGACTGCCGCCGTGATGCGTTTGATACGCGCGAACTGATCTTTTTGTGTTGAAACGGTCTTTGATATCTCGTAATTGGTTGTACCGGTGTTTTTTTGATATTTATCTGTAGTCGTATTGTTCTTTAGTCCTTGAACAGGACCGATATTACTTACCGTTCCTGGGACTCCACCGACGTCTGCCGGAGTCGAACCTTCACGCTTCTCTTCTAAAGTCTGCTCGCTTCTTACTACATTTTCGGGGTCATATTTTTCAGAGGTAGAGCTTTTTTGCGAGAAATCATACTCGATAGTCACTTTTGCGACGACATGATCACTCCCGCCTAAGAAAGGAGCTAAAACATCGACGATCTTCTGCTCGCTTTTTTTCTCCTCTTTAGACTTGTATTTCTGCTCTACGACCGAAAGTTCGCCAAGCTGCGCCATGTCGTCATTATCACCAAGTACTTCACCGTTACTGTTGATTAGAGCGACATTTTCTATTGTAAGTTTTGGTACTGCGGATGCGACAAGGTTCTTAACACCTCTTATCTGCTTTGGAGTCAGTGTTCTTCCATCTTTGAGTTTTACCATGATGGAAGCTGTAGGTTCGGTCTGCTTTGAAACAAACAGAGTTTCTTTAGGAAGTGCAAGCGAGACACTGGCACCTTCAACAGGATCCAGTGCCGAGATGGTACGTGAAAGCTCACCCTCTAACGCTCTTAAATACTTCACGTTCTGATCGAAACTCGTAGCACCGAATTCCTGAGAATCAAAAAGTTCAAAACCGACATTTTTATTTGCCGGGATACCCATAGATGCTATGGATATACGTTCTTTATAGACTATGTCTTTCGGGACTTTTATCGTGTTATTTTCACCTAATGAATAGGGTACATTCTCTTTATCAAGCTGTTGGACTACTTTAGAAGCATCTTCACTGCTAAGCTTTTCAAACAGGACCTCGTAATCATTTTTTATCTCGCCTTTTGACGTAAACACGACCAAAAAGACTAAAAATGAGACAATACCGACGACAGCACCGCCGATAATAATGCGCTGAGCCTTACTTAGCTTCGAATAAAGTACAACCAGTTGTGAAAAAAGTACCTTAAAATCCATATATACCCGTTATAAAAATTGTGGAGTCAGTTCAAAGAATCTATCGTTTTGAAAAGGTGTCCCTACGGTCACCCTCACAGCATTCAGACCATAACCGCTTAAATCTCTTACAATCATACCCTTTTTAAGCAGAGAATCAGCTAATTGTGATGAATTTTGACCATCATTTAAACACAATGTAACAAAGTTGGTATAACTTTCTATTATTTTTAAAGAATTTGAAGCAGCGAACTCCTCATATCTTTTCATCTCTGTAAAGTTGTTTTCTATGCTGTCTTGTACAAATTTTTCATCCTCAAGTGCGACGCTCGCGGCTTCAAGAGAAAGCGTTGTTATATTAAACGGAGGACGAAGTTTATACAACGGTTCGATGATAGAAGCCGATGCTATACCGTATCCTACACGCATTCCGCCAAGACCGTAAGCTTTAGAGAATGTTCCAAGATAGATGACATTGTTAAATCCGTCTACTATCTCTTTTGGAGTGATCTTTTTAGACGCATCTTTTGCGATCGCATACTCCATATATGCACCGTCTATGACGACTAAAGTGTTCTCATCGATCTTCGCTATAAACTCAAGTAAAGATTTTGCATCGATCGCATCACCTGTCGGATTATTTGGTGTACATAGAAATATTACCGACGGCTTATGCGCTTGATACATTGCATAAAACTCATCTAAATTATGTTCCTCTGAAGATGTTCTTACGATCTTCGCACCCACTTGTTTTGCATAGATCTCATACATAGCGAATGTCACGCTGTTCATAAGGACAGTCGATTTTTCATCAAGTTTTGCATGGACTATGAACTCGATGACCTGATCGCTTCCAGAACCGATAATAAGATTTTTGATATCTACGCCGTATTTTTTTGCCAGTCCATTTTTCAATTTCAGCATCGAATCATCAGGATATAAAGCCATGTTTTTTACGATAGCCGATACCGCATCTTGCACCTTAACAGAACATCCGAAAGGATTTTCGTTACTTGCTAATTTTATAATATCTTTTGGATCGATCCCAAACTCTCTTACTACCAGCTCTATTGGTTTTCCCGCTTCGTAAGTCTTGATATTTGCTAAATGTTTATTAAATTCCATATTTTTCCTTTACATAACTGCCAAGCCAAGTAACCTCTTTGGCATGTTTATTGACAACTCTTTGGACCGCTTCATCATCTATGTGACCGAAGAAGTCGATAAAGAACCAGTAGCCCATCTTGTTTTTCTCTTTTGACGGGCGTGATTCTATCTTAGAAAGGTTTATTTTTTCATTATTAAAATCTTGAAGAAAGTTCACAAGTGAACCTGCTTTCAACGGATCTTTCAATTTTACCAAAATCGATGTCTTGTCATCTTTGCTGATACCGTTTTTGAAATCGCTGAGTATTACGAATCTAGTCGTATTATCTACCGTGTCTTCGACGTTTTCAAACATCGTCGGTACACCATACAGTTTCGCTGCTATATGACTGCATATTGCCGCAGCTTCCGGATCTGCCGCTGCGAGTATTGCCGCTTTTGCCGTCGATTCGACAGGGATCTGTTCTATGTTTATAAGCTCATGCTCCTGCAAGAACTCCCTGCACTGTCCGAAACCTTTATCTTTTGAATAGATACGCTTGATATCTTTTAATTCTCTTGCTTTTGATGCAAACGCCATATGGATCGGCATATAAAGTTCCGAGACTATCTTGATAGGTGATTTTGCAAGAAGATCCAATGTCTCGCCTACAACACCGTCACGAGAATTTTCTACAGGAACTACACCGAATTTCGCACGTCCGGCTTCGATAGTTTTGAATACAGATTGAATAGAACTTAGAGACAGGTAGCTGCTCATCGCCCCAAAACGGCTTTCTGCGGCTTGATGGGTAAAACTTCCTTCAGGTCCAAGATATGCGATACGTTCAGGCAGCTCCAAGTTACGCGCTACAGCAAAGATCTCAAGGTATATGGCTTCAATAGCAGAATCGTTTAAAAGACCGTTATCCTCTTTATTTTTTGCACTCAAACGTTTGATAATAGCTTTTTCACGTTCAGGTCTGTATATCGCTCCACCGGTCTCGTTTTTTATCTCTCCGACACGTTCGACGACCTTCATACGCTTGTTTAAAAGCTCTAATATCTCATTATCTATCTTGTCTATATGTACTCTGCATTCATCTAAAGTCTTCATAATCTCTCCATCACTTCTTGCATATCGTTAAATATAAAATCCGGTTTTTCATCCTCTTTTAACAGTGGGATGATCTCTTCGGCTTTTCTATATTTTCCGCTTAAAACAAAGACTGTCTTCATCCCGAAAATCGCAGCCCCCGTCAAGTCGCCTTTTACATCATCACTTATGATCGTGATATCACCAAACTCGATCGTTTCATCCTGTTGTTTTACTCGGCTTAACGCTTCTTTATAAAAGTTGTCACTCGGCTTTCCGACGACTTCATAAGAGACTGAAGTGGCAAAAGAGAGCATCTTCAGTATCGCACCCACACCCGGATATCTTTTTGAATTCTTTGCATAGATCGTCGTCTCATGCATACCTACAAGCTTCGCACCGCTTAGTAAAAAGTCTATGATCTGGGCGTACTCTTCAGAGTTATAATCGTTTTTGATCGATACCAAGACCGTCTTAGGATTTTCATAATCCAATGTATAACCCATTGAAACGACTACGTTTAGAAACTCTTTTGTCCCATATGCCGCAAGACCTTCATCTTTAGCGATCTTACTTTCTAAAAGCATCAAAGGATCAAGATAGTGGTCTTTTTTGATATTTAGACCTATGGAGTTCAGGTAGTTTAAAAACTCTTCACTAGAATGCTTAGTATTGTTTGTGATCACCATATATGGGATCTTTTGCTCGTTTAGACTATCTATAAACTCTACACTCCCACGAATAGGCAGTCTGTCAGCATCATCGATGAGAGTGCCTTGAACATCTATAAAGTAGGTTTTTTGTTTATTGATATCGTTCATCTTGATTAATTATCTTCTTTTAAATAATCTTTTTCTAGAGCTATTATATCTTCAAAAGTCTCACGTCTGCGAATAATTCTATCTACACCTTTTTCCAGTGCGACTTCCGCACTACGTCCGCGTGTATTGTAGTTACTTCCCATTCCAAAACCGTATGCTCCCGCACTGTGTACTACCAGCAGGTCGTTATGTGAAAGTGCCGGCAGATCATAGTCTTTTGCCAAAAAGTCACCGCTTTCACAGACAGGACCGACAATGTCCGCTTTGCTCTTTTCATCGCTTTGTTTTAATGCTTCGATCTTATGATACGCGCTGTAAAGACTCGGGCGGATAAGGTCGTTCATCGCACCGTCGACTATCACGAAACGTTTGTCTTTATTTGTTTTCTCATAAAGTACTTTCGTCAGGAAATATCCCGCATTCGCCGTTAAAAATCTACCAGGTTCACAAACGACAGTCAGGTCAAGACCTGTCAAAGTCGAAAGGATTGCCTGTGCATAATCGTATGGAGTTATCGTCTTTTCATCATCGTATTTTATACCGATACCGCCGCCGATATCAAAGAATTTCAGTTCTATATCGATCACTTTTAAAGAACGCACAAGGTCAGCGACTATCTCTGATGATTCACGGATCGGGTCAAGTTCTGTCAGCTGGCTTCCGATATGAAAATGGATACCTACAGGGTCTAGATTTGCAGAATTTTTTGCAAAGATATACATACGTTTTGCACTGTCTATATCGACACCGAACTTGTTTGCACTAAGACCTGTCGAGATATACGGATGCGTCTTAGGGTCGATATTCGGATTTACTCTCACACTGATACGGCATACTTTGTCAAGCTCGCGGGCGATAATATCTATACGTTCAAGCTCTGCAATACTCTCTGCATTGATATATAAGATATCGTTTTCTATCGCTTCACGGATCTCATCGTCACTCTTTCCTACACCGCTGAAAAGTATCTTGTAAGGGGCGATTCCAGCCATCAACGCACGTCTCACCTCACCGATAGAAACACAGTCCGCACCGCTTCCAAGAGATGCGAAATGTTTAACGACACTAAGATTTGAATTTGCTTTTACTGCATAAGCTAAAATCGATTTTCTACCTCTAAATGCCTCTTTCAAAGAGTTGTACTGTTCTGTCATATAGTCAAAATCATATACATAAAGCGGTGTTTTATATTTATCAGCTAATTCTTGAAAATTTATCACAAATAATCCTAATTTTTTTTTGATTTTATCCAAAATTTGCTTAAGGAGATATCTAATAGAGGAATGGAATAATTGTATAGATTAGCGGATATTGAAACGTTTGTACTGTATTATTGAAGCAAAAATCAGTACTACGACCGGAAGGATTATGCCGATCTCACTGGAAACTGTTTTATTATTTGCATATTCTATCATCATAAAAAGTACTGCCCAGACGACTAGAGTAGAGAGTATTGCGACAAAACTGAAAAACGAGACATTTAAGAACCTGCTGCTCGGCGGGACAAAGAAAAATATAATGGTTATAAGAGCAGGAACAAAAAACGGGTACACAAAGATCTTATACAAAGCACTTTTTATCTGTGACGTGTTTATATTTTGATTTTGAAGCAGATAAAGCGCATCGAGTGCATCACCGATAGTAAAATTTACTTTACCCTCATAGACCTGATCCAGTATCTTCGGTTTAAACTCATGCAGCATCGCCAAGTCTTCTTTATCGGATATTTTGATCCCGCTGTTTTTCAATCCTACGACACTGGGTTTTTCGATAATATGAGCATTTTTAAGATGCCAGTCTCCACCGACATATACAGCTTCTTTTGAAGTAATAACTTCACTTAATGCACCGTTTTTTACCGTAAAAACTCTGACATCGGTCGCTTTTTTCTGCAGTGGAGAGAGTTTTGAAAAATAGATATATTTGTCTTCATACGTGAAAAAAAGATTTCTTGTCGGATTGAGATACTGCTCTGTTTTTCTGATGTTATTTGCAAATTCATCGGCCCTTGCAAAGTTCGTTGCATGCGCGGCTATAAAAAGAAAAATAATAGAAGTGGATACGAATATAAAAGGTTTTAAGACATCTGTACGGGAGTATCCCAGAGAGAAAAAAGAGACAAGTGCATTCGATCTTATCAGATAAATTTTTGTCGTTATCATGGCAAAGACAAGTGCTAAAGGAAGAAGCATATCTATGGCAAAAAAGATTCTGTAAACTAAATAAATAAGCAATAAGTTGGCAGATTTGGGAAGATCGTTCACATTTTGCAGATAGTCAAAGCCAACCATAAACATGACAAGTGCGATCATAATGATCAAAAAATATTTTAAGTAATGAAAAGATATATATTTAAATGCCAGCATGATGTAATTCTATCTAAATTTGTTTAATAGAGTACTGTGAAGAGACATCATCTAAACTCATTGTTTCTAATTTCATAATAGCATCGGCTGCCGTTTTTATCCAGTTGTCTAAATGCTCTTTTTCAGCCTCATTAAACACGGACAATACATAGTTCGCCACTTCGCCTTTATGCTGCGGTTTTGATATCCCCATCCTGACTCTGATATACTCTTTAGATATCGCTGCATCGATCGATTTGAGCCCGTTATGACCGCCGTGACCGCCGCCTCTTTTAAATCTCAATGCACCAAAAGGCAGGTCCAGATCATCATGTATGACTAAAACTTCATCAATTTTATAAAAGTTTTTAACGGCTAACACCGAGCGACCGGAAAGGTTCATAAAAGTCATGGGTTTAAGAAGATAATGTTCTTTGAATTTAAAAAGTTCACCCTCGAACGAGGCTTTTGATATAGAGGTTGCGGAAGTTCTTCGTACTAACTCGTCAATCACCATAAAACCGATGTTATGACGCGTCTGTGCATACGTCGAACCTGGGTTTCCAAGTCCGACTATAAGCATTATTATTTAGCTTTGATAACGCTGACTACAGCCACACGATCAGAATCTGTGAATGTAACGTTTTCGATTTTTTCTAAGTCACGGATCATTTTTGAATCGCCAACGTCCATTTTAGTAACGTCAACAACGATTGCTCTTGGAAGATCTTCAACAGTAGCTTTAACACGTAAACGTCTTTTAGAGATGTTTACCATACCTTTGTTTTTAAGACCGAATGCAATACCAGCTGTTTCAACGGGGATAAAGTAGTGAGCTTTAACACCTGGTTGAGCTACCATTAGATCAACGTGTAACAGTTCACCTGTTACAGGGTGAGATTCGTATGATTGAACAACAACATTCATCTCATTTCCACCAACTTTTACTGGGAATGCGATAGTTTCTTTGTTGCGAACAGTACGGATATACTCATTTGATTTAAATGCAGCATTGATATTTTCAATACCTTTTCCGTAAATGTTTGCAATTAGATATCCATCACGACGCAACGCTTTAGTACCACGTTTACCGATACTCTCTCTAATTATGCCTTCTAACATACTAAATCCTTAATTTTAAAAATGGGCGTAATTATATCAAAAAAAATGTAAATCTACTCTTTTAATTCAAAAATTTCATCTTCTCTATACTCTTTTTTACCATTATGCTCTTCATCAGAAGAAGATGATGCGACAATAAGCCTATCGTCAAGACCTTCCATTTTGAGTTTCAAGTCAGACGGAGATGTTGCATATTCGAACGCTTTTTCCTGAGTTATCTTTCCTGATAAGTACAGATCCAATATGGCTTGGTCAAATGTTTGAGAACCGTAGATATCTTTTCCTTCGTACATCGTATCGACGATCTCATCATCACGGTTCTCTTTGATAAGCTGTTCTATCCTCGGAGTACGTACCAAGACCTCTAGAGCCGCTATACGTTTGTTATCGACAGTAGGGATAAGACGTTGTGAAATAACACCTTTTAATACACTTCCCAACGTTAGACGTATCCTGTTTTGCTCCTCTGTCGGGAAAGTAGAGATAATACGGTTGACCGTTTCTTTTGCATCAAGTGTGTGCAGAGTAGAGAAAACTAAGTGACCGGTATCTGCTGCATGCAGTGCGATCTCGATCGTTTCCCTATCCCTCATCTCCCCGACAAGTATGATATCCGGATCCTCACGGAGTGCTGCACGAAGCGCATTTGCAAAAGATTTGGTATCCTGCCCGACACTTCTTTGGTTGACGATACACTTTCTATCTTTATGAACGAATTCGATAGGATCTTCAATAGTGATGATATGTCTGCGTTTTGACCAGTTTATCTCATTTATAAGTGCTGCCAGCGTTGTTGACTTACCACTACCAGTTACTCCGGTGACAAGGACAAGGCCACGTTCCATATGTGTAAACTGATGAACGACATTAGGAAGTAAAAGCTCATCGATCGTCAAGATCTTAACAGGAATAATACGAAATACTGCAGACACCCCTTCCATCTGAAAGAAAATATTGACACGGAATCTGTTTCTTTCATCAAACGGATAGACAAGGTCAAGCTCTTTTTTCTCGACAAATTCACCGAACCTGCCTCTTAAAAGCTCTTTTGCAAAAGTTATCGAATCCTCATGCGAGAATATCTCACCGGAAAGAGGGATGATCTCACCGTTTATACGGGCACGCACGACTGAATTTGCTTTGACGTGCAAGTCACTCCCGCCCGCCTCGATCATACGTTTTAGATAAGCTCTTATCTTTTTGAGTGTTTCAAACGACAGTTTTGATACGTCTATATTTGGATCTGGTTTTGGTTGGTTCATAGGTTCTCCAATATCTCTTTGAATGCTACTTTAAATGCTTCTAGTCCATCTTCGATCTGAATACGGACCACCTCGTCAAAGTCTATCCCTGCTTCTTTTAATTCTTGAAATAGAGCGTCTATTTTCTCCTGCGGTATAGGAAGTTTTGCCGTTTTATCGCCGCCTTGCACATATGCTTTTATCGTATCTATCGGCGCCGTATTGACACTGTTATATGCCAACAGTTCATCTACATAGTATGATGCTCTAAGGTTATCACCCTTTACTCCCGTACTTGCAAAAAGCGTCCTGCATCTGCTTACATGTAAAGCTTCGACGCTGTTATAGATATCTGCAGCGTTATATACTCCGGCAAGGGACGTACGCATCCCTTTTGCAGCTAAAGTATCATCTAGGGCTCTGTCTATCCTGCTGACAAAAACACTGATGACCGTATCGACCGCTTTGCCGGACTTTTCTTGAGCTCTTGCAAAAGCCTTTGCACATGATACCGCCTGCTCTTTAGAAAATATAAGCGTCGCGTTTACCGGTATACCAGATGCGGTAAGCTCTTCCATCGCGACATAACCAGCTTCTGTCCCCGGTACTTTTATCATGATATTGTCTCTGCCGATAGTCTTATGAAGACGCTTGCCTTCTGTTATCGTAGCCTGCGCATCGTCACATAAAAAGGGATCGACCTCTATACTTACATAGCCGTCATTGCCTGCATCGTGAAGCGGTTTGAGTATGTCAGCCGCTTTTTGAATATCGAAAATAGCAAGAGCTTCATATTTCTCTTTTGCAGAGAGACCGCTTAATGAGGAGAGCTGCTCTTTATAAGCAGGAGAGGAAAGAATAGCATTTTTAAAAATAGCAGGGTTGCTTGTCGCACCGTTTATGATGCCCTCTTCTATAAGCTGTTTAAACTCCTTATCCAAGTAATCGCGCTCAATAAAATCAGCCCATAAAGAAAACTTCAAATCTTTTATATACATACAAACACACCTATCAAAAATTTATATAATCATTATATCATTTTTTTTAAAAGAAGTAATTTAGCGAAGCCTTATAGGTATCTTCAGAACTGCTGTCTCTGTCTTTATACTGGTAAGACAGCTGCAGAGAAAATGCTTTTGAGATTCTGTAATTCTCGCTAAACGTCGCAAGCCATTGGTTCTTTTGGTCAAAGTACCACCTATGAGTCACTTCCAGATTTGTATTGAAATCATATGAACTATCCAAGACAAGACCTAATGATGTGCCGATACCTCCGGACATGTCACTCTTAATATATGTAAACGGATCGGCTAAAAGGTACGCATACCCATATTTATTTCCAAAGCTCAAACCCGCACCGACTGTCAAGATATAGTTAGGATCGCTGTTCATAAAGTCTCTGTCAAAGCCCGTTTTCATGCGCCATGAAAAGTTTTTAAAGAAGGTGCTTCTTTGCGCGATCGATTCTATAGAAAGTATCGTCCCCTTTTCTAACTCGACTTTACTGTCATAGTAGTTTAGTTCAAAATCCAAGAACTCTATCTGCGTACCTCTTAAAAACCCTACACTGCTGTCTCTTAGGTCATGATAAGCAGGACGGATCCCGAGATATTCTATAGGTCTGCCATCTCTCCAGCCATGTGCTGCAGATGTTCGCAAAGCTCTGTTTCCCTGATCGGGGTTATGCGGAGGGATCACTTCCAGCGGTTTTCCTTTTCCCAAAGATGCACGGGCACTTGAGATCTGATGAAAACGCTTCAGATAGTCATCTTTTTTTATCTTGTTCTGTATCAGTTTATATTCTAAGATATTTGTCGATGCCTCTAAAATATACTGTTTTTCCTGTAATGTCAGATTGCTGTCGTCAACGATATCTTTGATCTCTATCTTTTCATCTGTAAGCTCTAAGACTTTGTCTTTTGAGTATTGGTTTAATGTGTCCTCATATGCTAAAAGTACGCTTCTTTTTGAAGGTCTGTAGTTTTTTGACTTTACTATATGCTGGTCTTCGACTACATGTACCGTCTCAAGCGGGATCACCTGATACGTGAAGTTCTCTCTTAGATGTAAGGACGGGCGCGCTGCTTCTATAAGCCAAAGCATATTGTATGAGCAGTTCTCCGTAAAAAAGTAGTAAAATGAAGAGGTGTCGTTAAGTTCCCAGATATGCCTGACCATTCTCATCGTCTCTTGGGGAGTCAGATCAAGATCATATTCCCAGATATCGCGGGCTTCCGTGTCGCGGTACTCTTTTAATTTATCATAATAAGGAAGCATAGAATACTTGCCGTAATAGCCGCCGATAAGCCCTTTAATGGCAAATACCACTCCGTTTTCTTTTGTGCTGTCCGCTGCAGCCGCGTAATTGATCGCATAAGAAAGAAGTTTTGAGTTATATGATGAGTTTATACGTAAAAATGTATGACCGAACATCGATGCAGGCGAGTTGATATGCGCTGCAGGAAAGACCAAAGTAACAGATTTGGGATCAAGTCTTCTTACTATCTCGTCGTATCTCTTACATGTAACATCCGGCAGGTCTTTTAGATCGAGTTTCTCTTTTAGCCACTCCAAGCGAGCCGGAAATCTACATGCACTGGAGTTATCATCAAACGTCGTTTCATTGTAAAAAGCGTCTATAGTCGCATGAAGTTCATCTTTTGGACTCTGTTTACCGTCTTTTGCGAAAAAGAACTTCTCATCGTCTATCTCGCTTTCATGACCTGTAAAGTGAAGAAGAAGATGCCAGTACCTCTCATCTGCAAGATGAAGTTCATCCGCTTTTTTATGATATTGTTCAACATCGGCATTTAAAAATGATATAAGTATGGATAAGAAAAAAAGAGTACGAAAATATTTGATGGAAAATCCTAAATGAAGATTATAAAAAGGGTACTAAGCGAAAAATTCGCTTAGCAAAAGACTGCATTAGATAGCAGTAGTTGAGATGTTGTCAAGTACGTCTGACATTTTTGCATTTTGAGATGCATAGATATTGTTGTAGTTTGCTTGTAAAGATGAAGCAAAACCTTCTTTATCTTGAACATTTAAAAGTTCTGCCAATGTGTCAACAGACTCACCGTGACCTTGAGCGATTTCGCTAGCAAGTTGGTCCATGTTAGATGCAACGAACTCTTCTGCTCTTTCATTCATAACAAGTTTAGTCTTTTTACAACCTAAAGTCCCTGAAGTGATACCAAAAGTCTGGTTCGCTGAAGTACCGTTTGTTGTTGCTTGAAGAGCAAGCAATACAGCTGATGAATCGTCTTTAATGATTACCGCACCAAGACCACAACCAGTTTGGTCATTTACCGATGCAACACCTGCCGTTGCTAATGCTAACACTGCTACCGCGCTTACTAAAATCTTTTTCATTTTGACTTCCTTTTTTTTAATTCACCACAAGTATAAAGATGTTTTGCTTAAGTAAAACTTATAGGGAAAAGTATTATGAATCCATTATCCAACTGTGTTGAATCTCATCATATACAACATCTTTTAACCGCATTAGAAAGTAATCGCGTGAGACCTCTTTCGCTCCGAGACTTATAAGATGTTCGGTTGGAACCTGACAGTCAATAAAGCTGTAGCCCCATTTTTTGAGGTGTTCTACCAGTACGGCAAAAGCCGCTTTTGAAGCATCGTTTACCTTCGCGAACATACTCTCCCCGCAGAACACTCTGCCTACTACTACTCCGTAAGCTCCACCTACAAGTTCACCGTCAAGATAAGCTTCCACGCTGTGAGCCTTTCCCATTCCGTGAAGCACATTGTAGGCTTCTATGATCTCAGGCTGTATCCATGTCCCGTCTTGTCCCTCACGCGGTGCTTTGGAACACTCCGTTATCACTTCTAAAAAGGCGCTGTCAAACTTATAGGTAAAATGTTTCATCCTTTTTTTCAAAGAGCGGCGCAGTTTAAAATCGGAAAGCTCAAGGATAAGACGCGGGTCCGGCGACCACCAAAGGATCGGATCGCCCTTGGCATACCAAGGGAAGATACCGTTTTGATACGCCCTGATAAGACGAGAGGGGCTTAGATCACCGCCGTAGGCGACGATCCCCTCTTCGCTTGCATCACGAGGGTCTGGAAACACAAGCTGGTATGTGAGTTTTGGAATATACAATCTCTATTTCTCTTGAAAGTCGAACGTCAGCTTTTTGTCAAAATCGATATAGACTTTTCCGCCGCTTTTGAGTTTTCCAAAAAGCATCTCATCTGTCAGCGGATTTTTCACGTTTTCTTGGATAAAGCGGACTAACGGTCTTGCGCCCATCTCTTTATCGTAGCCCATCTCTGCTATATATCCGACTGCTTTATCGCTTACTTGTAAAGATATCTTTTTCTTGCCGAGTTCTTTGTTTATATTGTTCACGAATTTTCTGACAATACGTTCGACGATCTCTATTTTCAGAGATTTAAACTCGACGACGGCATCAAGACGATTCCTAAACTCAGGCGTAAAGAACGACTTCAGAGCTTCTCCGCGTGAAAGTGAACTGTCGGCATTAAAGCCCATGACATTACGTTCTGTCGCACCTACGTTTGAGGTCATGATAAGGATCACGTTTTTAAAGTTCGCTTTGTATCCGTTGTTATCTGTCAGCGTCGCACTGTCCATCACCTGAAGCAGGATGTTTATAAGATCGGGATGCGCTTTTTCGATCTCATCAAGAAGCAGGACCATATATGGGTGTTTTCTTGCAGCTTCGGTTAAAAGTCCGCCCTGTTCAAAACCGACATATCCCGGAGGTGCTCCCACTAGACGTGAAAGTGCATGTTTTTCCATATATTCACTCATATCAAAACGCTCGAAATGCACACCCAGAACCGATGCAAGAGCACGTGAAAGCTCAGTCTTACCGACACCCGTAGGCCCTGAGAACAGGAATGACGCTATCGGTTTGTCTTCGCCTGTAAGTCCTGCACGCGAACGTTTTACGGCTTCGCTTACTTTGATGACGGCTTCATCCTGACCGATCACGATAGCTTTTAGATCTTCCTCTAAAGAAGCCAGTCTTTCGATATCGTCTTCACCGATCTTCGATGTCGGCATACCCGTTATTTTCGAGATGATAGCCTCAATGTCGTGCGGTGTTACACTGTGACGTTTACGTTTTTTCAGATGAAACGACGCACCCGCCTCATCCATAAGGTCGATCGCCACATCAGGCAGAAATCTATCGGATATATATTTTTTAGAGAGATCGACTGCTGCGCGAAGCGCTTTATCGGTATATTTTATACCGTGGTGCTTCTCATATTTTGGAGCCAGACCTTTTAGTATCAGATAACTGTCGTCAAGTGTCGGCTCGTCCACATCTATCTTTGCAAAACGGCGTGAAAGCGCTTTGTCTTTTTCAAAGATGTTTCTAAACTCTGCGTAGGTAGTCGCTCCCATACATTTTAGTTCACCCGAAGCAAGTGCCGGTTTTAGCTGGTTCGATGCATCCATACCTCCGCCGTTTACTGCTCCTGCACCCACTAAAGTATGGATCTCATCTATGAAAAGTATCGCATTTTTAATGAGTTTGAGTTCATCGATGACGCCCTTGAGACGTTTTTCAAAGTCACCTCTGTACTTCGTTCCTGCAAGTAAAGCCCCTAAGTCAAGTCCAAAGACAGGAGCGTCTTTAATGATCTCAGGCACACTCTCTTCACTTATACGAAGAGCAAGTCCTTCGGCGATGGCAGTCTTACCCACCCCAGGTTCACCCACAAGCAGAGGATTGTTTTTCTTCCTTCTGCAAAGTGTCTGTATCACTCTTTCGATCTCATCATCTCTGCCGATGATCGGGTCGATCAGACCCTCTTTTGCTTTTTCTAAAAGATTGATAGTGTATTTTGCCAGTGCGCTCTCTTGCTGCTCATCCGATGCGGATGCCGACTCTTTATGAGAGATAGCGGCAAGTACGTCTACTCTTTCTATTCCGTGGGCTTCAAGCAGCATGCATGAGTAAGAGTTTTCCTCTTCATATATCGCAGCTATCAGATCACCGACATCGGCACTTGTCTTTTGAGCGCTTTGTATGTGGCGTATCATCTTGTCTATCAGACGTGAGAGTCCGACCGTCTCATAAGGATCACTTACGACGTCATCGGGAAGCGACTCCATACTCGTCATGATGTACTCTGCCAGTTCTTCGCGCATCGCATGAGGATCTGCACCGCACTCTTTGATGATAGCGATACCCTCAGGCGAGCCTAAAATAGAGAAAAAAACATGTTCTATCGTCAAGTACTCATGTCTTTGGTCTTTTGCATACGAAAGAGATTTTTGAAATATTGAGTTTAATTCAGCACTTATCATCACTCTTCCTCCATTGTAGCTTTTAGCGGAAATCCTTGTTCACGCGCCAGTTTGTGAACCTGCATAACTTTTGTCTCGGCTATTTCATAGCTGTAGACTCCGCAAAGCCCCCGCTCGGTCCTGTGGATCTCAAGCATGATGACCTCTGCCTGCTGATAGCTTTTGTGAAAGACGTTCATCAAGATATCTATCACAAAATCCATAGAGGTATAATCGTCGTTTAAAAGAAGCACTTTATAGCGCTTTGGCAACATTACGGAGAGATCGCTCTCTAATTCGTTATCTGTTCTCGTATCCAAAATAGTTTCCTAAAAATAGTCTTTTATATATTATAAAATTAACTTTACCTATTTTTTCGTATTTGTTGGCTTAAAAAAATATCTATTTTGCTGCATTTAAAAAATCATCAATAATATCCTGAGGATTTTCAAGTCCTACAGAGATACGGATAAGCCCTTCTGTTATGCCTAAAAACTCTTTTGTCTTCGCATCGAAATCACTGTATATAGTCGATGCCATATGTAGTGCAAGCGTTCTGCTGTCGCCGATATTGGCCGTAAGAGTCGCTATCTTCGTTTTATTTAAAAATGCGAACGCTTTCTCTTTACTTCCCATATCTATGGTAAAAAGTGTGCCGCATCCGTTTTTAAACTCGTTTACGTATCTTTCATGGTGCGGATGAAAAGAGAGACACGGATGGTTTACATGTAAGCCTCTCTCGTTCAATGCTTTTACCACTTTTTCAACGCTGTCCACGACTCTGTCCATTCTAAGAGGAAGCGTCTCTAGTCCTAACATCGTAAGGTAGCTGTTGTATGCACTCGCACTCATACCAAAATCGCGCATCGCACGTTTTTTCGCATTTGCGATAAGCGCCATCTTGCCCATTTTCTCTATGAACTTATGAACTTCGGCGTATCTCGGAGTCTTAAACTTGTCGTCATCCTCAGCTATAGCACGGAACACTACTGCACCGCCTAGAGCCGAAGCGTTTCCGCTTATGATCTTTGTCGTAGAGTAAACGACTATGTCAGCACCCATTTTTAAAGGGGCTACGCTCATCGGCGTTATCGTGTTGTCGACTATCAGCACCACTCCTGCATCGTTTGCGATCTTTGCGACTGCTTTGATGTCCGGCAGACGCATGTTCGGATTGCCTACGCTCTCTAAAAAGATGATCTTTGTATTTTCATTGACCGCGCCTTTGACAGCATCTAGTTCGTCCACGTCAAAGAAAGAGGTCGTGATGCCAAAACGTGAAAGTGTCTCACTGAAGTAAGAGTAAGTCCCACCGAAAAGTCCGCCGATGCTTATGATCTCATCGCCGCTTTTTAGAAGTGACATCGTCGCAAGTGTCGTTGCAGCCATACCTGAACTCGTAGCGACTGCGCCCACGCCTCCGTCCATATCTGCAAGTATGCCTTCAAGCTGTGCCGAAGTCGGATTTCCCATGCGTGAGTAAAGCGGTTTTTTAACGCTTCCGTTAAATATCCCCTCCGCAGTTTCGCTGTCTCCATATCCAAATGAAGCAGAGCCCGTGATAGTCGGACTGACTGCACCCTCTTTTTTTCCTGTTGATTGAACAAATCTTGTACAAAAGTTCTCAAAGCGATTCATTAGTAAACCTATTATAAAATTGTGACATTATAACGAAAGTTGGCATATGAAAAAAAGAATCTTTATAACTGCGACAAATACTGACATCGGAAAAACTTATACGACAAAACTGCTTTTAAAAGCTTTTGCAGCCCGCGGTCTTAAAGTCGGTGTGATCAAACCCATCGAGACGGGAGTCGTCGATTACCCGATCGACGGAGAAGCGCTTTTGGAGTGTGTCAAAGAGTTGAACCCGAAACTATGGTCGATCGAGGTGGAAGATATCGTTCCCATCACCTACACCTTGCCTGCTGCCCCTTTTGTCGCTTCGGACAATATGCCGCTTGATTTGAAAAAGATCGTCAAGAAGATCGAAGAGATGGAAGCATCTTCGGATATCGTCATCATCGAAGGTGCAGGCGGACTTTACGTACCTATAGACGAACAGACCATGATGATAGACCTCATAAAACTCTTAAACGCAAAAGCCCTTTTGGTCACGCACTGTTCTCTTGGATGCATCAACGACACTCTTTTGAGCCAAAAAGCGCTTGAAGCCAAACAGATACCCCATATAGTGGCATTTAACTGCAGAGACGATGACGACAGTTTTAGCGTCGTCTCAGAGCCCTACTTTATAAAAACAGGGCAAAAGGTGTTAAAAGTGGGCGATGATATTGATTCTATATGTGAACTCTTGTATAATCTATAAAAAATTATAAGAAGTAGAATCATGCAACATTTAATCCGTACAGATGACTTGACGATAGAAGAGATAAACACCATTTTAGATGATGCCAAAAGATTTAGCGACGGCAGATTTGACAGAATCTTACAAGACAAGATCATCATCACCCTCTTTTTTGAGAACTCTACAAGGACAAAAAGCTCTTTTGAGATAGCTGCAAAACGTCTTGGTGCGGAGATAGTCCATCTTGATGTTGCAAAAAGTTCTACAAAAAAGGGCGAAACACTTGTAGATACGGCGATGAACCTTGACGCTATGGGCCCTCACGCCATCATAGTACGCCATGAAAACGCGGGTGTACCGAAGATCCTCTCAAACCACACGAGAGCTTCCATCATCAATGCGGGTGACGGCGCTCATGCCCACCCTACTCAGGCACTTCTTGACCTTTACACGTTAAAAGAGCATTTTGGCGACGTTAAAGGCAAACGTATCGCCATAGTCGGAGATATCAAAAACTCACGTGTCGCAAACTCAAACATAGACCTGCTCACAAGATTTGGAATGGAGGTCATACTTGTCGCTCCGCCTCAGTTTCTACCCAAGACATCGTTAAAGACTACACATAATCTCAAAGAAGCGGTACAAAACGTCGATGCTATCATGAGTCTTAGAACGCAGACAGAGCGTCACTCTTCACAAAACTACGCTTCACTTAAAGACTATGCGAGTGATTTCTGTGTGACCAAAGGGCTTGTAGGTGACCGCGATATCATCATACTTCACCCGGGGCCCGTACATAGAAACATAGACATAGACGACGCACTGCTTGCAGATGAGAGATGTAAAGTCCTTAATCAGGTAAGTAACGGCGTAAATATCCGTATGGCAGTCCTTAAAAAACTCATATATGATGCTAAATAAACTAGACTCTCTGGCGTCTGCCAAAGAGCCCTTTCTCTTCTTTACAGATTTTAAAGCCTCTCATATAGAGGTCTACAGAGTTGACGAACTTGCAACAAACGACATCGAGTTTACATTTGATGAAAACTTCACATACAAAAAACACAACGCTTCGCTTGTCAAACATCCGATCTCTTTTCATGAGTATAAAGAGAAGTTTGACGAGGTGATCGAGAATATCAAAGCGGGGAACACCTATCTTTTCAACCTTACCGCTCCGACAAGAGTCGAGTGCGAGCATGATTTTAAAGAGATATTTCAACTCGCAAACGCCCCTTTTAAACTAAGAGTGAGAGAGGAGTTTATCTGCTTCTCACCTGAAAGGTTCATCACCATAGAAGGCGATCAAATCTCTACCTTTCCTATGAAAGGAACCATAGACGCTTCGGTAGAAAATGCAAAAGAGAAGATACTCTCAAACGACAAAGAGATGGCGGAACATGTGATGATAGTCGATCTTCTTCGTAACGACCTTGGTATCATCGCCAAAGATATAAAGGTGGAAAAGTTCAGGTACACCGAAATCATCAATGCAGGAGATAAAAAGCTCTTACATGTAAGCTCCAAGATAACGGGAAATCTGCCTTCAAACTGGCGGGAGAACTTCTCCGAGACTCTTTTAAAGCTTCTTCCCGCAGGAAGCATCAGTGGGACACCGAAAAAAAAGACGGTCGAACTTATAGAGAGCATCGAGAAGTATGAGAGAGGTTTTTTCAGCGGGGTCTTCGGTTTTTTTGACGGAAAAGATCTGCAGAGTGCCGTGATGATACGCTTTATCGAGAGACAGGATGATACCCTTATCTACAAAAGCGGCGGCGGAATAACGCTTGACAGTGACGCAAAAAGCGAATATAAAGAACTTATTGATAAAATATATATTCCCTAAAGGTGATATATGGCTTTAAATAACTTTTTGACCAGCGGTCTGTTTTTTGACGAACACGAACGAAAAATACAGAACTATTACAGTCTGGTAAACATATCATTTATCTTATCTTCGCTTGCACTTCTTTATGCAGCTATACATAACTACTTTGTAGGAGAGTTCGCCCTCTCTTATGCAGAACTTGGGCTCATCGCGTTCAATGTCGTCCTCTTTTTGCTTCTTAGAGTCAAGCGAGAGTATTTTGACTATATAACCACTATCCTTTGTACAGAGTATCTTCTTTTTTTCAACCTCCTTATCCTTTTTAACCCGCCTTCAGAACTGAGACATATCTGGATATTTTCTTATCCCGTAGTCCTTCTCTATTTTAAAGACAAAAACGGAGTGTACTGGCTAGCCGCATTTATAGCTACTATGTTCTTATTCCAACTGCAGCCGTTTGTTCAGACATACTACTCTTTATATCAGATCTCATATCTGGCACTTGCGCTCATCGTCATGTCCGTCATCCTTCAGCTGTACAGAAAAAAGATAGACGAAGATGAAGCGACCATACAAAAACAGAAACAGGAGCTTGAAAGTTTCTCCCAAAAGCTTCAAGAGGAAGTAAAACAAAAGACTAAAGAGCTTTTAGAGATAAACCAGAACCTCGAAAAGCAGGTCGAACAAAAAGTAAACGAGCTTCTAAACAAAGACAGGATCTTAGTGTCTCAGTCCCGTCAGGCTGCCATGGGTGAGATGATAAGTATGATCGCGCATCAGTGGAGACAGCCTCTTTCAAACATCACCCTGCAGATCTCAAGCCTGCAGATAAGCTCGATGCTAAACGAGGTCAGTACGAAAGAGGTACTGGACAAACTCGGCAGCATATCAAATACCATCATCTACCTCTCCGAGACCATCGACGATTTTCAGACATTTTTCCAACCAAACAAAGAGAAAGAGACCATAGATATCTGCAAGATCGTCAAACGTGCCGTGACCTTTACCCTGCCTAGAGCCTTGGCAAAAGATATCTTTATCAACTTTCACTGTAAAAACAGCATCACTATCAACACCCGTACAAATGAGCTTGTACAGGTACTTATCAACATCCTAAACAATGCCATCGACGCGACCATACTCAAACATCCGACAGAGCCTGTCATCACCATAAAGATCGACCAAAACGAAGGGAACGACTCTTTATGTATCTATATAAAAGACAATGCAGGCGGGATAGACGAGGAGATAAAAGATAAGATCTTTGAACCATACTTTAGTACAAAAGGTAAAAACGGGACAGGGATCGGACTGTATATGAGTAAGATGATCATACAAAACCATCTTGAAGGAACCATCGACGCAAGCAACGTCGACGGCGGTGCGCTGTTTAGGTTAAAGATACCTATCAGCTGATAAACTATTTTTTCAGGTTATGTTCATGCTTTGCAGCTTCGATATCGTCTAAAAACTCTCCGACGTCTCTATAACCGGCTGTCTCGAACATGCTCTCTTTCGTATTCGGATCGACAAAGTAGACAACAGGAACGATAGGCGTTCTGTAATAATCAGGCATCTTAGCATTTCTGTCTATAAGCACATTGACAAAGTTTTTCGTCTCATCTGTTATGAAACTGTCCGACAAAGTGTCGTGCTCAAATCTTTTACACCAAGGACAGCCGTCTCTTACAAGGACAAGCATCATGATCTTATGCTCTTTTTTAGCTTTTGCTATCCCTTCATCAAATGAGTTTATATAACCCAGTTTTTTAGCCGCGATAGATGCTTCATTTGCATATAGCGACAACGCCAACAACATAAATACTAACACTTTTTTCATTCGTTTCCTCTAGTTTAATCTATAATTTATGGGCACTACCAAGACGATATCTTCCATCGGTGCAGGAAGCTTTCCTTGCAGGTTTTGGATAGTCCTGAGGGCTGATTTGTCAAGTATATCATGGGAATGCTTGGTAATAATTACGTCTTTTATCTCTCTGTTTTTTAAAAGCGTAAATTTAACTACGATCATACCCTGGATCCTTCGTTTTTGAGCCCTTTGGGGATAGTACAGGTTATCTTTTATCATCTGGGCTATCTTCGATTCATTTTCATTTATGTATCTTCTCTGGATAGCTTTCTGTGCTTCCTCTGATGTTACCTCATCCTGAGCGTTTGTGAGCTCTAGCTTCTTATCTGCTAAAGGAGATTCTGCATTTAAGACTTTCGTATCGACAGGATCGCTTATCTCTTCAGGTTCAGGCTTCTCTTCTACTACCGCTTTTTCTGAAGTAACAGACATCGTCTCTTCAGGTTCAAGCACTTTTTTCGGCTCTTTTTTCACAGGCTTTTTTTCGACTTTTTTCAAAGCTTTTTTTTCGACCGGCTTTTGGAGTTTGGGAGCTTCTTTTTCTGCTTCCTTCTCCACTTTCGGCAAACAGCCGCAATCACAGTTCATGATACACTTAGAGACATCAACGGCAATACGTTTTTCATGCTTGTCAGATAACGCGTAATTGTATATAAACAAAGCCAATACAAGAATAATTATGTGAACAACAAGAGAGATAGAAAAAGAGCTGCTGTGTCGTATCATAGATGAAATAATATCAAAGCTATAGTTATAGAAGTGTTAAATCTATTTTGTCATTTTGGAATAAATGAATATAATGTTTGTTGAATAAATAATTAAAAAAGGAATATTACATTGCTTGACAAAAAATATCAAGTCTTTATTAGTTCAACTTTCATTGACTTAAAAAATGAAAGGGATAATATTATCAAGGCAATCTTAGAAATGTATCATATCCCTATTGGTATGGAAATGTTCAGTGCAGAAGATGAAGACCAATGGGAAATCATCAGAAGAACAATTGATATAAGTGACTACTATATCCTACTACTAGGACTTAGATATGGTTCGGAAACATCTGAAGGCATTAGTTTTACTCAAAAAGAATATGAATATGCACTTGAACGTAAAGTTCCAATATTGGCTTTTTTACTAGATGAAAAAGCCCCTCTATCTCAAGATAAACGTGATAATGACTTAAACAAAATAAATCAATTTAGAAATACTGTTTTAAGAAATTCCAAAATGTCTGATTTTTGGACTAATTGTGATGAACTAACTAAAAAAGTGTCTATTGCATTAATGAAACAGATTATGCAAAAGCCAGGTATTGGTTGGATTCGTGGTGATCAAGGAATTTCACCAGAATTATCCGAAGAGTTAACACTTTTAAGTAAAGAAAACCGCTCATTAAGAGAAAAAGTCATAGACCTTGAGTCAAAGATTTCTCCTAAAAAACCAATTTTAGAAGTTACAATCAATCATCAATCTGAGTTAATATTAAATTTTACAAAGCAGAATATTAAACAAATTGACTTACCTAAAAAACTAGATATAAATACTATTGAAAAACATTTAAAACCTTTTATTGAGCAAAAGGATATTGATGAATATAACTCCAATTTGCCGACCCAAGAAGAAATCGATCAATATAATATAGAAAAAGTAACTTGGCATCATATCAATAATTCTTCTCAAAACTTATTGTTTGAAATTTGTAATTCAGGGACAGTAAAAGCTAATGAAGTCTTTGTAACCATTAAATTTCCGAAAGAAGTGCAAATTGTTGAAATTGACGAAATCAGTGAGTTTAAATTACCTAAATATCCACTTCCAAGTAATCCAATAGCAAAAGCTCAACAAGAATATGAAAAGCAACAAAACAAGGGATTAATACTAGGTTCTTTTTTAAGTAACTCCAATATACTTACTGCACAACTTACTCCTTCATATAATTCATTAGCAAGAATACATAGACTTAATCAAAATTACTGGACTAAATTGGATGATAATACAGTGACACTTAAGTTGAATAGTTTACTGCATACTAGATGCAAGGTTTTTGATGATGAATATAAAATAGTTCCTTTGAAATCAGGTGAATTTGAAGTTCAAATAAGTTTTATTTGTGAAGAATATGAAAAAGAAATAGTTACTTTTCTTCCTTTAAAAATCATAGAAGAAAAACTATAGCAAATTAAAAGAAGTACAAATAACATTTGCTTCCTAATTTTAAATCGTTAGTCAAATTTCTACATCAGTCGTAACATCTGCAGAGTCAAAAAAAAGTAGATTAAAAAAAGGTTTACATGTAAAGCCAAAAAACTTTACATGTAAGAAGAAAAAGTTAGATAGCGCGTTTGAATTCCGGATATGCTTCCACACCGCATTCAACAACGTCGATACCTTGTACCTGCATATCGTCTTCCGCTCTAAACGGTATGAATTTGTTTATAACGAATATCACTATGAACGAGACTACAAAAGCAAATACCGCTACTACGGCTACACCTTTTAGCTGATCCATAAATGAGATGTTGTCGACAAATATACCGACAGCCAATGTTCCCCAGATACCGTTTATAAGGTGGACTGAAAGAGCACCGACGGGATCGTCAAGTCTTAGTTTATCAAACAAAGGAACTGCAAATACGACTAAAGCCCCACCGATAGCACCGATAAGTAAAGGTGTATGGATGTCATAAAGGTTCGCGCCCGCAGTTATGGCTACAAGTCCGCCAAGGGCACCGTTTAAGATCATCGTGATATCGAACAGTTTGTATCTTACGTACATCATGACACCTGCGATGATAGCACCTGCAAGACCTGCAGTGTTTGTGTTTAGTATCGTAAGAGCTACGCTGTCAGCTGCATCTTTTGTAGAGATAGAACCTACAGAACCGCCGTTGAAACCAAACCACCCTATCCATAAAAGAAGCGCACCAAGTACGACTAAAGGGATGTTTGAAGCAGGAATGACGTGGATCATCCCGTTTTTATATCTGCCTTTACGAGCACCGATGATAAGGATCGCCGCTAAAAGTGCCCATCCACCAGTCGAGTGGATAACCGTTGAACCTGCAAGGTCGAACATATGAAGTTCTAAGAAAGTCCCTTTTAACAGGTTCGCTCCCCAAGTCACGTTTACCACTAACGGATAGATCACTGCACCCATGATAAGCGCAAAGAGTGCAAGAGGGATCATACGTACACGCTCGCTCACCCCGCCGCTCATGATGTTGATAGTCTTACCGACGAATGCCATCTGGAACAAAAATGCCGCCCACATGCTGTACTCGATCTTCTCCCAGCTGCCAAATGCGATCTCATACCCCAAAAGCAGGAAAGCCGTTGACGCTACTGCGTAGATCATCACGTTTGTAGTAAGGACTGCCGTTACGTTTTTCGTACGGACAAGTCCCGCTTCAAGCATAGCAAAGCCAGGTACCATAAAGATGATAAGTACCATGGCAAAAAGTGTGAATAGTGTGTCTATTACATATTTGAAATCTGCCTCGACCACGGTTAGATAGCCTCGCTGTCAGTTTCGCCAGTACGAATACGGATAACTTTATCTATGTCAGTGACAAATATCTTACCGTCACCGATCTTCCCTGTACGAGCCGACTCGATGATCGTACTTACTACAGTGTCTACCTGCTCGTCAGCGACTATCATCTCCATTTTTATCTTCGGTATAAAGTCCACTACATACTCAGCACCGCGGTAAAGTTCGCTATGCCCTTTTTGACGACCATACCCTTTTACTTCACTAACAGTCATCCCTGTTATTCCGACATCTGCCAGTGCATCTTTTACATCTTCAAGTTTAAAAGGTTTTATTATAGCCTCAACTTTTTTCATTAGAGCCTCCAAGTTTTAATTGAGCTATTCTATCAGTTATAAAATTACAATTTTATTATTGTTTAAAATTTTAGTATCAAAATTGCATATAAAATGCCACTTTTTCAAAAAAACTCTAAAAGTTGAATGTAAAGTATAATTTTTACGACAACCAAGGAGATAAAGTCTATGTTATAAAAAATGCTGTAAAATGCGAAAAAATGTACTGGAAACAATCTTTATGAATGAATCGACAAAAGAACTTTTTAAATCAAGAAATATAGAAGATATCGCGACAGCTCTGGACATCACCCTGCAAAGCAGAAACGAGAGCCCGTTTTGGATGGATAAAGTGATACCTTTCAGCAGAGCGATCCTCTCGATCCTTGTCCCGTTAAGAGATCAGGACCTGCTTTTCAATCCTGAGGGGACGTACCAGGAAACTCTTACCGAAGAGCTTTTTTTAGAATGGATGGATTTTGTGAGTCTAAAGATGCTGGCTTTTATGATCCAAGAGTCAAACGATGCATCCAGACTTGTAAGAACAAAGATCGACGAACAAAAGTGCATGAGTTACCAGCCCATTGAAGTAGAAACTCTGGCTGCGTATCTTACAAGATACAATGTCAACCTTGAAAATGAAGCACTTGATTTTCCGATAGCGAACTATAACGTGCATCAAGGTGTGAAAAACGTTATAAAATCATTACTATAAGGTATAGAAGATGGAAGAGAACAAAGCCCTAAAAACAGAGAGCTATCTTAACGTAGACGAGATAAACAAGCATCTTGAGAAGGTCGAGTACATCATCATGGCGGCTCCTGCACCTGAGCACTTTAAAGATACACCTATCCATGTGACCGTGTTTTTAAACACTACAGAAAACTTCAGCGAAAATGTTAAAGAGATGATCCTTGACAAGTTCTGTACAGACTATGACATCACAAGATCTGCGGAAGTGATGAGCCAGGTCATGCCTGTCGGATTTGCCGTGACCGCTCACGACACACCGATGCCGATGCTTCTTGTCAAGCCGCAAGACCGCGCAAGCATACCGCATGTACCTATGCATGTAATAGACTTTTTAGCAGACTCCACCTACTTTGAAGAGGTGACTACAAAAAGTCTTACCGGCTGGAGCTATGCTTACGAGTCGTAAAGCGACTCGACCTCTTCGACTGTTTTAGCGATGTCCCTAGAGAGGTTCTCATGCCCCTCTTTTGTCACTAAGATATTATCCTCTATCCTCACTGCGATGCCTCTGTATTTTTTAGGTACGCTTTTATCATCTTCTCTTAGATAAAGTCCCGGTTCGATGGTCAGTACCATCCCCTCGGCTAACGCTATCTCTTTACCGTTTTTATCTTTATAGGGACACTGGTCGTGTACGTCTATCCCCATCCAGTGACCGATGCCGTGAGGAAAGTATGTCTTGTCTTTGCCCTCTTTTACAAGATCTTTGACAGAGCCTTTTAGGATCCCGAACTTTACAAGTGCTTCGCATAACGACTCTCTTGCCGTCTCTTGGAGTTCGCTCTTTTTGACACCCGGTTTTATGGCGTCTATCACGCGAAGCTGCGCTTGCAGTACCGCTTCATAGACCTCTTTTTGCGCCTTTGTGAACTTTCCGCCGACAGGGATGGTACGGGTGATGTCGCTCGCGTACATCTCATACTCGCAGCCCGCATCTATGAGGATAAGCTCACCTCTTTTTAGCACCTCGGAGTTTTCTATGTAATGCAGCGTATTTCCGCTGTTTCCACTCGCTACTATGGTCGTATAAGCATCGCTGTACGCACCGTTTCTTTTAAACTCATACTCGAACATCGCCTGAAGCTCATACTCGCGAAGAGCGTTTTTTTTCATCTTCATCGCTTTGTGATGCGCCTCTTTTGTGATGCTCAGTGCCTTTTTTATCAGCTCTATCTCTGCGGGCGTTTTTATAAGACGCATCGCCTGAGAAATATCTCTTACATGTAAGAACTCTTTAGGAGTGTATTTTGCGGTTCTGCTTTTTGAGACCTCTTTTACAAGCTCCTTTACATGTAAGACTCTTTTGTCTTCACAAAACATGTCGAGGTAGACTCTTTTTTTATTTAACAGAAGCTTCTTTAGCTTTTCATCCAGAAGGTCTATAATATGGACCTTATCTACTAAAAAGCGTTTTTTCGCTTCCTCTTCGCCCAGACGTTTTCCCGTCCAAAGTTCCAGTGTCTTGTCTTTTTTTTGAACGAACAGCAGCTCTTTTGTACTCTTTTTCCCTTTTACCAGTACCAGTGCGGAGTTATCCTCTTTGAAACCTGTCAGATAGTAAAAGTCGCTGTCTTGTCTGTATGGATACTCGGTATCGTTTGAACGTACTTTCTGCGGTGCGCTGAAAAGCACGGCCGCACTGTTTTTTTTCATCTCTTTTAAAAATGTTTCTCTTCTGCTTTTATATACTTTTTCGTCTATCATCTCATCTCTTCTTTGCATATCCCGTCTAACCATTGATTGTTCTCTTTTATTACGTCGTTTAAAGCACTGCTTAGTGACTTTATACCGCCTATGGCATCAAACGAAGCTGAAGGCAGTTTTTTCTCTATCGTCGTCGAGTAAAGAAGTTTTGATCTTTTATGGTCCATAAGCGAGAAATGTATCTTCACGCGGACTTCGGAACTTTTCATATCTTCGCTGAAATGCTGTATAAAATCTTCTACGCTGTATTCAAGCAGATAATCAGGCTCTATACTTGAGCGGTTCGAGACCACCTCTTTAAATATTCCCGCATCTCTCAACTCATTGACGATGGAAGACTTGATGGTTTTAGAGGGGATATCCTGCCAGTTTGATTTTGTATATGTCGAGAGTTCATAATCGCCTACACTGTAGTAGATAGAACGGCTCTGTATAGGACTGTATGTGTCTATATTTTTCACCTGAAGAACATAGCTGCTGCACCCTTTAGAGTCATAGCTCTTTACATCGCTTTGTGTGTCGAGTCTATACTCGTTACTCGCTCCCACTATACTTTGAAACGAACATCCAGATATGAACACTAAGACAAAACTGTAAAAAAGTATTTTTTTCATCATCTACTCTCCCGGGCCTTTTTTGGTTTCCTGCTTTTTAAATATCATATCGTTAGGACTGTTTTCATACTGTTTGAGGATACTGTCAAGCTCGTTCATGACATTTTGCATGTTTTCTAAAGAGTTGTCCAGATTTTTCAGGGTTCCTTTTGATATCTCTTTGATATTCAGCTGACCGTCATCCATCACCTTCTTAAACTCTGCCATTGAGGCCTGAATGACTTTGTAACTGCTTGCAATGGATGCCATAGAGGTTGCAACCTTGTCCGTAAAGTCCACGCCTTTGTCTGTCAAGATCTCGATCTTAGGGATTATCACTTTATCCATCTTATAAGTAATATGATCCAGGTTTTCAAACGTTCTGTGAAGATGCTCTACGCTTTTGTCGTCAAGCAGGGTATTGAGTTTTTTCATAAACTTCTGAGTCTCGTCAAGTGAAAGCGACATGTTTTTTCTATTTTCCTCGTTTAAAAGCTTGCTTGTCTCATCCAAAGTGTCAAAAAGTTTTTCCGTGACATTCCCCACCGAGCTTTCAAACCTCTTAAACAGCGAAGGTTTTGATCTTATGATCGGGTATTCCTCATTTGCAGCTCTTACTAATGTCGGAGAGTTCTCATCTCCCAAAGAGAGGTCGATATATACAAGACCCGTAATCCCCTGCGCATTAAGTGTCGCCGTCGTCGACTCTTTTACCGGTGTGTTTGAGTTTAGCGAAACTAAGACCTCTATCTCTTTGTTGTTCTTACGGTTAATATCGATCTCTTTGACCTTTCCGACATTCACTCCTCTGTATTTTACAGGCGAGTTCAGATTGAGTCCCGAAACAGACTCGTTAAAGTAGATGATATACTCTTTTAAAGTACGTGAATCCGTCGGTCGCATCAGCCAGTATATGCTGAATATCATCGCAATTATGATCGCAAAAACGACTGATCCCACGAATGTATAATTTACTTTATTGTTCATATATCCGCCTTAAAAAATGTTTGGATAAACGGTAAGTCCATCGAGACGACTTCGTCTAGTTTTCCTTCGGCAACTATCACTTTATTATCTATAATAGCTAGTCTGTCTAGTGTATCATAAATTGATTTTAGATCGTGTGAAACCATCACGATAGTAAGTCCGAGCATATCGCGCAGTTTTAAGATCAACCTGTCAAACTCTCTTGCCGAGATGGGGTCTAGTCCCGATGTCGGTTCATCCAAAAAGAGCAGTTTAGGGTCTAGTGAAAGCGCACGTGCTAAAGAGGCTTTTTTACGCATACCGCCGCTTATCTGAGAAGGGTAGAGATAGGCATCGCTCTGGTTAAGCCCTACGATCTCTATCTTATATGCCACTATCTCCGCTATAAGCTTTTTATCCAGATCGGTGTACTCTTCAAGCGGCAGGGCGATGTTTTCAAAAAGTGTCAAAGAGGAAAAAAGAGCTCCGCCCTGAAAGAGGACTCCCCAGTTTCTGCGAAGTCTTTGTGCATCATCGTATGAGATGTCAGAGACATCGTATCCAAGTACTTCGATCTTGCCTTTTTGAAACTCCTGAAGCATCACCATTTCACGTAAAACGGTACTTTTACCGCATCCGCTGGGACCGAGGATCCCATATATTTCACCCTCGTTCACATGCATGTTCAGCCCCTCATGGACGATGTTATCTGCAAATCTGGTGTAGAGGTCTTGTACTTCTATTATCTTTTTCATCTATATCCCCAGATTCGTAAATATGATAGAAAATACAGCATCACAGACGATAACGGCGAAGATGGACTCCACAACACTTTTTGTCGTGTTCAGTCCGATGCTTTGAGTATCCTCTTTGACCAGCATCCCTCTAAACACACCGATCGAAGCTATCAAAAATGCAAAGAACGGCCCTTTGATGATCCCGACAAAGAAATGTTTTGCAGCGATGACCTCGTTAAATCTATCCAAAAAAAGTGCTGTAGAGATATCAAGATCAAGCTTAGCGATAAGCATACCGCCAAGTATCCCGCTCACATCGGATAAAAATATAAGAAGCGGCATCATAACCACAAGTGCGATAATACGCGGCAGGACTAAAAAAGCGATAGGATCAAAACCCATAGTACGCATAGCGTCCAGCTCTTCTGTTATCTTCATCGCACCTATCTGTGCCGTAAAGGCAGAACCGCTTCTGCCTGCTATGACGATCGCCGTGATAAGCGGTGCCAGCTCTCTTAAAATCGAGATACCGAGCATATCTACAATAAAGATATTACCTCCGTAGATCTTTAACTGATAAGCCGACTGGTAGGCGATAACGACACCGACTAAAAAACTTGTGATCGCGACTATCGCAAAAGCTCTGATGGCATTTTCATTTATCTCGAACAGGATCTCTTTATATCTCAATAGACTTATATGTCTTAACACATAGACAAAACCGTATACGATCTGACCAAAGAAGTTTATAAAGTCGATGAATTTCTTATATCTTAAGTAAGCATCTTCTCCGAGTTTTGTTATAAATGATTCTCTTTTTGGTGCAAAGCCGATGATATCTTTGTCTACACCTTTTATCGTGTTCAGTGTCTTTAATATCTTTTCATCACTGCATGTCAATGTTAAAGTAATGTTTTTATCCGGCAGCATCGCTTTTAAACCGTTTATATATATCGCTCCTGCCGTATCAATGGACGTGACCTTTTCTAGGTCTATCTCAAGCTCGGATATTCGTACAAGCTGATTTGCTATATATTGTTTTATCTTAGAAATAGTGTAAAGAGAGAGTTCACCGTCTAGAGCTATCTCTAAACGGTTATCATTAAAAGAAGATTTATATAATAGTTTTTGTTCGTAAGACATAGAACAATTTTTAAAAATCTCTCTCGAGAAGTTTATTTACTTTGAGTATGGTTATGATCCTGTCGGATTGTTTTCCGACACCTTCGATCATACTTTCATCCTCTTGCATAGTATCAGGTGCAGGACCGATGTCCGATTTTCTGATACGAAGTGCTTCGGTTAATCTGTCGATAACGAATCCCGCAACTTCATTGCCGTCTTTCATAACGATAAAACGTGTCTCGTCAGTATGTTTCTTCCCTTGAAGACCGAATTTCAGTCTCAGGTCGATCAACGGAATAACAGAACCGCGGAGGTTAAAGACACCAAGTACATAATCAGGTGTCTGAGGGACTCTTGTCCATGAGATAGGCTTAATGATCTCTTGAATATTTAATATAGGCACACTGTACTCTTCGTCACCTATGATAAACCCGACTAACTGAACAGCATCTTCGAGTTGACTTACCGTACCTCTTAGCTGTTGATCACTTTGCTTATTGATAATATTTTTTAGTTTATCACTCATTATGCTAACTCCGCTTTAAACTTGATGTTTCTTTGTACGACACTCGCCAGATAATCCGATGAATACGGTTTCGTAATATATTCTACCATTCCAGACTCTACACCGCGCATACGGTCAGATTTGCTTGAACGAGATGTAACCGCGATCAGAGGCAGATTTTTGTACTTATTATACTTTTTGATCTCGTTAGCCAGTGTATAACCGTCCATTCTCGGCATCTCGATATCTATCAGCATTGCATCGAAATTATGCTCACCCTGTTTTAAGATATTGAGTGCTTCCTGACCGTCTACCGCTTCTATTAAAGTGATCCCCATTGGCTCTAACGCTTTTCTCATGATAGTTCTGTCTGTTTTTGAGTCGTCTACGATCATAACACAGTAATCACTCGCTTTTGTCTTCTCTTTAGAAGCTGACGCCGCATTTGATTCTATCATCGGTTTTGCTTTGACTGTTTTTGCCATCTGCATAAGTGCCGCGACATCGACGATAAGTGTAACACCTCCGTCACCGCGGATCGTAGCACCTGCGATACCTTCCATACCTTTTAGATACTCTCCTAAAGACTTGATAACGATCTCTTCCTGACCCACTAGCGAGTCAACGATAAGACCCAGTTTGCTTTCAGCCAGACCGAGTACGACGACATATGCATGTTCAGCAGCATCTATGATACGTTCTACTTCAAAGATGTCACCGATATGTACAAGTGACAATACTTCGTCACGAAGTCTCATAACCGAACGGTTATCGACCGTATATATCTCATCTTTAGAAATACGTACCGTCTCTAGAACCGATGCTAAAGGAATAGCATAGTATTCCTCTTGAACACCGACAAGAAGCGCTTGGATGATCGCTAACGTCAGAGGTATCTTCAGTTTGATAGAAGTCCCTTTTCCGACCTCACTGTCTATATCGATAATACCGTTTAGTTTTTCGATATTTGTCTTAACAACGTCCATACCGACACCGCGTCCCGACACGCTTGTAACCGAAGCGGCAGTTGAGAAACCAGGCTTGAAGATAAGAGCAAAAGCCTCTTTATCACTCATAGAGTCTGCTTCTTTTTCGGTGATGATACCTTTTTCCAAAGATTTGTTTTTCAGCATCTCAGGATCTAGACCTTTTCCGTCATCATCGATCTGAACCACGATATGGTTCCCTTCGTTGTATGCTTTTAAGATGATCTTACCTGTTTCCGGTTTTCCAAGCATCACACGGTCTTCTGTCGACTCGACACCGTGGTCACAAGAGTTACGAATGATGTGAACCAGCGGATCACCTATCTCTTCGACGATAGATTTATCCAGCTCAGTGTCTTCACCGAATATCTCCAGATCGATCTTTTTATTTAACTCGCGTGAAAGGTCACGGATCATACGAGGGAACTTGTTAAACACTTTTCCTATCGGAAGCATCCTTGTTTTCATAACCGCTATCTGAAGATCTGTCGTTACAAGAGAAACGATAGATACGACTTGGTTCAGTTCCTCTAAGAACTCCTCACCCTCATAACGCTCTTCGACATCGACATTGATCTTGATCAAACGGTTTTTTGCAAGAACAAGCTCACCGATAAGATTCATCAAGTGATCAAGTCTTTTTACATCCACACGGATAGTCTGCTCGACCATAGCCGGGCTTGATTTTGCAGGAGCTGCAGCTTTTACTTCTTCTTGAGCAGCTTCTTGTCTTTTTGGCTGTGTCGGTGCTTTTGGCACTATGGCACTAGCAGCAGGGGCAGGAACTTCCTCTTTTTTCTCTTCCGCTTTAGCCGGTTCTTCTTCAGCATCAGGCATCTGAGGGACCTCTTCGCCTGCTTCAAGTTTTGCTTTTCTTTTTGCTTTGTCTTCTTCTTGTCTCTCAGCTAAAAGTCTAGCTATCTCAGCTTCGACCTCATCTTCGCTCATCTCGTCATAGTTAGGTTCGTCCGCTGCCGGAACCTCTTCTACTTCCGGTTCTTCTACGACCTCTACAGGTGCAGGCTCTTCAGCTTTTGGTTCACTTGCAGCCGGAGCTTCCGTACCGTTTGATTTCGCATCGAGTCTTGCAACACACGCAGATACGTCAATACCTTGATCGGCACCCGTATCACGGATCGTGTTTAAAAGCTCTTTCATCAAATCGATCGACTCTAAGACGACATCCATAACGTCAGGAGTGATGATCAAGTCACCGTGTCTTGCTTTATTTAAGATATCTTCCATATGGTGGGTAAGATGAGTCAGTACATCAAAGTTTAAAAATGATGAAGCACCTTTGACCGTATGTGCAACACGGAAAATACGGTTTAAAAGATCTAGATCTTGAGGATTTGTCTCTAGTTCAACCAAATCTTGGTCTAACTGCTCTATAAGCTCAAAAGATTCAACTAGAAAATCCTGTAATATTTCTTGAAATTCATCCATTAACTACACTCCTACCTTCATATGCGCACGTACAACACGAGCGACTTCGTCATAAAATTTACTAGCATCGAACTTAACCAAGTAAGCTTCAGCACCTGCATCTATCCCGCGCATCTCACTAAAATGATCACTTATAGATGAGTTAAATACGATAGGTATATTTTTAAACCTGCCGTCCTCTTTCACATTCGCTGCGAAGTGGAAACCGTCCATTAAAGGCATCTCTATATCCGAGATGATAAGTTTAAGATGGTTTGCTATATCGTCTTCATACATAGCATACAGTTCATCAAGACGTTCCAGACCGTCTTGCCCGTCACTTGCTTCTATGACATCAAAGCCCATCTTTTCAACTGCTTCTTTAACGATCTTTCTTGCAGTAGAACTGTCATCAAGAAGCAGGACAAGACCGCTGAACGTGTCGACATCTTTAGGGATATCGCCGATATTTGGTTTGTATAGTCCTAAGTCCTGAACAACAGTCTCAAGGTCGAGTATCAAAAGTACTGCATCGTCTTCGATACGTGTCACACCTGTGATCTTGCTTCCGTCAAGTGCTTCAGAATTTGACATAAATGCTGCCGGTTCTATATCTTTCCAGTTGATACGACGGATACGTCTTGCTTCATGGACGATAAAACCTATAAGAATATTGTTGAACTCTGCGATAATGACACGTGCATTTTTCTCTGCATCTTCAGGGATCTTTACGCCCATCCATCTAGCCAGATTCACGACCGGTATCACGACACCTCTAAGATCGAATATCCCTTCGATAAACTCAGGAACACCAGGGAGTTCCGTAAGAACGGGAACTCTGATGATCTCTCTTACTTTTGCAACGTTGACGCCGTAGATCCCTTCATAGACTTCGCCGTCTTCTTGTTTAAAGATACGAAAGTCTACAAGTTCCATCTCATTGCTGCCAACTTTTAACGATGAATTGTTTTTCATTAACTTAATCCCTTAGAGGCACAGACCTCTAGTAATAGTTCTTCTTGCGACGATTGTACAATAAAATATCTTTGATTACAAGCAAAAGCAGCCAGGTTTATATAGGTAAAACCGTCCACTTTAAAGCTCTTGTTTTGATGGAAATGACCCTCAATAAAATAATCACATCTGTCTGTAAATCTTTTGCCGATTCGGGCCGTAATATACTCTAGAAAAGATTCAAAATTATTACAATCCTCTTTTTTGGACAGATAATCGTCAAGTTTTTTGAGTATAAAGTGATCTCCTAGGATATCTATATACTTTAAGATATAAAGAATGAAACGGCTGCGTATGATAGAGGTGTATATTTTGTACAGCATCCCCTCGCCCAGATCACCGTGAGAAAGAAGCACCGTTTTATCTTCATACTTACATGTAACGGGTTGAGATTCTAATGGATAGATCTTGATGTTTTCAAAGATCCCCTCCAGACAAAAATCGTGGTTACCTTCCAGATAGATGACCTCTATTCTTTTTGAGATCTCATCCAAAAGTTCTATCATATCTTGGTTTACTTCCTGCGTATAAGGGATAGGTGCAAAAAGTGCATCAAAGATATCCCCCATAAGGATAAGCTGAGTCGGTTCCAGTCTGTTTGAACGGATATCTTCAAAAAGAGCTTTTAGTTCAGGGCGGTGATGCGAGGAGTAGTGAGCATCCGAAATGACGAATGCTCCCTTTTTAAGTTCAAAACTATGGGACATAAGCTATTGTCGGCAGAGATATATGCTCGTCATACCCCATCATTAGATTTGCATTTGCAACAGCTGCAGAAGATGCGCCTTTTAAAAGGTTGTCGATTGCAGATGATATAAACAGAGTATCTCCGTTTCTTTTAGCAAAGATATCGCAAAAATGCGTTCCTGCAACACTTTTCATATCGACAGGATTTTCTCTGATACGTACAAATTTTTCATCTTTATAGTACTCTTTTAGTACCTCTATAGGATCAAAATCACCGCTTACCTGCATATAGATAGATGAGATCATCCCGCGTGTTGCAGGAACTAAATGAGGTACAAAGCTCACATCCGAAAAATCGATATTCAGTTTTTCTGCGATCTCCGGAGCATGGCGGTGTCCCAGAGGATTGTACGCAAAAAAGTTATCGTTTACATTTACAAAATGTGTGACATCGCTTAGTTTTTTCCCTGCTCCGCTCACACCGCTTTTCGCATCGACTATGAATGCGGAACCCTCTTTTTTATACTTCATAAAAGGCAGTGCACCGAGTATAGCGCTTGTAGGATAACATCCAGGATTTGCTATAAGTCTTGCTTTTTTTATCTCATCACGAAACAGTTCAGGAAGCCCGTAAACAGCATGAGTCAGGTTTTCTTTGTCCGTATGTTCGCAGTAATGTTTCTCATACGTTTCTAGCTCAAGTCTATAGTCGGCAGAAAGATCCACGACTTTCAGCCCTTTTTGCAATAAGGGTTTGACATAAGCCATAGCCGCTTTATGAGGAAGTGCTAAAAATACAAGTTCACTGACCTTTGCGACTTCATCGATATCCGCTTTTTGGATATCGCATTCATAGACACCCTCTAACGAAGGATGAAGCTCTTTTAAAGTCATGTTCCCTTCAGTGTTTGCAACATAAGTGATATTAAAGTGCGGATGGTTGATAAGCATCTTTAAGAGCTCTAGTCCCGTGTATCCGCTTGCTCCAATGATGGCTACATTAGTGACACTCAAATACTATCTCCTTATAAGTTACCTCTTCGATCTCGAACTCTTTGACGCCGCTTGGAAGTTTTACTTTCACATCGTCGCCCTCTTCGCGTCCTAGAAGCTGTTTTGCAAGCGGAGAGTTAAATGAGATAAGACCTATATCAGGGTTGCTTTCACATCCGCCTACTATCGTATATGTCACCTCTTCGCCGCTGTTCATATCGCTAAGCGTGACAGTAGAACCAAAACTGACACGAGTATGCTCAAGTTCGCTTGGATCGACTATCTGAGCATTTGTAACCATCTCTGCAAGTTCGATAAGTTTTGAGTCTATCAGCTTTTGCTTCTCTTTTGCTGCATGGTATTCGGCATTCTCTTTCAGGTCACCGTGTTCTAAAGCTTCTTCGATATCTTTTACCGTCTGCGGGCGTTCTACCAGTTTTAAATGGTTGATCTCTGCTTGAAGTTTTTCGTATCCATATTTTGTCATAGGTTCTTGTATCTGCATAGTTTCTCTTTGCTATCTTAATTTATTAGTACGATTATATCAAAAATTTAAAATAAAGTTTTGATATACTACACCTAAACTATAATTTTGTATTGAAGAAGAGAAGTTGTATATTAAAAGATTGATCAGCGAAACATATGAGAGTTTAAGATTATCCCTGATAGGAATAGTCGCAAATGCGACCGCATTAAGTATTATTTTTCAGGATAAAGTAGATAACACTCTGCTTGTAAGCTGGTATATCACTGTTGTAATGATCAGTTTAATGCGTTTTATATCTCTTCAACTGTTTCAAACTCGAAACCATTACTTTACTTCTGAAAAATGGAGCGATATCTTTACTCTGGGTGTCATTCTGTCCGCTCTTTCATGGGGTGTGACACCATTTGTATTTTTTATCCCCGGTGATTATCTCTATCAGATGGTATTTATCATTATACTTGCAGGACTGAGTGCAGGTGCCATTACCGCCTTGGCACAGTTCCTTTTCAATGTCCATATATTTTTAATCGCTCTTATCGTGCCGCTGCTTCTGCAACTTTTACTGCAGCACACCACCGTACACTTATATCTGGCACTGCTTGTCTTTTTATATCTGGTGCTTTTACTCTATGTCTCAAAAAAATTCAATAAGAACTATACGGATACAGCCAGATCATATTTCCTTTTTGAACAAAAAAGAGACGAACTCTTAAAGTCTGAACAAAAATATGAGAGTATCTTTAAAAATGTCCCTATCGGCATTTTTTTCTACGATACAAAACTGATCATACAAGAGGTCAATCAGGAGTTCATACATTTTCTTGAAGCACCGCGCGAATTTCTTATCGGTCTTGATATGAATTTGATTAAAGATCAGAGAATAGTACCTACTTTAAAAGCGCCGTTTGATGATATTCAAGGCTTTTACGAAGGAGAATATAGAACGTTGTACGCTACAAAGGACATCTGGATCAGTATGACGACCTCTCCAATAAAAAATGCAGACAATGAAGTCATCGGTGCTATCGGGATCGTTTCTGATATCACGCAGAGAATACTTATACAGCAGCATGTAGAGCATCAGGCAAATTATGACTCTTTAACAGACATACCAAACAGAATAAGCCTCTTAAAAGATATCAACAAAGAGATCATACGCTTTAAAAGGCATGGACAGCTTTTTGGAGTCATCTTTTTAGATCTGGACCGTTTCAAAAATATAAACGATTCTTTAGGGCACGGCATTGGAGACAAACTTCTTATAGAAACAGCGAAGAGACTTTCAAATGCGATAAGAAAAGAGGATACCGTGGCCCGTATCGGCGGCGATGAGTTTGTCGTATTAGTACCGGACTTAGGCACACAGGAGAGACCGGCAGCGACTAAGATGGAGCATATCGCCCATAAGATCCATGAAACACTGAACACGGTCTTTGAAATAGATGGGTACAGTCTCAATATCTCCTCAAGTATAGGGATCTCTCTCGTAAACGATGACACAGAAGATGCAGATGACCTGCTAAAACATGCCGATATTGCGATGTATCAATCAAAAAAAGAGGGCAGGAACACTACAAGGTTTTACCAAAATGAGATGGATATCTGGGTAAAAAGACGTCTTGATATAGAAAATGAACTCCGTCTTGCGATACAACGGGATGAACTGGAGGTGCATTACCAGCCGATAGTAGAGTTTTCGACATCAGGTGTCGTAGGTGCAGAAGCACTTCTAAGATGGAAAAACGGTAAGCTCGGAGAGGTGTTTCCAGATGAATTCATACCTATAGCAGAAGAAAGCGGTCTTATCCTTGGCATAGGGGAATGGGTACTTTCCAATGCTGTAGAACAGTTTGTCGCATGGCAAAAACAGTTCCCGCATATAACATCTTTTAAAAAGATTGCCGTAAACGTCAGCACGTATCAGTTCAATAACAAAACATTTCTTGCACAGGTAGAAAATGTGATAAGACAAAGCGGGATAAAAGCCAACAACTTAGAACTGGAACTTACAGAGTCGATCATCGTAACAGATATAGAGTCTGTCCGCAATAAGATGCTCAAGTTAAGAGAGCTGGGTGTCAATCTCTCCATCGATGATTTCGGGACAGGCTATTCATCTCTTTCATATCTGAAGATGCTGCCTTTTACGACACTGAAGATCGATAAATCCTTTACTCAGGATGTGCAGGACAATACGGATGATAGAGAGCTGATAAGCACGATAGTCACCATCGCTCAAAACTTTAATCTTGAAGTCGTCATCGAGGGTGTCGAGACATATGAGCAGTATATTTTCACAAATGAGAAAAAACCACAATATATGCAGGGATATTACTGCTCCAGACCTGTCTCAAAAGAGCAGTTTACAGTTATGCTGGACTCCAGTAACGGAGTTTGTGATAAACTTATCTAAAAAATAGATGTAAAGTGTACCTATGAAGAAGAACAGGATATTACTCTTAGAAGATGACAATAATCTCGGCGAGACACTTCTTGAACTGCTTGAAGAAAGCGGATATGAGGTCGATCTTGCGGTGGATGGTGAAGAAGCGGTAGAGTTCTCTTACAAAAACAGTTACGACCTTTACGTCTTTGATATAAACGTCCCCAAACTTGACGGTTTAGAACTTCTTGATGCACTTAGAGAGGCAGATGACAAGACTCCGACCATCTTTATAAGTGCGATGGTCGACCTTAAAACGATGGCACGCGGTTTTGCCCTGGGTGCGGATGATTACATAAAAAAACCTTTCTTTCCCGAAGAACTTCTGCTTCGCATCGATGCCAAGATGCAGAAGATTAAGCATGATATTGTCTGCGGTGAAATAAGATACGACCCTTCTACAAAAGAGCTGTTTAAAAGTAATGAGCGTCTGAATCTTAGCCATATGCTGCTTCTGATGTTTGACCTGCTCATACTTTCAAAAGGCAAAATTGTGGATAAAGATGAGCTTTACGAGTGCATGGAAAATCCGTCATCGAGTGCACTTAGAGTCGCCATCACTAAGCTCAAACAGCAGACAGGTTTAGATATAAAAAATATCCGCGGCGTGGGGTACAGCATTGAATCGTGTTGAAATTGAATCATTTATAAAGAGTTTTCTGCTCTTTTTTATCTCCATAACCGTTTTGGTCGGGGCTGTCTTTTACCTGCAGTACAAGGAGAGTGTCAAGAGTATGGATGATGAGATATTTAACAGGATGAAGGTGTGCAGTTTCAGCCTTAACTGCGATGACCTGAACTTAGAGTTCATCCCTAAAGACGACAAAGTACAGCTTTATACACTGTATAAAAACGACGATACGCTCTCATCATATTTCGGTATCACGGACTCGGATAAATATCTTCTGAAATTCACTCTTGGCAAAAGCCATTATCAAGAACGACTCGAAAAGTTAAAAAACGGTTTTTTACTGAAGTTCTTTCTTCTTATCCTGATTATAGCCCTGCTCTCAGTACTCTTTTCGTTTTATGCTCTGCATCCACTTAGAAAAGCGCTTGTTCTGACAGAGGAGCTCATCAAAGATATCCTGCATGACTTTAACACTCCGCTCTCAGCACTCAGACTCAATACAAGTATGCTCAAAAAAGAGCTGCAGCAAAACTCCAAGATAGAGCGGATAGAGCAAAGCGTACAGACCATACTAAACCTGCAGTCGAATCTCAAAGCCTACCTTACAAACACTACTCTGCAAAAAGAGAGTTTTTCACTCAAAGAGGTAGTCCAAGAAAGAGTCCTCTTTATTCAAAAACTTTATCCGAAGATAGAGTTTGAAACAGATATAGAAGATAAAATGCTTACATGTAACAAAGATGCATTTATCAGGATTTTAGACAATCTTTTGACAAATGCGGCAAAATACAATAAAAAGAACGGCTCCGTCTTTCTTACATGTAAAGAGAATGTACTGGAGATAGAAGATACGGGCATAGGGATAGAAAATCCCGACAAGGTATTTCAAAGATTTTATAAAGAGCATGACAGAGGGATCGGCATCGGGCTTCACATAGTAAAAAAACTGTGTGACGAACTGGGTATAAGGATAGCACTAACAAGCGAAGTCGGAACAGGGACAAGCTTTTTTTTAAAGCTTGATAACTGCTAACACTTTGCTAACGCATTTAAGACATAATACCGTTATCAAATCAAAAGGATTACAAATGAGATTATCAAAAAAACTTGTAGCTTTAGCTATCTTAGGTTCTTTAACTACTGTGTTCGCGGAAGCGACGATCGACGAGCAGATAGATGCAATCCAAAATGCTCCCGCACAAGAGCGTGTACAACTTATGAACCAGTTTAAAATAAGACTGCGCTCTATGAATGAAGCCGACAGAGAACAGGCTATCTCAGCGCTAAGAACAAGAACGATGCAGCAGCAACAGACTAAAAATATGCAAGAGGATTCACAACTTCGTGAAAGAAATCAGATCGAACAGATGAATCAGGTAAGAACGATGAATCAATGGAGAGCGATGGGAAGACCGGATTCACAAAGTAGCGGTTCTGGACAAAATCCTGTTAAAATTCCTATGCATTAATAGCCAAGGATAAAAATGAGATATATATATGCATTACTATTTATAAGTGCAACTCTTTTTGCCTATGTCGACAGCGATATGGACGGAGTAGAAGACAGTCTTGATAGGTGTCCAGGCACACCTATCACGGATCTTGCGGATGCTAAAGGGTGTTCAAAACAAAGTCTGGTGGACGATAACCATTATGACATCATAGTGGGTGTGGGTATGGGTCAGACGAACTATGCACTTACTCCAAACACGGATACTATCACATCTACCCTGCAAGCCGATTACTATTATAAAGATTTCGCTCTTCAGGCTTCGACATCGTTTTATGACACGACAAGCAAAGGATACAGCGACAGCGGAATGAACGACAGTGTCATAGCAGCATCATACATGCTTCATCCCTCAAGCGATGTAGGAGTAAGAGTAGGTGCAGGAGTCATACTTCCGACATATAACTCAGACCTCAACAACAATAATACGGATTATATCGCATCCGTCAATGTAAGCCGTTCTTTCGGTGATGCAAATATATTTGCAGGATACAGCTATACGATCATAAACGATACGGATGTCGTCAATGCGACCGATACCGTGTACTACCAAAACACAAACGCTTACACTGTAGGAGCAGGATACAACTTTACGCCAAAGCTGTATGCGAACCTCTCATATTTTCAGGCGAACAGCATATACAAAGGTGTTCAGGACCTTAAAAGCATCTCTGCATATATGTTTTACAGTATAGACGATAACTGGTTTTTCAATCTCTCCTATTCAAGAGGATTAAGCGATTCAACGAGTGACAGCTACGGCAATGTAAGTCTGGGATATTACTTCTAGACCAGACTCATCTTTGAGAGATCGAATGTCATCTTTTCATCTTTACATGTAAAGAAAAGGTGACACCCTTTTTTAGAAAGTTCTTTCGGATCATCGAGTCCGTTTAAAAGTTCTATCACCTCTTTTGTCATAGGATCGAACACTTTTAACGACTTCTTGTCCGTAAAGAAGATGCGTCCGCCGCCGCATCCGTCACCGATGATCCCCTCGCACCGGCTTGTAGGATGAAACTTCTCTATCTCTTTAAAATCCACTATTTTTTTCCCGTTAGTCTCATAACAGCCTGAGAACACATAGTAAGCCCGAATGCTCCCGTGACTCCCATAAAACTGCCTTTCTCTTTTACAATTGCCGGTTCGCTTGAAAAGATGACCGTATAGTTTTTAGAGAACTTTCTTTTTTTAAGCTCGTATCGGATCTTCGCACCGAACCTGTCACCGTGAGTCTTCCAGATGGTAGAGACCTCTATCTTTGTAGGATCAAGTCTTTTTGCCGACCCCACTGCGGAAATAAGTTTTTTATAGGTCTTTTGAGCCAGATAGAGCTTTGCATGGATGTCGTCTATGGCATCAAGCACCAGATCGTACTGATCGAAGTCGATGCTGTCTATCCACTCTTTATCGACCTTTACATGTATGGCCGTTACAGTGGGATAATGCTTTTTTAGAGCCTCTACTTTCGACTCTCCCAAATGCAGTTCAGACCACATCTGGCGGTTTTGGTTTGTCTCGTCGTATGTGTCGCAGTCCACGATGGTGATGTCGGTGATACCTGTACGCACAAGACAGTCAAGACACACACTCCCTACCCCGCCGACGCCTAAAAGAAGGATCTTTGCGTCTTGGAGTTTTTTAAAATCATCTCCAAAAAGCATCTCGCTTCTCGCATATCTCAAAGCCACTGCTCCAAAACGTTCATAGAGTGGTAAGCGCTCAGATCGAGATGAATAGGCGTTAAAGAGATATACCCCTGTTCTATGGCATCATAATCACACAGTCCGCTGTACTTCTCTCTTGGCTTGAAAGCAAGGGGATGCAGTCCCAGCCAGTAAAATTCTTCCCCTCTTGGATTGCGGTGAAGGTGCGCGTCGTTTGCGTAAAATCTATAACCTGCATAGGTCACAACCATCTTTGCTTCTGTAACACCTGAAGGGATATTGACATTTAAAAACTCCCTGTGTGGAAGTGGGAAACTTCCGTCAGTTATTTTCAGTACAAGTTCCCTTATGGTCTTTGATGCCAGCGTGTAGTCGTTGTTTGAGACTGCAAAATCGACCACCTGCGAAATGGCGATAGCCGGAATGTCGTGAAGCACCGCTTCCATCGCACCCGCACAAGTCCCTGAATAAGTGATATCCTCACCCATATTTGAACCGCGGTTTATACCGCTAATGACAAGATCGGGTCTTGTCCCCTCAAAAAGAGAGTTGAGTGCAAGGTAGATGCAGTCGCTCGGCGTGCCGTCATCAAGTTTATGAAAGCCGTCGTCAACGTTTACAAACCTCAAAGGACGTGTTAATGTAAGCGAGTGTCCGCAAGCCGATTTCTCCGTTGCAGGTGCGACAATAGTCAGATCCGCTATATCTTTTAACGCCTCTATTAAACAGCGTAAACCCTTTGCCTCATATCCGTCATCGTTTGTTACTAATATCTTTAATTTTTTCATAATGAAATTCTACTATATTTATCTGTTTTAGCTAAATAAAGTTTGATTTTTGGAGAGTTTTATGCTTTAATACAGGTATGAAAATTATTATATTTGCTTTTTTTATATTTATAAATCTTTTTGCAGGTAATCTCGAAACCGATTATGCAAAACTCAATGACAAAATAGACAAGATATCCCCCCGTCTGACGATAGAAAACAAAGTCTCTCTCTACTATCTAATCCTTGCGACCCATGAGAAGATACTCTCATCGGATTCCGAGATGAACATCCCTCTTGAGAAGCTGAAAAGCACGACCGTGACACTGTTGGATTCGTTAAAGAAAAAAGCTGTACCTAAAGAAGAGATAGAGGCTATTAAGAAGTTATATCTGGGTATGAAAAAAGATATGCCGACACCGGATATGAAGCAGGAAAAGCCGGTTTTGGTACCTGAACCTGAAATACGCACTGTATATGTAGACAAACCCGTTATTCAAAAGGTCGTCGAGAAATCATCCGTCTCTTACATCTCTATAGTTATCTCTGCTGTCATCGCACTGATCGTTGGAACTTTTTTAGGCTACCTGCTGTTTAGTAAAACAAAAGAGGTAGTCGTCGAGAAGGTCGTAGAGAGTGACGATACATTTAAAGATGAGAAGATAGAGTCCCTTCAAAGCGAACTTTCCAAGTTAAAAGAAGACCTTCTAAATGTAAAAGATGAAAATAACAGACTCCAAGAGCAGAACAGTTCTGTCGCAGATGAGAAAGAACAACTGCAAAACGAAAAGAGAGAGATCGAGACCTCTTATCTTGTCACGATAGACGAGCTAAAAGAGAAACTCTCAAACCTTGAAAACGAGGCAGCCTTACATGTAAGCGATCTGGAGAGTAAACTAGAAAGCTGCGAAGTACACAGCAGCGAAGAGCAGACAGATATAGCACAGCTGCAATCTCAAAGCCAAGAGATATATAAAGTCCTTGACGCCATCAACGATATAGCCGACCAGACGAACCTGCTTGCGCTTAACGCCGCCATAGAAGCTGCCCGTGCAGGCGAGCATGGACGCGGTTTTGCCGTGGTCGCCGATGAAGTACGTAAACTGGCGGAACGAACACAAAAATCTCTTACCGAAGCTAAGACAGAGATATCTATGATCGTCGATGCGATAGGCAATCTTAAACAGTAATCTTCCGGTTATAGACACATGTAGATCAAAAAATTAAGTATGGCTTAACAGATGACCTATTAAACTATAGGGAAGTTTATTGATCAGGAGCTAGTATGAGAGTCCTAAAACTATCTATTTTATCCACTATAATATTATCAACAACCCTACTAAGTGATACCACTACTTCATCAGACAATCTTGCAAACAGAGACACTACTATAAATATTTACGGAGTCGGTGCCAGAGTCAATACAGATCACAGTTCTCATGAGGGGGCCGGGATCATGTTTGATTCTGAAGCCGTAAAGATCAAGCTTGAGGGTACAGGAGATTTTTTTAAGACAGGTGCCGTACTTAAATTCAACCCTTTTATAAAGAACTGGTACTTCAAAGCAGGAGCCAACTACTTAAATCAAAAGATGATCGCATCTGACTCTTCATCGGCAAAAGTAGACCAGTACTCCGCCTCACTTGCGACAGGATATATGATGATGGATAGTCTGTATGTAGAGATCGGTGCTGCCGCGACAAAACTAGACGGCAAACGACTTGATTCCTCTTACAAAGTCTCGGATGAAACTACCAGACTCGGTTACATAGAAGCTGCAAAAAGATGGCAGAGCAATTTTGCCACTATCGATACGACTCTCAATGCCAGCAAAGTCAAGTATGAGTATAAAGCGGATGAGAACTCATACGGAGCAAGTGTCGATATCTATCCGTCAGACAAGACAAAGCTCGGATATATCCATCAGTATGAAAAGGGCAATGTCATGAATAAATATAGGGCGCAATACGCCTTATTGTTTGTAGAGTATGCCAACAATATCTCCCTTCATACCTATCAGGCGAACCTCGGTATAAAAGTAGCTTTTGACGATCTCTTCGATATCTCGACATGGAAGATCCCCAGCCATATCAAACCGCATCTTTCAGAACTTCATAGATTTGAAGAGATCACTTTCGGTTCCAATATGAGGATCCAAAGCAGTAACGGTGTAGAAGCGGTTCCCGCTATCTAAAATAATGAGATCAAAGATAGCTGATGATTTCCAAGACACTCGGATGGAAAGGAAAAAAATATGAAACAATCTGCATGGTTAAGTAAAAAACTAGACAGCGGGAAAGTCATGTGTCAGGCTTGTGCACAAGCCTGTAAACTTGATGAAGGGGAGTACGGTATCTGCGGTGTTAGAAGAGTCGAAGACGGGGAGCTGAAACTTCTTGTCTATGGGCTTGCAGCTGCGGTAAACATAGACCCGGTCGAGAAAAAACCGATGTTTCACTTTCTCCCTAAAAGCCGAGCATTTTCTCTTGGAACGGTAGGATGTAACTTCTCTTGTAAATTCTGCCAAAACTACGACATATCACAATATCCAAAAGAGCACCATCATGAGATCGTCGGACAGGAACTTCCGCCTGAGCGTATAGTTGAGCTCGCATTAGAAAACGGCTGTGAATCGATCGCATATACATACAACGAACCGATCGTATTTTTTGAGTACACCTATGATACTGCAAAACTCGCACATGAGAAGGGACTCAAAAACATCTATGTCACCAGCGGTTATGAGACTAAAAAGTCCATCGACCTTCTTGCACCTTACATCAACGGGATGAACATCGATATAAAATCCTTCAGTGACGAGTTCTACAAAGATATCTGCGGAGCCAGACTCAAACCCGTGCTAGAGGCCGTAAAATATGCTCATGAAAAAGGGATATGGATCGAGATAACGACGCTTCTGATCGAAGGTAAAAATGATTCTGATGAAGAGATAAGAAATATCGCAAGATTTATAGCAGAAGTAGACAAATCGATCCCGTGGCACCTCTCGGCGTTTCACCCTATGTACAAGATGCTTGACACTCCGCGTACTCCAGGTTCTACCCTAAGAAGAGCCTATAAGATAGGTCAGGAAGAGGGGCTAAAATATCTTTATGTCGGCAATATAGACGATGAGGATTACGAATCGACCTACTGTCCAAGCTGTAAAAAAAGAGTGATCGACAGAAGGGGACATATAGGCCAATATGTTATCAATGAACTTGATAAAAACGGTATCTGTCCTTACTGCGGCTACAATCTTGAGGGAGTATGGCACTAAGAGACAACAGAGACCGAGCCGTCCCTGTTAAGATAGTAGCTGTCAAAATCATCGGCGATAAAAAGTCCGCCATCAAAAGCAGATCGTATCTCATCGTAGAGGAGCTGTGTCCCTAACGTGTTATCTTTGTTATAGCGCGGGTTGATATGATTGGCGATAAGATTTTTCACACCCCCGTTTTTAACGGCAATACCGAGATCTCTTGCCGTTGTATGCAGGAGTTTTCTTTCAAGCTTATCATAGACATCCTGTGTGTAGGTACACTCATGTACAAGCAGGTCCAGATCTTCAAGATAGCTGCCAAGAACATCGGGACGGCTGTTGTCTCCGGCGATAATAATGGACCGTCCAGGCACGACATCTAACATAAACTCTTTGGCATCCACTTTTTTTCCGTCTATTAAGAGACTCTTTCCTCTTTTGATCTCACCGTAAAGAGGCGAAGGTTCGAATCCCGCATGTCTCAGTTTTTCTTCATCGAGTCTGTTACTGATATCGTTTTCTTGAATATAAAAAGCTGCACTCTCTTTGGAATGGACAAGAGGCAGGACTTTTATAGTGAACTTATCAAAAACAAACTCCTCCTGAGGCATATACTCGATAATAGTGAGGTTGTATCCAAGGTGCTCTTCGGAGATATTCAGGGCAGATTCGAGAAATTTTCTAAGCCCTTTTGGAGCAAAGATAGACAAAGGCGTCACAGAGCTGTCAAGCGTTTTACTGGCGAGCAGTCCGGGAAGACCGTAGTAATGGTCTCCGTGCAGATGCGTGATAAAGATGGCATCAAGTTTTTCAAGGGAGAGTCTGCTGCATGTGATCTGGCGCTGTGTCCCTTCACCGCAGTCAAAAAGATACCATCCCCGCTGCTGGTCAAACTCCAGTGCAAGTGCAGACACGTTTCTCTCTTTGGTCGGCTTTCCCGCACTCGTGCCCAAAAATGTCAGCTTCAAACTCATCTCTCCTTCTCTCTGCTGTACAGCAGACTCATTTTAGTTTCAGTGAGAACAAAAATCCTATACTTAAGGTTACAATAGTAAAACTGTAAAGTGTCTGATATCCGAAATTATCCACGACCAAGGCACCGAGTATCGGAAAGAAAAGTCCTATCGAAGTCAGATTGGACTGAAGTGCTATATAAACGGGACGTTTGTGCTCGGGAGCGATGATAAGGATCATATTTGAAAATGCCAGACGAAGTCCGTCCATTGCAGCACCGATAAGAAAGAAGACTAAAAAATAGCTCTCCTCGCTTTTATTAAAGAGTAAGATCGCCAAAGCTGTTATATGTAAAGCGAATCCGGTATGAATGATATACCTGTTCGAGGAGAGATATCCCCACAGGATATTACTTATCATCCCTCCGACCATCTGCGCCGTGATCAGTCCTCCGATGATAAGACCGCTAAGTTCTATCTGCTCTTTGACATCAAGGATGATAAAAGGCAGAGAAAGAAGATAGGTGTAGGAGATCAGATATACAAGGATCTGATCCCTGAGTCTTTCATCTTGTCTCAGAGTTACAAAACTGTTTTTCAAAAAGTGTCTGAACTTCTCCTCTTTTTGGCTCACCTGTTCCTTTACGGGTTCCTCTATGGTCGCAAAAGCATAGATGCCAAGAAGCATCAGCACGGCGCTGAACATGTAGAGCACTCCAAAAGAGTGAGGGGCTTCATAGATAGACATGATCCATCCAGCGATCCCCCCGCTGATGATAGAACCAAGCCCCATAAAGAACTGTCTGTTAGCTATAGCTTTTCCGCGGTTTTTATTGGTAAATACTTTGGCTACTATCTCGTTAAAATAGACAGCGCCGAATCCTGCGGCAAACGAGAAGATAAACAGCCCTACTCCAATACTTGCCAATGCGATGTTCGGATGTTTCTCTCCAAAAAAGAAGATAACAAATCCTATGCCGAACCAAGCGAAGAAACGTGCTGCAAAGACGCGGTAAAGATAGGGCATCATGCGCGGATAGCTCTGTGCATAAAATGCAGCAAAGAGCTGAACCAGGATAGCTCCGCCTTTTATAAGTGAGCTGAAAAAACCGATAAGAAGATGGGAGCCGCCAAAGAAACTGACCATCAAAGGCAGGATGGTTGCAGGCTCGGCGATAGTCGTAGCGATGGAGATAAAGAAGCCATGTATGGCATACTTTTTTTTGACAGATACTCTTTTTTTATTCAAAATTAGATTTTAGACTGAACGGTTATCTTCGTAGCCTCAAATATCTCTGTAGCCTTTTGGATCATAGGCTCGTCAAGTATCGTAGCACCGTCAAACTCCTTTACCGATTCATCACCCTCTGAACAGTTCGTCACACAGCTTCCAGTTCCGACTTCATTCTCTTCGACCATTGAGGAGGGTTGTGGTTGTTCCTCCGGTTCCTGTTGTACAGGTGCGGGTTCCTCTGCTGTCTTACTGCATGGAAGATTTTTCATAGTCGTCTCAAATCCGAACACTTCACGAACAAGCTGTTTGATAACGCTAAAGCCCCTGCTCAAAGCTTTTTTACAATCCTCATCGACACAGCTTTCCCATGTGAGGACTCCGTCTTCAAAAGAGACGTAGCGGATATGTTTGACAAAACACTCGCCCAGTTCCATGTTTCTGTCCATGATGCTAGCGACCAGCTCTTCATATTTTTTCAGAGACTCGTCATCTTTTGACTCTTCGACCACCTCTTCTGCATATACAGGTTCAGGCTCAGGCATAGAAACCTGCTCCGCTTCCTCTTGTATAGATTCCGCTTCTTTTATCGGCTGCACTTCTTCTCTTACTACAGGTTCTTCAAGTTTTTGAACAGGGATCTCTACGTTGACGATATCGACACGTTTGACCTCTTTTTGCAAAGACTCTATCATCTGATCTATCTCTTTTACACGAAGAGCTTCGACCATCTTGAAAAAGAGAAGTGAAAGTACGAAACTGCCGTCTGCATTGATGGCGAACAAGCTTTTTGAATCACTGAGTATCCTGAAAAATCTGTCTAAAATCAGTGTAGAAAAGAGTGAATCCTGTGCAAACATCCTCTCCTTAAGATAAGAGATAAGCTCATCGACCACCATCTCCGCTTCATAATCTTCAAGGACCTTTGTGTACTCGACTAAAGCCGCGTAGTCTTTTGCAAACACCGCTTTAAAGATATCTGCGATAAAGTTAGGATCCACAAGCCCCAGCATATCGGTGACTGTTTTGACATCAACAAAGTTTTTTGAGTAGATGATCGCCTGATCTAAAAGGGTCAGCGTATCACGAAGACTTCCATTCCCACTGCGTGCGAGTATCTCCAAAGCTTGAGGCTCATACTCGATGTTTTCAAGATGAAGGATATGCGAGAGGTGATGCACCACTTTTAAAGGAGCGATACGTTTAAACCTGAAATGCTGGGTACGCGAAAGTATGGTAGCCGGGAGTTTCAAAGGGTCTGTCGTCGCTAAGATAAACTTCACATATTCCGGCGGCTCTTCAAGCGTCTTTAAAAGCGCATTGAATGCAGGAGGGGTGAGCATATGGACCTCATCGATGATAAATATCTTATACCCCGCCGATGCCGGTTTGTACTTTGTCTGCTCTACAAGATCACGGATATCGTCGATCCCGCGATTTGAAGCCGCATCCATCTCTATGATGTCAATATGGCGGTTCTGCTCAGCCATCGAACAATGAACACATGCTCCGCATGGATTGGACGTTGGCCCGTTGTCACAGATGAGTGCTTTTGCAAAGATACGTGCCGTTGAAGTCTTCCCGCTTCCTCTAAGACCTGAAAAAAGGTAGGCATGTGAAAGACGTTTTGAATCAAGAGCAAGTGAAAGCGTCTGAGAGATAGCTTCCTGTCCGATAAGCTCTTCAAAACTGTTCGGACGGTATTTTAATGCTAAGACTTCAGAATTTTCTTTCACGTGTGACTCCAATATATTTTAAATAGATTCTATCATTAAAAAAATTAAGAGTTACTATAAAAAATTACAAAATATTGTATAATTTCCTACTCAAACATTAATAGCACTTTGCTATTGAGTCAGGTCTTTGATTTAGTTTTTTATGTCTGTGTTTGATTGACAATCAAACTTTTCATGGTAGTCTTAAGGCTACTATTTTTATTGTTTTTTAAGAGGAACGAATGAAAATTTCTGATATTAAATTAGAAATGGAACTTTACGGCGTTGATTCAGAAGATATTGCTGAAATCTTAGAACTTTGCAAGAGCAAAGGTTATGAAACACAAATAATTGACGACGAGCTTGAAAAAAAAGGCTATGAGAGAATCTTCTCTATCAATTATGATGACTATGACGATATGGACGACTTTGACGATGAATACCCTTCAGTAGAAAAGTTTGGTCATAAAAAAAATTATATAGATTAAAGAAGAGCTATGGACAACAAACAACTTGTGAGTGAATATTATGCTATGTGGAATAGTCATGATTTTACAAAAGCAGATCAATTACTCGACAAAGATGTCCGCTTCCGCGGTTCTTTAGATATAGTAGCCAACGGTATAGACGGCTTCAAAGAATATGCAAACATGTTGCATGAAGCGTTTCCAAACCTTTATCATGCCGTTGAGATCCTTATCTCCGAAGGCAATATCGCAACCGCCTATGTGACCTATTCCGGTACACATTCAGGAAGATTGCTTAACTATGAAGCTACGCAAAAACGTATCAGTTATGCGGGTGCGGCTTTTTTCCGTTTTAAAGACGGAAAGATAGTAAGTATTAACGTTCTAGGTGACCTAAACTCACTTTACAAACAGATCAGCAACTCTTAAAAGAGTGTCTGATCCTATAACAAACTGCTGATACAGATCTTCCCCTGATCTTTTTTTGCGATCTTCTTTTGAGAAGATAGCACCAGATTTATACTCTCCAGATCTCTTCTTGTTTTTGATTTTACGACTATGACAGAAGCGCTGACACTTAAAAGATCAAACTCTTTTGTATTTCCTTCCCTGTCTTTTGAGACGATGTACCCTCTTTCTTTGTCCTCTTGACTATAAAACGCTTTCACATCTTCGGAAAATTTATCTATACACTTTTTGATGGCATCCACGTATGGCAGCTCATCTTGTTTATGAAACTTTACGGCAACAAAGAAATCATCCCCGCCGATATGTGCTTTAAAGAACTCATTGGGCAGTTTCTGTTTTAAGATATCTGCAAAAAGCATGATCACCCTGTCTCCGTTTCTAAATCCGTAATTATCGTTGTAGGCTTTGAAATTATCAAGATCAAGGTAACACAAGATGCAGTTATCGTCTGAGATATTTGAAAGATAGCGGTCAATAGCGATATTACCGGGTAGTTTCGTAAGCGGATTTTGTTCCCTGGCAAATATGAGGTTTTGTTCGTTCATGATGGTAATGATCGCACGTGCGGACAAAAAACCAAGATACTTGGAGTTTTTAGTTATGAGTATGCCGACTGATTCCGGGTTGTTTGAAAATAGTTCTATTATCGTGGATATGTCACTGTTGATATCCGCTGTTGCGCATGGAGTCATCAGATTTTTCAGTTTTGTCTTTTGTGTGAAGTCATTGTTTAAAAGAGACATCCCGTAAGGCGAGTATAAAAAGTTTTTTATCTCCTTGTCCTGCAGCACTCCAAGCGGTTCTTCAAGGGAGTTAATAATAGGCATGACGCTTACGGTTGGGTTCTCTTTGAGATATTGCAACACATCTGCCGTCTTTGTCTTTACATCAAAAGGTTTTGCTCTGTCTACATAGGGATTTATTTGAGAGTTTATATCGTTTGTTCTTTTATCATTATGTAGGATATCTATGATCTCTTCATACTCATAACGTATCTCTTGCGTGTTTTGCGTCGGTCTTTGGATCAGATAGCCTTGGATAAAATGGCATCCTATATCTTTACATGTAAGCAGCTCTTCTCTTGTCTCTATACCCTCGGCAATCACTTTTATACCAAACTGCACCGCCAGATTTGTTATGTTTCGCACAAGCAGTTTCTTTTTCAGATTTTTCTCAATGCCGCTTAAGAAAAACCTGTCTATCTTGATGACCTCCGGCGTGCTTTCATAAAGGAGTTTATACCCTGAATGGCCCACTCCGAAATCATCTATCGCTATACAAAAGTTTTCTTCCTGATAGTGTCTTAAGACAGTGGTTATATCGCATTCCTGTGTTATCTCATGACGTTCGGATATTTCAAAACAGATATTGTCTTTAGAGATATCGAACTTTTCCAGGAGTCTGGTCGTATTTCCATGAGAGTAGTTTTTGATCTCAAAAAGACGGTTATCGAGGTTATAAAACAGTTTGATATTTTTATATCCATCTATTTTTGTAAATTTTTCAAATGCTTTCTCTCTGAGCTTAATATCAAAGGGGTAAAGAACCCCCTCTTTATATACCGTGTCAAAAAGTGAAAAGATAGATTTAAACCCGGCATCACCGACATTGCGCAAAAGTGCTTCAACAGCAAATATTTTACCGGTATGAATATTAAGTATAGGTTGAAAAGCGATATCTAAAACATCTAATCTGTCCAGCCATACTTGAGTGAGTGTCGTTTGCATGATGACAATATAGCACTCAAATATTTCACGATTATTACAAGATTATATATTATATTTTATAATCCCGGAGCACTCCACATTGATGTCGTGACACCCTCGTCTACAAGCTTAAGCTGTGCTTCGTAAGCGTGGTTGAACTTAATTTTCAGTTCATCATAGGTCTTTTTATTTTCCATGTCGGGTTCATAGCTTTTATCCCAGACTACAAGCTCCTCGGCGGCAGAGATCAGGTCTTTGTATATTCCCGCTCCTACACCTGCAGCCATGGCAGCACCGAGTGCCGTTGCTTCTGTGACTTTTGGGATCTTGACCCTGCATCCCGTGACGTCTGAGAGTATCTGTGACCAAAGCGCACCCTTACTCGCTCCTCCTGCAAAGACGACCGTGTCTATTTCTATACCCGTAAACTCTTTGATCTTATCCAGATTTATGCTTGAAACAATCGCCGCATTCTCCTGCAGGCTTCTAAACATCGACGCACGGTTACATGTAAGCGGGTCTATGGAAAGGTTTAAAAAGCTCGGAGCTGCGTGGTACCATTTGCCGTACTTCATAGAGTCCGAAAATATCGGGATAATGCCGTATGATCCCACAGGTACCTCTTTGGCTTTCTCTTCCAAGACTGCGTAGGTGTCTATTCCGCGCTCTTTTGCTTCAAGCTTTTCCATATCGCAAAACGCATCTCTAAACCATCTCATCACGAGACCGCTGAAAAAGGTTATCCCCTCGGCTTGAGACTGCCCGCTTACGACATGCGGATTGACACGTACGGAGATATCTTTTGGAGGGATCACACTGCTTGGAATGTTGACCACCTGCTGCCAGAAAGATCCGCCAAGAATGGCCACATCCCCCTCTTTTACGACACCAAGTCCAGCTGAACCCAGCTGCACATCGCCTCCGCCCATCACGACTTTGGTTGATGTCGAGAGTCCCGTTTCCTGTGATGCTTTTTCGCTGACAACTCCCATAAGAGTTCCGACCTCAAGACATGGAGGAAAGATATCCTCTTTCAGACCGATCCTGCCTGCCATTGTGCTGTCCCAGTCTCTGTTTTTTAGTGAGAATATCCCCGTGGTCCCGCCGTTGCTCGGATCTGTCGCAATAATACCGCTGAGCTTGAAAAGTATCCAGTCCCCTATCATAGAGATAGAAGCCACTTTTTCATAAACATCGGGCTTGTTGTTTTTCAGCCACATGATGCGAGGGAGCGCGCCCAGTGCAAAGGTCTGACCAGAAGCCCCGTAAAACTCCTCCTCTATGCCCGGGAAGTTTTCTTTGAGGTATTTTACCTCTTTGTCTGCCCTTGCATCCACATTTGCCACCGCAAAGAGTTCATTGCCCACATTATCGTAAAGGACGATCCCCTCACGCATACTTGTAGCACTCAGAGCCGTTATATCTTCGCCTTTGAGATTTGCCAAAGAGAGAGCTTCGCTTATACACTTACATGTAAGCAGCCAGTTGCTTTTACAGTCAAAGCTCATGCTGTTTGCTACGCCCTCTTCTGCAAGATGCGTCCACTCGCGTTGGGAGACGCTTATCTGATTTCCATTCGTGTCGAATATGACCGCTCTTACGCTTCCCGTTCCCGCATCAATGGCCATAAGATAAGACATGTTTACTTCCTTAGTTTTGCTTGTTCGAGTTCCCAGTACTCCATGGCGAAGCTGTCTGAGAGGTTAATGCTTTTGTACCCTTCAAGCATATCCGCGCGAAGAACCGCAAGCATCGTATGCTCTATGATATCACCGATAATAGCGGCCTCTTTTTCATTTTTGCCGAAACTAACAACTCCGAAATCTTTGATGACGGCATAGTTAGGAGCAGGATTGAGACAGATCTCGCCGTTTACAAAATCGTTAAAATACTCAATATAATCTTCTTCATACTTTTTGATCGCTGCTTCAAAACTGTTATCTTCCAAGACTAAAGGAGTCCTTTTTGTCCTGATGATGTGTTCAGGAGTCAAAACACCTCTGCATGCGGCATGTGCCAGATCATCCTGAGTCGCATAGGTATATGCCAGGTCTGATGTGTCTACATGTAAGACCACCTCATAGCCCTTATGTTTTGAGATCATGTGTTGCAGTTTTTTGAGATCGACTTTTTTCTTAGAAGCAGAAGTTTTCAGACTCACTTGTGCATTCTCATTTAAAAACTCTTCAGCTCTTGTGACAGCATCTATCATCTTCGTGTATGATCTTTTTGCATCATCGTCAAAGGTAAAGATACCGTGGTTGTGAAGAATGATCCCCTCGCATTTTGACCAGTCCAGATTTTTACTTTTTTTATAGATAGTCTGAGCCAAGACAAAGCCGGGCATCACGTACGGGATGATCAAAAAGTTTGGAAACAGCGCTTTGATGTTCTCTACGCCCGTTGCCGAGTTTGATATTGTCACGACTGCATCTGCATGCGTATGGTCTACAAACTTAAAAGGGATGATGGCATGTAGGATCGCCTCGACCGATGGGTTTGGAGCAGTTTTATCTATCATCGCAGCTTTTTGTCCGCTTACCATATCGGTGTCGCTTAGAGTTTTCAGCTTCGCCATCTCTAAGAGAGTGTCAAGTTTCACGGGTGCGAAACCCTCTGCTTTGATGCTGACCAGATCCCAGCCGCTCCCCTTTACATAAAGGATATCTTCGCCCTCTACCTCTGTTTTTACCGATGTGTTTCCGCCGCCGTGAAGGACAAGCTCGTCACTTCTGCCTAAAAGATTTGAGGTATAGACCCTTAATTCTAAATCGCTTGTAAAGGATTTTGATTCCTCATCAGACCATAGATTTTTCAAGGCTTAACCCAGTACTTCTAGTTCGTCAGTGTATTTGTCAAGGCAGTACGGCTCATAACTTGATTTGTAGATCTTGTAGTGCGCTGATGCTTTGTGCCCGTCAAGTGCTGCTTCGTCTCTCCAAGTCTCGACTGCCATAAACTTCTCAGGCTTGTTCTCATACTGAAATATCTCATAAAAAAGACATCCGTCTTCCGCTTTTGAAGGTACGACCATCGCACTTAAAAGTTCTTTCATCTTCTCAATGCCGTCCGGCTTTGCAATAAATGTCACGCGTTTTGTAATTGTCATTTTTTCTCCTCTAAAATAGATAATTTTTTACAGATTTTATCCAAAAAAGCTAACATATATCTTTCTAGATACATTTTGTTCAGGTATCTCATTTGCAATTTTAAAGTTCTCACTATAGAAACTATTAAAGCTGTGGACAATCGATTTTATCTCTTCGATAGTCCCGAATGTCTCATTTGCTTTTATTATCTTGCTTTTTATGAGTTCTTGACTCTTTTTATCCGTGTTTGACGATTCTCTCATAAGACGTTCAAGCTTCTCGGCATATGCCGAGAAAATATACTTTTTAATAAGGGTACTTTTTGATTTTACAATAAAATAATCTTTAAAAAGTTCGATCATTCCCTCTACATCGCCTCTAAATGAGAAAATATCTGCTTTAGTTATGACGGCATCCCACTCTTTTCTGATCTTTTTGACACAGTCTAGTTCAATATCGTAATTGAGATTATCCACTATATCAAATATTTTGATCCTGTCCTTGTTTTTACAGTACTGAGTCAATTGAATGAGCATCGTCATCTCATTTTTTATATCTTTTAACTCATACTCTTCAAACCCTTCTAGTATCTCCATATACTCTTTTACTTTTAAGAAGTCCAGGTTTGAAAGTGCCTTTTTCAAGTTGATGTAACAGCTGTCGGCATACTTCTTAAGATCCACGTACACCTCTGATTCTTTTAAGAAGGGGTACTGTTTTATGAAGTTGAATATCTCTTTATAGTTTCTGGAGTCCAGCCTCTTTTTAAACATGTTATAAACGACTTTGTCTTTAAAAAGCTGCTGTATCTGTTTTGTCTTTGAAGGTATCCCTCTAAAGTCTTTTAAAAGATCTTTTACTATCTCATCTGAGCGCGGATCTAAGATGATGTCTTGAGCCTTATTGAACTTTTTACTCCACACGCTTTCCATCTTTTTATACTCTTTCGTATCGACAAAAGATGTATATTTGAGCGTCATCTGATATGCGAGTGAGTATTTATTGCCGTCAACATAGTTTTTAAACTTCTCAAACTCCAAAAATTCACTTGAAATAGTCTTTATAACACTTCTTTTTTTGGGTATATCGTTAAAAGGTTCGAGCAGTTTTTTTGCTTCTTCTATTTTTTTCTGTGCAAGCAGTTCTTTTGCACTGCTGAGTGCTTCCTGCCACTTTTTTTCCGCTTTTTTATATGCCTGAGTATATATGATAAAAGGTGAACCTTCCAGTGCTTTGTAGATCAAAGCATAATCTTTCTTCTCATAAAAACGATTATACATATCTTCATTTATAAGGTTCTCTTTGTAGATATACCCGTTTTGCAGGCCTACGTAAAGATGTCCGTCTTTTGTAAGAGCTATGTCGCAGATCGCTGCATTATACTTTCGAAAATTATCCGTAAACAGCGTCTCGTTTATCAGGTCGTAGACAAGGATTCTTCCGAGCTTTGTCCCGACAAAAAGAAACTCTCTGCTTGCATCGACCTTTATTTTTGTAATATCATCAGATACTTTCTCAAGTCGTTTTTTTATCTTTCTCTGCACAAAATCAAAGATGATAAGATTGCCGTTTTTATCTGCTGAGACGAGTTTTCCCTTGTTTAGAAACTCTATCCCGCTGATATAGCCGCTGTGTCCGATAAGCTTCACTGGATTTTTTAAAGTACTGAGATTAGTAACGTAGATAGTGCTGTCATAACTCCCCGTTGCGACGAGCTGAGTAGTGTTAGTGATAGTGATCGCCGTGATAAAATCAGCATGTACGGGAAGGTTATATAAGAAATGCCCGTTTTTAAGATCAAAGATATATGTTCTGCCATCGATCCCGCCCGATACCAGATACTTGTCGCTGTTGTTGATAAAAAGAGTCTCGACCTCACCGCTGTTTTTCGATATCGTGTATATCTTCTTTTTCTTCTCTACATCGATGACAGTCGCCTGATTCGTCTTTTGTTTTGCCAGAACGATATATTTGAGATCGTTTGATATAAACTGTGTCTGTCTAAAGTCATGTTCTTGCGGCAGATTACTTTTCAGTCCTCCGACGATCTTTTCCAGATCTTTATCAAATATTCTGAAATTCCCGTCTTTTGTCAAGACTCCCAAACGCTTTGACTCTTCATTATAAGTGATACTTTGTATTGAAGAGTCAAGTTTTGTGTTATTTGCCGATGACATCAGTAGTCACTTTCATGTTATTGGTCGAGCCATTTTTTTGCAATGGCTCGAAGAGCTTCCGGATTTTCCGAAGCAAAGAACTTGATTTCCGGTGACGGATAGCGTTTTTTAAAATCAAACTCTTTTTCAAGATATTCCGCGATCGCATCGCCTGAATGAATCAGTTTTGTCTTTTCTCCGAAATAGCTTTGCAGGGCCTCTGAGATAAGCGGAAAGTGGGTACAGCCAAGCACAAGAGCATCGGGGATCCCTACATCTTGGAAGTAGTGTCTAAAGGCTGCATCGATCACTTCACCGTTATAGATCTCCTCTTCTACAAGAGGGACAAAAAGTCCCGTTGCTTTTGCATCAAGGTTTTTGTAACCCAAAGTAAGAAGCTCTTTTTCGTAAGCTTTAGAGTTTACAGTCGCTTTTGTACCGATGATAAGGATATTTGATTCTTTACATGTAAGAGCGTTGGAGATCGCAAGCGCGCCTGATTCGATGACTCCGATAACAGGACAGCTGGAGTTTTCTCTCATCTCCTCGAGCGCATACGCACTGACTGTATTACACGCGACGACGATAAGGTCCAACTCAAAGTTTTTGAAAAACTCCACTGCTTCGATAGCATAACGGATAATGGTGTTTTTGTCTTTTATTCCGTAAGGGACTCTGGCAGTATCGCCAAAGTAGATGATCTCCTCGAAAAATTGGTGTTGTAGAAGTGATTTAACAACCGTTAATCCGCCGATACCACTGTCAAAAACACCTACTTTCATCCAATTACCTCACTTTATTAAAAAAGCACCTCGGTGCTTGAGCTTTCCGCTGAGGAAAACTCAGTGTTAACGTAGTACAGGGAATTACTTCTCTGTACGTTAAAAATTATTGATTGTTCATACTTTCTAAGAACTCTTCATTCGTTTTGTTTTTCTGCATCGTAGTATATAAGAATTTAAGTGCTTCGACCTCATCGTCTTGCTTATGAAGCATAGAGCGAAGGATAAACACTTTTTGCAGTATCTCAGGAGAGATAAGAAGTTCCTCTTTACGAGTTCCTGATTTAAGGATATCGATAGCTGGATAGATACGTCTGTCAGAGATCTTACGGCTAAGGACAAGCTCCGAGTTACCCGTACCTTTGAACTCTTCGAAGATGACCTCATCCATTTTTGAACCTGTCTCGATAAGCGCAGTCGCAATGATCGTCAAACTTCCGCCGTTTTCTATATTACGAGCCGCTCCGAAGAAACGTTTCGGTTTATGAAGTGCATTAGCATCGACCCCACCTGAGAGTACTTTACCGCTTGAAGGCGTGACTGTATTGTACGCACGTGCAAGACGAGTGATCGAGTCAAGCAGGATGACAACGTCACGTCCAAGCTCAACTCTACGCTTAGCGCGCTCGATAACCATTTCCGCGACTTTTACGTGGTTTTTAGCAGGCATATCGAAAGTCGAACTGTAAACTTCGCCTTTTACACTTCTTTCCATATCCGTAACCTCTTCAGGTCTCTCATCTACTAGTAAAACCATCAAGTCCATATCTGCATGATTATGCGTGATACCGTTTGCTATCTCTTTAAGAAGCTCTGTCTTACCCGTTCTTGGAGGAGCGACGACAAGACCACGCTGACCGCGACCGATAGGAGCAAAAAGATCCATCATACGGCCTGTCAGTTTATTTGCCTGATACTCTAACTTGATCTGATCTGTTGCATAGAGAGGTGTAAGGTTTTCAAAAAGAGGACGTTTTTTGCTCTCTTCCGGCGGAAGGTAGTTGATCGCTTCTATTTTAAGAAGTGCGTAGTAACGTTCTTGGTCTTTAGGAGGACGAACCTGTCCTGTGACGCTGTCCCCGTTACGAAGTGCAAAACGTTTTATCTGTGTGCTTGATACGTATGCATCGTGAACACTGTCTCCAAAATCTTTATCTATCGTACGTAAAAATCCGTAACCGTCAGGCATAACTTCAAGTATTCCTGTAAAAAGGATAAATCCGCCCTGTGCGACTTGAGCTTTTAAGATCTCAAATATGATATCTTGACGTTTTAACTCATTTGGATTTTCTACTGCCAGTTCATTAGCGATGTTAACCAGCTCAGCAGTCGTTTTAGTTCTTAAGTCTTCTATCTTATGACCTTGAACAGGAGTATGAGTACGACTCTTAGTAGTAGTTTTTTTGTTATTTGTTGTTGCTTGTTCAGCCATGAATTGCTTCACCTTGTATAGATTGGATTTTTGAAATGAAAGATTTGTGTAGATTTTGAAGTTTTTTATTACACTTTAGATATGCCATTTTACAATCATTTATGTTATTATGTCAAGAAATCCTCCAATTAAAAGTAGAAATTATGAAAAATAAGTTTTATTTTGACACAAAACCAAACAAAAAAATCCTTGACTTCATATCTAATGAAAGAAAAGAGATAGGCTTTTATGAGCTTTGTCATGCCGATGTCGGAGATTACGAAGAGTTTGCCAAAACTGTGGACGCAAAAGATATCGTTGTTATCGGTATCGGAGGAAGTGCTCTTGGAACTTCTGCTATCTATAAATTTTTAAAATATACTAATAACTATTCAAAAAAACTACACGTATTAGAGACTACTGACCCCATAGTCATAGGCGATGAGCTTGATCAGATCGATCTTGAAAACGCATTTTTCTGTGTCATCAGTAAATCGGGTACTACAGTCGAGACGATCTCCGTATTTAAATATATCGCTTCTATCGTAGAGATAAACAACAAGAACTGTACAATCATAACCGATGAGGGATCTCTTCTTGAAAAGTTCGCGCTCGAGAGCAATATCAAAGTATTTCATATACCACACAACGTAGGCGGACGTTTCTCAGTGCTTAGTGCCGTAGGACTTGTCCCACTTGCAATGATCGGAGTAGATATCAAAGCTCTTTTAGCAGGTGCTAAAAAGATATACAACTCATTTTTCAACCAAGACGGCTACGATACTTCACTTCTAAAAAAAGCGACCTATTACGCACTTACTGCAAACACCTACAACATTAACTGTCTTTTCAGTTACTCGGAGGTGTTCCGTGAATTTAACGCATGGTATGTACAGCTTTGGGGTGAAAGTCTGGGCAAAAAACAGCTTCACTCTCAGCTGCATGTGGGGCTTACTCCCGTCGGACTTATCGGGCCGACGGACCAGCACTCGTTTTTACAGCTGATAGTCGACGGAAAACGCGATAAAAGTGTCACGGTCATCAAGATAAACAACTTTGATACCTCTATGAAAGTCCCGAACAACTCATTAAAGCACCTGGAGTCTTTAGATATCTTAAACGGTCTGAAGTTCTCGGAGCTTATCAATATGCAGGCTGATTCTATCATCGAGTCTTTAGCATCATTTGAGCATATCCCTCTTGATGTTATAGAGATCTCGCATATCAACGAAGAGTCGATGGGTGAGCTTATGTATTATTATGAGCTTTTAACAGCCCTTGTCGCAAGGATGTTGGATATCAACGCTTACGACCAGCCCGGCGTAGAGATGGGCAAGATCATCTTAAAAGAGAAGTTAAAGAAAAAAGAGTCTTAACTGTCTCTTGCAAAGATAAACCTGTTGACCCCGTTTTCATACTCATAAGCCAGTACCTGCTTATGAGCCTTTAAGATAGAATCCACCAGATAAAGCCCAAGTCCGAAACTATTTTTTGAAGGTGACTCTTTAGTAAAAGGTTCTATGTAAAAACTAAGCGGATACTTTAGTTTCTCGCCGTTACTCTCAAAACAAAGCTCCTCCTCTTTCATAACGATTTTTATATGCTTGTCAGGTGAGTACTTCATCGCATTGTCTATCATGTTCTTTATAGCAGTCGTATAGAGTCTGTAGTTTGTGTTCATCTTCACCGATGCCGGTACATCCACATCTATATGTTCATGTTCTACCATCGAGATATCTATGGCACCGTCTATGATATCTACAAGTCGATACTCCGAGAACTCCTGCGTACATGTAAGAGAGGTGACCTCCTCTATCATCGCAAAATCATTGACTATCGTCTCTAAACGTCCGAAGATCGAGGTGAATCTGTCACGCTGTTTTTGAGAGTCCAGCATCTGAGTCGCTATAGTTCCTTTGGCAATAGGAGTCTTAAGCTCATGCATGATGTTTCGCAAAAACAGCGTTCTTGCTTCAAGCATAGAGTTTATCTTTATTCTGGCACTTTCAAGCTCATTGGCGATAACCGCTATCTCATCGCTTCCCTTTACTTTAAACGAGACATCCAGATTCCCGGCACCAAAGAGTGCGATCCGCTGAAAAAGCCGGATAAGCGGACGAAGCCGCTGCAAGATCAGCATAAACGAGATGACGATGATGGAGATAATACTGACATATCCCGACAGCAAGTTCCAAGGTTTATAGGGTTTTAACGTGTTATCTATGATCATAATGGTACCGACATCGGAATTGATATGAAAATAGATCGAACGCTTATACTGCAGCATCGTAGTCTTTATATTTGAGGTAACATTTTGTTTATAGACCATATCTTTGCTAAAGAAGTATGTGCTGTCCGTTTTCTTTTCTCCGTCGACCTTTAAGACTTTCCCTTTTTTGAGGATAAGTTCATTGTCTTTTTCAGAGACCACTGCCATATTATAGATCGCAAGATTCGCTTCAAAGATGGCGATTGAAGTCCTATTTTGCTGATACTCGTGAAAAAGCTGAGTGATAATGGAGTGTTTGTTAAAGATATTGTTGACATATCTTTTGTAGTTTAACTGATAAAACTCCCAAAAGATATAGCTGACGCTCAAAAGCGTCACGGTAAGTGCGAAAAGAACCGTTAAAAGGACTGCATGACGTTTCATTTAATAAGTTTATACCCTACGCCGCGAACAGACTCTATAAGTGTCTTGTCACCAAGCTTATTTCTGATACGCCCAACCATTACGTCGATACTCTTATTTGACGAGTCCTCGTTAATGGCATTGACATTATGGATCAGATCCTCACGAGAGACGACGTTACCCTGCTTTGAGATCATATAGGAGAGTATCCCGTACTCCGCATTGGTAAGATCCAGTGCACGCCCTTTATAGCTTATCTGCATAGATGACGTGTCACATTTGAAGTCGCTTTTCATCTCATCTTTTTGCATGATCTTTGTCTCATATCTGCGAAGTACCGAATGGATGCGAGCCTCCAACTCTCTTGGATCATACGGTTTTGGCAGATAATCGTCAGCTCCCAGTTCGAGTGCACTCACTTTATCTGTAACGTCGCTGCGTGCCGAAGAGATGATAATAGGAATATCCTGACGTTCACGGATAGCCTCACAAACCTCCAAGCCGTCCATTCCCGGTAACGTCAAGTCCAATATCACCAAATCAAAAGGCTCTAGTTTTAAGATACTGACAGCCTTAAACGGGTCATCTTCTGTAATCACTTTAAAATCGAACTGCTCAAGATACTCCGTGAGTATCTCCGCTAGTTCTAAATCATCTTCTATCATAAGTATTTTATTCATAGTGATACTTTAGCTAATTTGTATTAACATTTAGCTAATAGTTTAGATATTACTTTATTGATAATTGTTATCAATATTCAGCACCTTTTAAGTTGATAACTATTATCATTACCAAATAAAATGTTCGAAATGGGGAAAAAATGAAATTGAAAGCATCAGGGGCAATACTTTTACTTCTATCTACTGCCGGATTAGCGCACGATATAGAAGTGAATAAAGAGGACAATGAACGAGTTGGATCGGTCAGAGAAGCGATAAGCAATATAGGGGAGACAGAAGATAAGAACGTTTCGACAACTCAAATGTTCAGTGATATGTTTAAAAACGGGAAGACAACGGGACAGATAAGAGCGATATATGCCGGATATGACTTTAAAAACGATACCGACACACATGCGACTTCAATAGGCGGTCAGTTAAAATATGAATTGGCAGAATTAAACGGCTTTAACGGTGCTGTTGCATTCTATACTGCAAACGATATCGACTTTGCTACAGGAAACGATGCAAACCAAAACAATGAGCTTTCATCTACAAAAGGGAACTATACAGATCTGACGGAAGCGTATATAAACTATAAATATGACGGATTCAACTTTCGCGGCGGACGTCAGGTCATCGACACTCCGTTAGCCGATAGTGACGATATCAGAATGATACAAAACACTTTTGAAGCATATATCGCTTTATACACGATTGAGGGCTTCACTTTTTTAGCAGGGAATCTGCAGCAGTGGCAAGGATATGATGCTGGACTTGACGACGGCTGGCAAAAGACAGGAGAAAACGGAACCTGGATGGCATCTGTCTCGTTTGAAAATGACAATGTAAACGCTTCTGTCTGGTACTACCAAATAACGAAAGCATTGGATGCATACTACGCTGAGGGTTCATACAACTATGAGATAAATAAAGACAGCAGTGTTGCACTAAGTGCACAGGTTTTAATAGAAAAAGAGTTAAACAACAGCACAAATGAAGCAGATATATATGGAGCTAGTGTAGAAGCGGCATTTTACGGATTCGGAGTAAACGCGGCATACAACAAAGCTAACGTTGCTACGGGGAAACAAAGTTTTTCAGGTTTTGGAGGCGGTGCACTTTTTACAAGTATGGACACTATGATCCTTGATGTCATTGCAATAGACAGAGATGCCGATGCGATCCTGGGTGGAATAAGTTATGTATATGGTGACTTAAACCTCTTTTATGCTTACGGAGACTTCAGAGGCGACAAAGACAGTGTAGGACAAAAAGCACATATCGTAGAACAAAACGCAGGTTTTGAGTATGATCTGAATGAAAACTTCAGGATCTCTGCTGTTTACGCTGTAGAGGAAAACAAAGAGGTTCCAAGTGATGCAGGAACGAACTTTGACAGACTACAGGTAATGGCGGCATATAATTTTTAAGGTAAAAGATGAATCTTTTAGAGTGTAATAAAAACGATATTTTAGAGGTCGTGAAACTTAACACGCAAGGAGCACTCAAACAGAGATTGATCTCTTTTGGTGTGATCAAAGGTGCGACCATCAGCTTTTTGGGATATTCTCCTACAAAAAGTACGGTCGAAATAAAAGTCGGAAAGATGAACATAGCTCTTCGTAAAGAGGAAGCTAAAAGTATTGAGGTAAAAACGAAGTGAAAAAAATAAAGATCGCTCTTGTCGGTCAACCTAATGTCGGCAAAAGTATGCTGATCAACTCTATCTCAAACGCACACTTACATGTAGGAAACTTCACGGGTGTTACAGTCGAGAAAACAGAGGTCCTTTTAAGATACAAAGGCTACGAGATCAAGATCGTAGACCTTCCCGGGACATATATGTTAAGTGACTATTCCATCGAGGAAAAGGTCACGACAAACTTCTTGTGTGAAGAGGACTATGACCTGATCGTCAACGTTGTAGACTCGACGAATATGGAGAGAAATCTTCAGCTGACAAGCGAACTCTTAAACCTAAACAGAAAGCTCGTTATCGCTTTAAATATGAGCGATGAAGCGAAAAAAGAGGGTATCGAGATAGATGCCGACCTTCTTTCAAAACTATTGGCTATCAATGCCGTGAAAGTATCTGCAGTGACCAAAGAGGGAATACAGACACTTTTGGACACGATCGTAGAGACTTACGAAAAAGAACTCAACGAATCAAAACTGATCTTCAGCCAGCCTATAGAGGAGGAGATAGAAAACATCGTAGACTGCTTAAACAAGCACCATTTCAAATCTCACAACTCATTTAGACGTATTGCCATAAACCTTTTGCAAAACAGAGAAAAGACATACAAAAAGATGCATAACGATCCTATATGGATAGAACTTCAACCGATACTGCACGAAGCGAACAAGCATCTTGCACTTCACCACGGGACAGAAGATATGCAGGATATCTTTGCAGAGGAGTATATGGCTTTTAACAAAGGGATCATCGCTGAAGTCGTAAAGCAAGATAATGTAGCAATTCAAGAGATCAATATGACGGATAAGATCGACAGGATTCTGATCCATCCGTTTTTAGGAATCCCGATATTTCTGTTCTTGATGTGGGGGCTCTTTCAGCTTACGTTCGAGATAGGATCCATCCCTATGGATTGGATAGATGCCTTTTTTACATGGTTTGGAGATGTCGTGGGAGCGACTATCAGCAATGCTGAAGTGCGTTCGCTTATCGTAGACGGTATCATCGCCGGTGTCGGGGCTGTCATCATGTTTGTCCCAAACATCGTCATCCTTTTTATTGGGATAGCACTCCTTGAGTCTACCGGATATATGAGCAGGGTTGCGTTTTTACTCGACGGTTTCTTTCACAGATTCGGACTTCACGGACAGTCTTTCATCCCGCTTGTAACGGGCTTTGGATGTTCTATCCCTGCATATATGAGTGCAAGGATCCTGAAAAATGACAGAGACAGACTTTTGACTCTTTTTATCATCGGGTTTATGAGCTGCGGGGCAAGGCTTCCCGTCTATGTCCTTTTTGCCGGAGCATTTTTCTCTCAAAGTGCTGCGGGGAACGTGCTGTTTGCCATCTATATAAGTGGTGCGGTCATCGGGCTAATCGCTGCAAAAGTGTTAAAGATGACGGCATTTAAAGGGCATGACGAACCCTTTGTCATGGAGATGCCAAAATACCGCCTGCCGTCACTCTCGCTTATCTGGCATACGGTAAAGACAAAGACTTACATGTATATCAAAAAAGCGGGTACATATATCGCCGCAGCTTCGATGCTGGTTTGGTTTGCCAGTAACTATCCGCACAATGCAGGTCTAGTAAAAGAGTTTACGACAAAGATAGAACAGACTCAAAATGAACAGGAGAAAAAACTCCTAGAGACGACTTTAAACGAAAAACAGCTTGAACATAGCTTTTTAGGGCGCATCGGGAAGTTCATAGAACCTGTGTTCGAACCTATCGGAATGGACTGGAAGATGGCTGTTGCCCTTCAAACGGGACTAGCTGCCAAAGAGGTAGTCGTCTCGACGCTTGGAGTCTTATACTCCGTAGGTGCGGATGCGGATGAGAACAACAAAGGACTTATGCAGAGGCTGCATGCAAACATCTCGTTTGCTTCGGCTATCGCGTTTATCATCATCATCATGACCTATCTGCCTTGTTTTGCGGCAACGGCCGTATTCACTCGTGAAGCCGGCGGTATAAAATACGCGTTTTATCTCTTTTTGCTCACTACGGGCGTAGCATACTCTCTTGCGTTCATCGCATACAAAACTGTTTTATTACTCGGCATACAGTAGGTATTTTTTACCTACTAATGCTATAATCTCGCTTTAAAAAAATAGATACAAGGCAATAAATGAAATTTTTATGGCAATCGACTTCTCACTTTAATCTGGCAAATCTTTTTACAATGGTAAATATCACCGCAGGTCTTATGGCAACCTACTTCATCACTCAAAACAACTTTTTTACAGCCATTATCCTTGCATGGATAGGCGGTGCGTTTGATATCTTTGACGGTAAGATCGCAAGAAAGTTCAAACTTTCAAATGAATTCGGTGTCCAACTGGACAGTTTTGCGGACTTTTTATCTTTTGTCTTAGTTCCGGTATTTCTGATTTTTCAAGCGGTTTATGCAGGTTTAAGTGGAGCTGCTCTTGTCGCGGCAGCTGTAATAAGCATCTACTATGTTATCTCAGGTCTTCGCCGTTTGATCCAGTTTAACATCAATACAGATGCAGGAGAAGTATCGAAGTTTTTCACAGGAGTACCTACTCCCCTTGGTGCGATCCTTCTTTGGCTGGTCTACTTGGCAAACAGCTATGCCTTTATACCTGCCGTTGCGGTAATAGTACTTATGGCACTTATAGGCTGGAGCCTTAACTCTAAGCTGAAGATCCCTCATCTATAATTCTATATTTTTACTTAATAAAATAAAATATATATAAAAAGTAAAAAAAAATTCAAAAACCTTGTTTTTTCCAGTTTCAATATGATAAAATATATGATACTTCAAATGTCACACATCTTCAAACAAGGTAACATATGTCAAATATGAGCATTAGTCAAAAACTTCATATCCCGTTAATATTATCGATTATTATCGGATTTATAATAATCGGAATAAACTATTTTTATTCTATAGATAGTATGGAAACCAATATATACAAAAATGAAAGTACTAACTTACGTTCTATGTATAATGATCTGCTTGATGGTAAAAAAGATATCGGCTTAACGAATGCTATCAATATAGCGGATAACTACTACACAGTAAGAGCTTTAAAAGAAAAGAACAGAGCAATAGCTATTGAAGGGCTAAATACTCTTTCAAAAACTTTTAAAGAGAACACGCAATTTAAAAATATTAAAATACACATACACGATGCCGATGTCAAAAGTTTTTTAAGAGCTTGGAAACCAAATAAATACGGAGATGATCTAAGTTCTTTTAGAAAAACTGTTTTAAAAGTCAAAGAAGAAAGAAAACCGATCGTCGCCATCGAACTAGGACGTGCGGGACTTGTTCTTCGCGGATTGGCTCCTGTAATGGACGGTGATAAATATCTAGGTTCTGTCGAATTTATGCAGGGACTTAACTCTATTGTCAAGACCGCAAAGAAAAGTTACAATACAGATGTGATCATAGTTTTGGATAACGACTATCTGAAAGTCGCTGCTGATCTAGCTAAATCCCTGAAAGTCGGGAACTATACCTTAGCAGTAAATCAAAAGGTCATAGATCCGAAATTCTTCGACGAACTTTCTTCCGTGGATCCTAAAAATACAAAATCTATACAACGTACAAATAACTATTTCGTTGTTTCCGAACCAATAATCGACTTTTCAAACGATATAGTTGGATATGCATTAATCGCCAAGCCAAATGCAGATGTGGAAAACATTATCTCTGAATCAAAAAGTTCTCTTATCAGACAAGTCTTGATCATGGCCATCGTCGATATATTGATCCTAGTATTCCTTGTAATGGTTATTAAAAAAGCTATAACAGAGCCTATCCTTCACCTTGACAAAGTAGCTTCTGAACTAGCTCTTGGAGATGCTGATCTTTCAAGAAGACTGCCTATCACGTCTAAAGATGAACTGGGTGTCGCAAGTGCAAGTTTCAATACATTTTTAGATAAAGTGGAAGTAATCTCCAATGCAGCGAAAGAGGATGCCCAAAAGGCAAAGCAAGCATCGCATGAGATCGAAAAAATATTGGAACAAAACAAGTTGCATCTGGCTCTTTCACATGAGATGATCTCAGGCTCCGTAAACAATGTCAATGATCTGAACCAAAGTATGAGAGAAAATATAGAGAAAGTCAATGACGTGAACGAGCTTAACAGTGTTACAGGTGAAGTAGTCAACAGAGTGACATCATCTACAGATGAGATTATAAGTTCTATCTCTAGTATTACAGAGATGATCAAAGATTCAAGAGAATCGGCAGAACAACTCAATTCGAATGTCGAAGAGATATTTAACGTTATCACACTTATTAAAGATATCTCCGATCAGACTAATCTTCTTGCATTAAACGCTGCAATCGAAGCAGCACGTGCAGGTGAACATGGACGCGGATTTGCCGTAGTCGCAGATGAAGTAAGAAAACTTGCAGAACGTACTCAAAAAGCTACCAGTGAAGTAGAAGCGAATATCAGTGTTTTAAAACAAAACTCTATGGCCATGACTGAAAACAGCGAAAACATAGATGAATCTGCGACATCATCACAAAGTAAACTTGATGAATTTAAAGATGTTCTCAACGAGATGATAACAAACGTTGAAAAGATAAAAGACTATAACACTGCAATAGGTCATGAACTGTTTGTCAATATGGCGAAACTTGATCATATGATATTTAAAACAAATGCATATTCTGCTATATTTGATGGTAAAACGGATCAGAAGGTGAGTGATCATACTAATTGTAATCTTGGTAAATGGTATGCTAACGAAGGAAAAGCCGATTTTCAACATAGCAGTTCTTTTGCCGGGATCGAAGCTCCACATGAACAAGTGCATAAGAATATCAAAAGTGCAATGGATATGCTTGAATCCGGTAATATAAAAAATGATGAGATCATTAAGTTGTTTAAAAATGCAGAAGAAGCATCAAATAAACTGTTCCAACTTCTTGATACTATGGTAAGGGATGATAGAAAGGGCTAAACTTTTAAAGAAGGCTCTTAAAGTTTTTTAAACTTACAAGAACCTACCGTGATCGTCTTGCCTTTTTTACAGGCATCTTTCACATAGATAAGAGTGCCCTCGGCACCCTCTTCTCCAACCTCTTCTTTTATCATACGAAGGAGATCTTCCTCTTTTGTCTCCTGCCAGACTTTTTCATAACTGTACTTTGTCGCGATCTTCATTTACTTACAGTCAACAGCAATATTTGTCGTAAAACTTACAGCCACATCAGACCATGTCTTGCCCTGATGAAGTTCATAGCAGGCTTTGTTTATAGATGCAAGAGAAGCCAATGCTCCGTAATCAGCAAGGTCTATAAAGCCATCAGCTTTAAATACACCGTTTTCATAGTTAAACTTGAGTTGCGCTTCATGAAAAACATTATTCATCTTGATATCTACACTTACGACACCGCTTAAAGTTTTAGAATCTGCATCATTTTTATCTACTTTAAGATCTATGATCTTTGCAGATATCCCTTTTTGTGCCATAGTATCAAAGAAAAAAGTGACCAGTTTTTTATCTCTTTTTTCATTCGCACTGTTAACACTTGCAGTATCGATAGTCACTTTTGAACCGATCAAAAGAGCTTGCAGGTCTTTGGCACTTTTTACATCATTTATATACTTGACATCATCGAACTGACCGCCGACTCCGATCTTTAAAGGTGTTTTGTACGCTTTAAAAGCCACATCGACAGTACCCTCTTGTTTATATTGGCAGTCTGCAAACACTGCACTCGAAACTAAAAGAGCCGAAACAGTAGAGATAAAAACTTTTTTCATAGTAAACTCCGATTATTTTTTACACACATTATAAGCTATGTTTCTTAATTTTAAACTAATAAATATTTTAAGCCCTACTTATAAGATTATTTAGATATAATTCCATTCCGCAAAAAAATAGCGGTAAAATTTAACTAGGGCACCTCTAAACTCTATGCGTAGAGTTGAGTCGTGTCCTTAAGCAATGGAATTATATGCAAGAAGAAACACAGATTCAGGCAACTGAAGAAAAACTTATGACTTTTGAAGACTTCGGCTTCAAAAAAGATCTGCTAAGAGCGATCGATTATGCCGGCTTCAAAGTACCAAGCCCGATACAAGCGGAAGCTATCCCTTTAGTTATGCAGGGCCGCGACATGGTCGGACAGGCACACACAGGTACAGGTAAGACTGCAGCATTCGGTCTACCGGCTCTAAACGCAATGGATATGAAATCAGGCGTAGAGGTACTTGTTATCACTCCGACTCGCGAACTAGCGACTCAGGTTAGTGACGAACTTTTCAAATACGGACGTAACCTAGGTGTAAACACGGTAACTGTCTACGGCGGTAGTTCATACAACCGTCAGCTTGACCTTATCAAACGTGGAGCACAGGTTGTTGTTGCAACACCTGGTCGTTTGCTTGACCTTCTAAAACGCAACATGCTAAACAACTTTGCACCTAAAATAGTCGTACTGGATGAAGCAGATGAGATGCTTGATATGGGATTTTTGGATGATATCAACGAGATCTTCACATATCTTCCGACAGACCGTCAGACTCTGCTTTTCTCAGCGACTATGCCGGCACCTATCAAAATCCTGGCAGAGCGTATTTTACAGAACCCTGCGTTTGTATCGATCACAAAAGGTGAGACGACAAACAAAGATATCAAACAAGAGTACTACGTTATCGAAGAGAGTGAGCGTGATGCTGCGATCATCCGTTTGATGGAATCTGAAGATATGGAAAAAGCTGTTGTATTCTGTCGTACAAAACGTGAAGTAGATCGTCTTGCGAATGTGCTTTCAGCAGCAGGTTTCATGGCTAACGGTCTTCACGGAGATATGGAACAACGTCAGCGTGAAACAGTTATCAAAGCGGTTAAAGCGGGGAATGTACAAGTTCTTGTCGCGACTGACGTTGCGGCTCGCGGTATCCACGTAAATGATGTAACCCATGTATTTAACTACCATATCCCTTTCGATCCTGAAAGTTATGTTCACCGTATCGGTCGTACAGGACGTGCAGGTAAAGAAGGAAAAGCGATTACACTTCTTACTCCGTTAGAGTTCAAAGAGCTACAACGTATCAAAGCAAAAGTGGGTACGACTATGGAACACGCTTACGTTCCAAGTAAAAGCGATATGAAAAAATCTAGTATCGATTCTTTAGTAAATGCTATCGAAGAGCAACATATCTATGATGAAGCACACATGATCCTAGACAAACTAAAAGAGGATATCGATGAAGAGACAATGCTCTTTAAGATGATCTCTATGCTTTTAGAAAAACAGTCTATCCAAGGTCCAAACAACATCGGTATTCCTGCTGAGAGACTTGAAGGTATCCTTGCTCGTATCAACAGCCGTGGAGATAGAGGCGGTGACAGAAATCGCGGCGGCGGAAACCGTCGTGGCGGCTACAGAGGCAATCGTTCAAGCGGCGACAGAAACCGTTCTGGCGGCGGTGAGCGTTCTGGCGGTGATAGAAACCGTGGCGGTGACAGAGGTCGTTCAGGCGGCGATAGAAACCGTTCTGGCGGTGATAGAAATCGTGGACCGAGAGCGTAAAAATGAAGATCTACGAAGATAATAACTTTTTTATTGAGAGTGAAAAAAGTGAAATACCTTGGCTTAAAATATTCACTCAAGTAGAATACAAAGAGTTAAGTGATCTTCCTAGTGACCTTCGACTCAGACTTTTCGAACTTTACGACATCGTAGAGGACGAGATGATCGACTACTTCTCCCCCGATAAGATTAATATGGCTTCATTTGCAAATAAGCTTCCGCATGTACATATACATGTAATGGCAAGATATAAAAATGACAGTTATTTTCCAAATCCTATGTGGGGAGAAAAACAGCGTGAAGCAAAACTAGACCTTCCTAGTTTTGAGCTGTTTTATGAAAAGTTACAAAAAAGATTAGAGAGTTTTACTTCTTAAATCGAAATCCAAGTTCCTGCAGGTTTGACTTCAGTTTTTCCTGCACTTCACCTTGAAACTCCATCCATCCATCTTTATAAGTTCCGCCGCAGGCAAGCTTTTTCTTTAACGTTTTTAACACATCATTTGCAGCAGCATCCTCAAGACAAAACTCTCCGACAAGCGTCACGACTTTACCGCGTCTTTTCTCTTTTCTAAACACTAAAAAGTGCTTTGCAGGCTCGAGGATCTCTTTTGCCACTTCACTTCTGCGCTCAGTTATCTCATTCCAGCCGTCATCTATCTCGGCACCGATGAAGAGGTCTAACTTTTTCCCTCTGCTCACAGAATCACCTTTTGTGCCAGAACACTCATGCCTTCATGCTCATAATTACCCGCAACTATTTTTGAAAATACAGGGTTTTTACAGTGGAGCCTATCATCATAAAGAGCGACGATCACCTCATCACCGCTTTGTAAGAACGTCGTCTCGCCATACTCAGTATAACGAGTTGCACCTATGCTGATGAGCAGTTCTTCAGGATATGAAGCCTCTTTAATATACTCTAGCACAGGTTCAAGCGGTCCGAAATCCTCTTGAGTATTTATCTGCTCTTTTATCCACTCTATCAGTTTTTCGTAAAAATAGCTGTAGCCTGTAAGCTCTACATCTTCACCGTATCTAAAGACATTCCCGTTACGGCGCAAGAAACTACAGATACGGTAGTTATCCATTATCCCGCCTTCGCTGAATTTGTCTATCTCTATAAGCTGAGAACTGATCCCTTTGCTTTGTGCACCCCAGTTTTTCTTTAGACTGATCTTCGGTGCATTTTTTCTTAAAGAGGTATCGTTATATGCCCCAAAATGGGTCGGTGTTATCGTGTCGACTTTGCCCTCTTTGTATGTCAGCTTACATGTAAGAGCTACTTCAGGCTCAGCTTGGACATTGACCTCTTCAGCAGGAAGCTTGATCGTGTTGTTTGAGATAGGGTAAGTACCTAAAAATGTCTTATTATTTGGAATATAAAAGGGAAATACCCCCTTTGGAGCCGCTTCATCAGCAGTGATAATATCTTTAAAGTCTTCAAGCTCACCCGCTTGTTTAAGATGAAGTGCAAAGTTTCCGGCGATGCCGAACCCAAGAGAGTTTTTATAATCTTTATCCAAAAACAGATCCTTTGTGGATTTCTTGCAAAGAGTCTTGCAAGAAATTTCTAAAATATATCTAGTAGTTTATCTAGTTTGTGAGAGTATTTATTTATGCGTACTCAAGAGTCCCGCTGTGTTTTGCTTCAGCATACTCTTCGTAAGTACCTTTGAAGTCTATATATTTTCCGCCAGGGAATATCTCGATGACACGGTTAGCAAATGCATCTAGAAGCTCACGGTCATGAGACACACAGATAACGTTTCCTTCAAAGTTGTAAAGCCCTTCACCAAGAGCTACGATTGCTTCAAGGTCAAGGTGGTTGCTCGGCTCATCCAGGATAAGGAAGTTCCCCTGCTCCAGCATCATCTTTGAAAGCATCATTCTGTGTTTTTCACCACCTGAGATCTTCTCTACAGATTTTTCCTGCTGTTCACCGCTAAAAAGCATACGTCCAAGACAGTTTCTGATCTCCGAGATATCACGTTTAGGATCATACCCTCTTAACCACTCATAAAGGGTACCTGTCCCTTTGATCTGGTCAGTCGTATCTTGAGGAAAGTAACTCTGCTCGATCGTAGCACCCCAGTGGACCTTCCCGCCTGTAGGCTTGATCTCTTCCATGATGATTTTACATAAAGTAGACTTACCGACACCGTTGCCGCCGATAAGCGCTATCTTTTCGCCCGGCTCGATTCTAAGAGTCATATCTTTTAGAACTTGAAGATCACCGTAAGAGTGAGAAACGTTTTCTACAAACAGCGCCTCATCACCCATCTGACGTTTTGGCTTAAATACGATACTCGGGTCACGGCGTGAAGATGGTTTGATATCTTCGATATTCAGTTTTTCAAGCTGCTTTTGACGAGATGTCGCTTGTTTTGCTTTTGATGCATTTGCGCTAAAACGGCGAACGAAAGCCTCAAGATCTTCTTTCTCTTTGAGTTTTTTCGCATTATCCGCTTCCATCTGCTGTGCTATGACGTTTGCTGCGATATACCAGTCATCATAATTCCCTGTAAATTCACGGATCTTTTGATAATCGACATCAAGAATGTGTGTTACGACTGCATTTAGAAAGTGTCTATCGTGAGAGATAACAACAAGTGTCCCCTCATGACGTTGCAACTCATCTTCAAGCCAGCTGATCGTTTCCATATCAAGGTTGTTGGTAGGCTCATCGAGGAAAAGGATATCCGGTTTAGGGAAAAGTACCTGAGCAAGAAGGACTTTGAACTTATCAGAACTTTTCAGACTTGACATCAGATCATAATGATGTTCAGCCGGTATTCCTACGTTTTCCAAGATCTTCGCGATGTTTATCTCATACTCGTAAGTAGGATCTTCCTCGACACAGATCATCTCCAGTTCCGCAAGGCGGTTGTTTACCGCGTCATCTTCAAAATCACCCGTAGTGTAAAGTTCTTCTTTCTCTTTTACCGCATCGTACAAACGTTTATTACCGTAAAGAACGGCATCCATGATAGTGTAGTTTTCATAAGCAAACTGATTTTGCCCAAGTGTCCCGACTTTGAGTCCTGAACCGATGATCACTTCACCTTCATACTCTTTATTTTGTCCGCTTAATATATTTAAAAACGTCGTTTTTCCGGCACCGTTTGCACCGATAAGACCATATCTTTTATGACGGTCTAGTTTTATATTTATGTTCTCAAATAAAATTCTGTTACCAAATCTCTTTGTTAGATTTACCGTTCTTAACATCTTCTTCTCTCTTGTATCGCCTCTTATGGGCAATTAATATTTTGCGATTATATCCAAGAGTTGATTAAGAGGCGGTTAAATGCTCTTTACACTTTTTGTACTTTTTCCCAGAACCGCATGGACAAGGCTCATTTCGCTCTATTTTAGAGTTGATAAATTCACCTTTATCATACTTCCAGACACCCTCGTTTTTTACAAAATTGCTTCTTTCATGCAAGACTACGATCTCACCGTTTTCAAAATAAAATGCTCTGAATTCTACGATCCCGCTATCCTCTTTTTGCTCTACATGTAAGATATCCAGTTTCAGCCAGACGACATTTTTACTAAACTCCAGTATCAGAGGAATATCTTCGATAAAACTGTTCTCTTTTGTCGTACTTTTTACAAGATACTCCGCATTAGCACTTGCATAAGCGCTGTAACGCGAGCGCATCAGTTCTTCGACCGTTGCAGCGTTCTTTTTCCCCGATATTATAGCGCCGCAGCACTCCTCAAAATCTTTCTCCAAACCGCAGTAACATCTCATATTCTTAATCCATAGTAATTTATTAATGTATAAGCATATCAAAACCAATATTGTAGTAAGATTATTCATTGGCACTAACGTGTATAAAACATAACAATTAAGTGATGAATCATATATGGAATTTTTTTCAAAAATAAATGTAATAGATGTACTAAACTATCTACCAGATCCGATACTGATCATCGATACTCTTGGTGATATAAAATTTTGCAACGAATCTTTTTCTAAGCTGCTTGGATACTCTACAGATGAGTTATATAACAAAAACATCATCAATTACCTCGCTGACGACTCTGTATTTCAAGAGTGCATGCTCGAACTCAGAAACCATCAGTCCTGCTCTGACCAGTCCACTATTTTTATTGCAAAAGACAAAAGACATATCACTACGACAAAAAACGTGAAACTGATAGAGATCGATAATGAAGAGTGTATCTTTGTGAACATCAGAGATGTCAGCAACATCGAAAAAATCAACTATGAACTGAGCACTACAAAAAGAGAACTTGAGGAGAGGTCCAAACAGCTGGTTAATCTGCTTGACGATCATAAAAAACAGATCGTCGAAAAACAGCTTCAACTTGATGAGATAGTCAATATCATCGATGAGATCATCTGGTATATAGACGATAAAACGATGGAAGTAAAGTATGTCTCTAACGCGATCGAGCATATATTTGGAGAAAGAAAAGAGGAGTTTCTAAACGGTTCTTCTCTCTGGATGAATATGATCCATGAAGATGACAGACAAAGTGTGATGGATTTTTTCTATGAGATAAAACCGAGCCAATCCGACACAATAGAGTTTAGGATCAAACGAAAAGACGGCACCATCAGATGGCTTTCCAATACCATCACCCATCATCAGTCTTTAAACTTTTTTATAGGTGTGACTCACGATATCACACAAAAGAAGAAAGATCAAAAAGAGATCGAGTTTATGGCTTACCATGATGTTTTAACTGCCCTTCCAAACCGCTCTTATCTAAAAAACGAGATAAATACCCTTCTCAAAAAATCCAGTATCATAAAACAGAACTTTGCCGTACTGTTTTTAGATCTTGACAACTTCAAGTATATCAACGACTCGATGGGACATGATATCGGCGATGAACTTTTGGTAAAAGTCAGTCAAAAGCTCAAGGAGACGGTCGGAAAAAAAGGTGTCTGTACTAGATTTGGCGGCGACGAGTTCGTCATCCTTATGCAGATGCAGAATAAAAGAGATATTGATATAAAAGCTCAAGAGATCATAGACTCTTTGAACTCGCCTTTTAAAGTCGAGGATCATGAGTTCTTCATCTCTTCATCTATCGGGATCTCAATATATCCTGATGATGCACAGACTGCGACAGAACTCATAAAGTCCGCAGACACGGCGATGTATGAAGCCAAACTTGCAGGAAAGAACAGATACAGCTTTTTTAATCCGGATATGAATACCAACATAAAAGAGTTTTTAGAGATAGAGACGTTTATTAAAGATGCGATAGCCAATAACTACTTTGAACTCTATTTCCAACCGCTTATCAGTTCATCCAGCTCCTCTCTTAACGGATTTGAAGCACTTTTAAGATTGAAACACCCTTTGCATGGATTTATATCTCCTGAAAGATTCATTCCCGTAGCAGAGTCAACGGGAGATATCCTTAAGATCAGTGAATTCGTGATGGAACATGCCTGTAAATTCGCAAGCCGCATCAATACTCTGAGCTCACACGATATTTTTGTATCTGTAAATATCTCATCAAGGCAACTGAAAGAGAAGTCTTTTGCAAAGACATTTTTAAAATGTGCAACTGATCACAAAGTCGATCCAAGCCTTTTAAAAGTAGAGATGACAGAGTCTGTGGTGATGGACAACATATCCGTAGCCGTCAAAGAACTTGATATACTGCGTAGTGCCGGAGTACAAGTCGCATTGGATGATTTTGGTACAGGGTATTCATCATTTGAGTACCTTGCCCAACTGCCGATAAATACAATCAAGGTAGATAAATCTTTTATCATCTCCCTATTTGATAAAGAGAGTAATAAGCATATAGTAAACGCGATAACATCTTTGGCTCATGCTCTTAATATGGATGTGACCGCAGAAGGTGTCGAGACGGATGAACACGTACAATACCTTAAAGAGAACAACGTAGATATACTCCAAGGTTTCTACTATTCAAAAGCTCTTCCTGTGGATGAGATCATAACAAATATACATGAGTACAAGAAGCTATTTAACCTATAAGGCGCAATGATGAAAAGTATCTATATCGCATCCAATACAAAAAATGCGGGAAGCCTGCTGATTACAACGGGGATGATGGATATTATCAGTCGAAAAATCCACAAGATAGGATTCTTTAAACCCATTATCTCAAATCAAAAAAAGACAGATCCTGATATAGAGTTTATAAGATCAAGATACAACATAGATATACCTTACGAAGAGTGCTACGGCTTTGACATCCCCTATATCGAGATGATGATAGCAAAAGAGAGTACCGATGAGCTTTTAGAGGAGCTCATCACCAAATATAAGAGCTTGGAAGAGAAATATGATTTCATCGTCTGTCTTGGGATTCAAAGACCCTTTTTAAAACAATCTTTTGATTTTGATATCAATATAAAAATAGCCCAGAACTTCGCATCATCGTATATCGATGTCATAAATGCAAAAGATATGGAGCTCTCGGATATCGTAGAATCGGCTGCCATAAACAAACACTCTATAACTTCCCAAAAATGCTTTCACTTCGCAACGTTTATAAACCGCATCGATGAGTCCATATACAGTGAACTTAAAAAAGAGATACAAGATGAAAACGTCTTTTTCCTTCAAGAGATAAAAGAGCTGGATACTCCTACCATAGGAGATATCATAGACAATCTGCAGGCAAAACCGATAGTCTTGGATTTTCATGACAGATCAAGACTCGTAAAACAGATAAAAGTCGCAGCCCTTACTCTGGACAACTTTTTAGACCGCATAGAAGACGGTGACCTTGTCGTTGTCCCTGCCGACAGATCGGAGATCATCGTCGGGCTTATCTGTGCAGCCGAGTCCAGCAGTTTTGCGAAGATCTCGGGTATCATCATGCCCTTTAACATGCAGTTGCATACAAATGTGCTAAAACTCATAGAGGGGATAAAAAGTTTTCATATCCCGATCATCAGCGTAGATACGGACACATACACGACCGTAAAGAACATCGATGCCACTAAAGCCACTCTAAAAGCATCCGACGAGAGAAAGATCGCCCTCTCTTTGGGACTCTTTAACCAAAACGTCGACATCAACCGTATCGAATCAAGGATCGAACTGAAGAGTTCGGATGTGATGACTCCGATGATGTTTGAATATAAGATCTTCTATATGGCAAAAAAAGAGAAAAAAAAGATCGTACTGCCTGAGAGCGAAGATGACAGGATACTAAGAGCTGCGGAGATCGTCCTTAGAAACGATCTTGCAGACATAATCCTTTTAGGCGATGAGATAGTTGTAAGACAACGCTCCCTGCAGCTTGGGATAGATATCTCCAAAGCGAAGATCATAGACCCTCTCCAAAGTGAAAAAGCAGAAGCCTATGCACACAGTTTTTATCAACTCAGAAAAGCGAAGGGAATCTCTTTAGAAGCGGCAAAAGACACTATGCACAACAAAACCTATTTTGCTACTATGATGGTGCATTCCGGTGATGTCGATGCCATGGTAAGCGGTGCTTCACATACCACGGCAGAGACCATCCGCCCTGCTTTGCAGATCATCAAGACATCACCCGACGTCACCATAGTCTCAAGCCTCTTTTTCATCTGTCTTGAAACAGAGGTCCTTATATATGCGGACTGTGCGGTAAATGAGAACCCGACGGCTGAGGAACTTGCACAGATCGCTATCTCAACGGCTAAAACGGCTCTGCGATTCGGCATCGAACCAAGGATAGCTATGCTTTCATACTCGACGGGAGATTCGGGAAGCGGCGAAGATGTCCAAAAGGTAAGACAGGCGACTGAGATCGTAAAACAGCGGGAGCCTTCGCTCCTTGTTGAAGGACCGATCCAGTATGATGCTGCCATCGACAAAGATGTCGCTAAGAAAAAACTTCCGGGCTCAAAAGTAGCCGGAGAAGCCAATATTTTTATCTTTCCTGATCTAAACACAGGGAATAACATATACAAAGCAGTTCAACGTTCAACGGGAGCCATAGCCATCGGACCTGTACTTCAGGGACTTAACAAACCGGTAAACGATCTCAGCCGCGGATGCAGTGTCGTGGATATCGTCAATACTGTTGCAATTACTGCTATTCAGGCAGGACAGACAAGTTGAAAGCACTCATCCTAAACTCGGGAAGCTCTTCCATTAAGTACAAGATATTTGATATGGACTCTGAAGAGGTCTTACAAAAAGGGATCATCGAAGAGCTCAAAGGCAATAGGCACAAAGAGCTTGAAAAGATCATCAACGCTATGGAGAAGATCGACTTTATCGCTCACAGAGTAGTCCACGGCGGTCATAGTTTTAAACAAGCGACCATCATAGACGACGATGTCATCAAAGAGATAGAGGAACTCTCTCACCTCGCACCTTTGCACAATCCGGCAAATCTCGACGGTATCCTTACGGCAAAAGCTCTTGCTCCGGATACATTGCAAGTAGCAGTATTTGACACCGCCTTCCACGAAGATATGCCGCCTTCGGCTTACATGTATGCCATTCCCCAAGAGATGTACACAAAGTACAATATCCGCCGCTACGGTTTTCACGGTACATCACATAACTACCTTTTAAAAGAGTGTGCAAAACTTCTGGATAAAACTCTAAAGGAGACAAACATCATCACTCTGCATCTTGGTAACGGTGCAAGTGCAACAGCCATAAAAAACGGGAAATCCTATGATACCTCTATGGGTTTCACGCCGCTTGAAGGTCTTGTAATGGGAACAAGAAGCGGGGATTTCGATCCTGCGATCATCTTATACTTACTCAAAGAGGGGCTGAGTCCAAAAGAGATAGACGATCTGCTCAACCACAATAGCGGGCTCAAAGGGATCTGCGGAAGCAGTGATGTAAGAGAGATTCTAAGCCGTGACGATGATGACGCAAAACTGGCTTTAGAGATCATGAGCAGAAGAGTGAAAAAATACATAGGCGCATACATCGCCATACTGGGACGCGTCGATGCCATCGTCTTTAGCGGAGGCATCGGCGAGAACAGCTCCGAAGTAAGAGAATTGATACTTAACGGTCTAGATGATGCGTTTGGAATATTTTTAGATGAAGAAAAAAACCGTGTGACTCAAGCACAGACGGCTTTGATCTCTGAGAAAAAAAGCCGTATCGCTCTGTATGTGATCCCCACAGATGAGGAACTAGAAATCGCTCATCAGGCTTTCGCTCTTTTAAGATAAGGCTTTACTATAAAGTATAAAACGAAAGTCCACAAAGCGATACTGCTAATAGCGGCTATCCATCCTGCACTCTCCTCTACATGTAAGATCGACTTTGGATTTATATCCAAAGATGCAAAAAGATAATCCAGTCCGAGACCGAATATAACACTTCCAAAAACGATGCTTGCCAGATAGATATAGAGCGAGCGTTTACCAAGCATATTTTTCACTACGCCGATCGTAACCGTATTTGTCGCAGGTCCTGCACTTAAAAACACGAATGCCGCTCCTGCACTCACCCCTGAAAGCATCAATGCAGCGGCTATGGGCAGTGAAGCCGTAGCACAAACGTACATCGGTACCGCAATAGCGATCACTATCAGATATGAAAGCCATGAATACTCTACTAAAATATCACTCAGGTTCTGAGGCACCAACGAGCTTATCAGCGCACCGATGACAAGACCCCAGAACAAAGGTTTTGCTATGTCTCCAAGCAGTGTCACAAAACCGTATTTAAGAGCCTTTTTCATGGAAAACTTCGCAGTTTCCTCTGAAGAGCTGCAGCAAGTAGACGTTGAACAGCAGCTTTGTGCTGCAGGCTGCTGCATCGGAGAGAGCGAAAACTTCGGTTTGACCACTTCCTCCTCTTTATCAAAGATATTTGTCAGTATTCCCGCTGCCATTGCTACGATCATAGAGGTAAAAACTCTGTAAAGTGTAAACGCCCATCCGAACATTCCGTAGGTTGCAAGTATGGAGTCCACTCCAGTTATAGGAGTAGATATCAAAAACGACAGTGTCGCGCCCCTGCTCGCTCCGCTCTTTTTGATGCTTGCTGCCAGCGGGATGACACCGCATGAACATACAGGAAGCGGTACACCGAAAAGTGTGGCTTTGATGACCGAAGAGATACTCTCGCGTCCCAGATGTTTTGTGACCAGAGTCTGCGGTACCATCTCATGCAAGATCCCCGCAAACAAAAGTCCAAAGAGGATGTAGGGAGCCATCGCATTGCTCAGATCGATAAGTGAATTTACAAAAATTGACAAGTATTCCATATATAAGCCTTTTTTATTAAAATGCGATTGTCTTACATTTGTACTTCGATACAGCTAAATAAAAGTAGCTATAAATTTTACTAAAAGATTCTATTACCGATTTACTCTACATGTAAGCTATAATCAAAGGATGACGATGCAGATAAACTCTAATATCAATCAAGCAGAACTATACAAAAAGTATGAAGAGATAAAAGTTAAAAAGCAGGATAAGATAAAAGAGAGTTTTAACGATCTCAAATCAAAACTGCAAAAAAATGCTGTGAGTTACAGTGCCGTTTCCATAGATGTCCAGTTTAAAATAGCAGACACCGATAAAAGCAAGTTTGATCTCAATCAGGAAAACTTCCAAAACTTTCTAAAAGATATCGGCTATAACGGTAAGAACATCGCATCTCTTTCACAGGATGAAGCAAAAAAACTGGTAAGTGAAGACGGGTTTTTCGGCATAAATAAGACAGCAGACAGGATAGCCAACTTTGTGCTCAGTGGCGCAGGAGACAATGAAAAACTACTCAAAGCCGGACGCGAAGGGATATTGCAGGGTTTTAAAGAAGCCGAACAGATATGGGGAGACAAACTACCCGACATCAGTTACAAAACGATCGATAAAGCAGTCGAGACCATCGATAAAAAGATGATGGAGCTAGGTTTCTCTTTAATAGACAAGAATGCTTAAAATATAAACAACTATCTGTACATATATTCCACATAGTAGATTATAATTTGACCAATAAATCAGATTTAAGAGGTTCTACTATGAGAGAATATATAGAGATATACAATACGAACAAAGATAAAATAGAGAGCATTATCCAAAGCAGTATCGAGAACTTAGACAAACTAAGCAACGAAGCTGAAAACTTTTATCAAAAGCTTTTTACGACTTTTCCCTCTTTGGAAGTTGTTTATACCGTCGATGCTATCTCTAAGATGCAGACATCGGCAAATATCTACAGCAAATACAACGATGAGACTGAAAAAAACAAAAGCAGAGCTTATCTTCTAAACAAGCTCAATATAAAAGAGAATAATTTTGCTTTTACTGAGCCTTATCAAAGTTCTACGACAGGGACACTTTGCATAACGGTCTCAAAAAAAGAGGGTGACAAGATCATCTTTATGGACTTTGTCTTAGAGAAACTGCTTGAAAGACTCAGCTTGATCGACAAACATATCTATTTTAGTAAGATCGTTAAAGCTTTCTATTTTATCGCCGGCTTTTTTATGATGATCCTCTCAACAGCAGCGATCATATACGGAGGTATAGACTTTCTAAAAAATATGTTTCATGAAAGTCTGAATATCGATGCGATATTTAAACCTGTTATCGCTACGACACTAGGACTTGCGATCTTTGATCTGGCAAAGACGATACTAGAACAGGAAGTGTTCTTTAAAAGTTACTCGAAAGACTCGAAAATAGAGATAAAAGTACTGACAAAGTTTCTTATCACGATCTTAATAGCACTCTCGATAGAAACACTGATGGTTGTATTTAAAATCGCTATTGAGAACTATGACAAGATGATAAACGCTCTGTACTTGATGGGAGGTATATCGTTTATCATCACATCACTTGCAATACTTATCTTTTTAACAAAAAGAAAAAAAGCGTAAACCGGCTAGAACTTAGCCGGTATGACTATATGAAATTCCGCGCCTTTAAGATCATGTCCTTGATACTTATACTCGACATTGTGTGCTGATATCGTACCTTTTAAATGCTGCGTTATAATGGCATAGGTAATGTAAAGCCCCAGCCCCGTTCCTTTTGACTTATGTTTTGTCGTAAAATACGGTTCAAATATCTTTTCTATAATCTCCTGATCGATTCCGCCTGCCGAATCTTTTAATATTATCACTATCTTCTGTTCATCACATTTTACATCAATAAAAAAATACTTATAAGGCACTCTGCTCTCGACTATAGCATCCTTGGCATTGTTATAAATATTTAACAGGGATTGGATCAGAAGGTTCTCATTATGTGTGATAACACAATCATCGACACTCACTACGGTCTCTATACGGCTGCTTTTAAAGACCTCTTTGGTAAGTTCATTCACCTTTTTGATCGCATCTTGTATGTTAAAAGGTTCAAAACTTTCCATGTTGGAATTAAAGTAATTACGAAAATCATCTATCGTATGTGAGAGGTATTGTGTTTGCAGGTTGATATCATTACTGATCTGAAGGATCTCCTCTTTTTTCATCTCGTGACCTAAAAGCAAAGATGTCTCTATTTTTGCCGTGTTCAAAGAGATAATATTCAAAGGCTGTCTCCACTGATGAGCGATATTAGTTAACATCTCGCCGATAGCTGCTATTTTAGATTGAATGATAATGATCTTATTCTGTCTGTCGATCTTCTCTTTTTGACGTTCTATTGTCTGATTTAGATGACTTTGTGTATGTATCCATCTGTTTCGAAGACTTATAAAAAGCAAGATAAAGTTCAAACTTACCAACAACAGTATAAATATGATCAGAAGAAACCATATATCTTTATACTTGAGTTTAAATGCAAGCTCCATGGGATGATTATATTCATATATAAATGAATCGATATTGATATCTTTAGTGGCTATCCCGAGCACCTGATAGACTTTGACTATGTCATTTAGCTGTTTTTTATCCAAATAACCTAATGGAGTATCTTTTTTAAAGGCAAGATGCTTTAGTATCTCTCCCTCTTTTATCAACTGCAGTAATGTCTTATGCTGAGTATTGTAACGATTGTTTATGATCTCCGCCGTTTGTGAGATATTATCAAATGCGTACCGCCAGCCTTTCATCGTTGCATCATAAAAGTCTTTTGTTAATTTTGGATTCTTTTTTATAAACTTTGATGATGTAAAAAGGATGTCGCTGTAAAAATGAAATCCATACTCTTTAGGATCGAAGACCTTATAGCCTATCCCTTTGTCTTCCATTCGTATAGGCTCATTGGATATATACGACGCCATCGCATCGGTTTTTTTATTGATAAGGTCGTCTAGATTGAAACTATGCGGTTCTATCAACACGTCCTCTTTAGAAAGGCCGTTTGAAAACAGCATCGCCATAATGGATGCTGTCTCTCTGGCATCTTTTGTTAACATGATACGTTTATTTTTTAGATCTTTTATCGAGTTGATGCCGGTATCATCTCTTGTCAGCAATATCATCGGAGATTCTTGGTATATCGCCCCTAAGGCGACGACATCCTTACCGTTTATTTTATCGATAATCAAAGAAGAGCGCCCGACTGCAAAATCCGCTTTTCCCTCTTCGACGACATTGGAGATATCCGTGTTAAAATCAAACTCTTTTATCTCGACATCGATACCCGCATCTTTATAATATCCTAACTCTTTTGCGACATAATATCCTGCAAACTGAAACTGATTTTTCCAATTGAGCTGTAGGACCACCTTCTGAGCCGCAAACAATGATACCGATAGATAAAGCAGTAAAAATATTTTTTTCATATATGCTATTCTATCCTATTAACGATGGATTTTTTTACAATATGAAAAATATGACCTTGGAGAAAAAGCTGTTGTAAAAAAAAGTCACAATGTGATTTTTATGATCGGTATAAAGTGTTTATATGCTTATTTTCAGAACTGATCCTGTGCACTTTTTCTAAAATATCTTGATCTAGTTTAAACCTGTTCTTTTTTTGTAAAAGAGCGACGATATCCTCATGTGAACTGAAGTCTACAGCTCTTTCATGCAAAGCACAGTTACCTATGAATGCGATGATATCCTCATTTTTGATCTCCGCAAAATTTTTCACGATGTTTTCTGCCATCAATGAGTTTCTGTATTCGTTACCGCCCAGTGCTTTTAAGACTTTTTTATCGGCGATCGCTGCATCCAAACCTTTATTGTAAAGATATTTACGAGTCTCTCCTGCTAAAGTCTTTATTCTATTTTTATTTGTGTCTATCTCTCTGTCGACTCTGTTTTTTACAGGCAGTGCAGCACCGAATGCAATATTGGTTATTAGAACTGTAATTATTAATATTTCTCTTTTCATATCTTTGAAATCCCTTATAGATTAATGATAAAACCATTGTAATGAATCAAAGCAAATCAAATATTAATGGGATAAGGCAGATAAAACAAGATAGAAGATTTTCCGCACCTTACTGAGGTACGGAAATAGAAGTTTTTAAATGTAGTTGAAAATGATTACATCATCCCCGGCATTCCGCCCATTCCACCCATATCAGGAGCAGCAGGTTTTTCTTCCGGGATCTCAAATATTGCCGCTTCCGTAGTCAGAAGAAGACTCGAAACAGATGTAGCGTTTGTAAGTGCGACACGCTCCACTTTAAGAGGATCGATGATACCCACTTCGAACATATCTACATACTCGCCTGTCGCAGCGTTGAAACCTATGTTTTCATTTTCTGCGTTTTCTATAGCATTTACGACGACACCTGCGTCGTATCCTGCATTGATCGCTATCTGTTTTACAGGAGCTTTTACAGCACGTAAGATGATCTCACATCCGATCTTTTGATCGCCTGTAAGGTCTAGGTTCACTTTTGCAGCTGCGCGTACAAGAGCCGCTCCACCACCGATGACGATACCCTCTTCTACTGCTGCTTTAGTCGCAGAAAGTGCATCATCTACACGGTCTTTTTTCTCTTTCATCTCAGTCTCTGTAGCAGCACCCACTTTGATGACAGCGACACCGCCGCTAAGTTTTGCTAAACGCTCTTGAAGTTTCTCTTTGTCATACTCGCTTGAAGTACTCTCTATCTGTGTTTTTATCTCAGAAACTCTTGCTTTTACCGCGTCTGCGCTTCCTGCACCGTTAACGATCACAGAGTTGTCTTTGTCTATCACGACACGTCCCGCTTGACCAAGATGCTGGATAGTAGCACCTTGAAGCGTATGACCTGTCTCTTCAGAGATAACGGTACCGTTTGTAAGCACTGCGATATCTTGAAGCATCGCTTTACGACGATCACCAAAACCAGGTGCTTTGACCGCAGTGATGTTTAACACCCCGCGAAGTTTGTTTACAACTAAAGTCGAAAGTGCTTCACCCTCTACGTCTTCTGCAATGATAAGAAGCGGACGAGAAGTCTTTTGTACTTGCTCTAAAACAGGTAAAAGATCTTTTAAAGATGTGACTTTCTGGTCTGTAAGCAAGATATATGGCTGTTCTATCTCCGCCGTCATCTTTTCAGTGTTTGTGATGAAATACGGACTTAGGTAACCACGGTCAAACTGCATACCCTCAACGACTTCAAGCTCATCAGAGATACCTTTAGCTTCTTCAACAGTGATAACACCGTCTTGACCTACTTTTTCCATAGCTTCGGCTATCATATCACCGATCTGAGTATCAGAATTTGCCGAGATCGTTGCAACTTGTGCTATCTCTTTTTTATCTTTTACAGATTTAGACGCAGCTTTTAGGTTTGCAAGTATCGCTTCACAAGCTTTGTCCATACCGCGTTTTACTTCAACAGGATTCGCTCCCGCCGTGATGTTTCTAAGACCTTCGCTAAAGATAGCATTTGCTAGAACCGTAGCAGTCGTAGTACCGTCACCCGCTTCATCGGCAGTGTTTGATGCGACCTCTTTAACAAGCTGTGCACCCATGTTTTCAAGTCTGTCTTTTAGTTCGATCTCACGAGCGACAGAGACACCGTCTTTAGTGATAATCGGGCTTCCGTAGCTTTTTTGTATAAGAACGTTACGACCGCGTGGTCCCATCGTCACTTTTACTGCGTCACAAAGCTGTGCCACACCTTTTGCCAGTTTATTACGTGCTTCATCTGAAAAAATTATATCTTTTGCCATAAATTCATTCCTTAATTTTATTTCATAAAATGAAGGGAACCCTTCATTGAGTTTATTTCGGTCAAGGAATAAAATCCCTTAACCTGCGTTAACACTAGGTTTCCTTTAGCAGGAAGCCCAATAGAAAACGCTTCTGTTTTTAATCTACTTTATGATTCCAAAAACGTCGTCTACATCTATAACTATGTATTTACTGCCATCAAGCGTCAACTCGCTGCCGCTGTATTTTCCAAATACTACAGTATCGCCGTTTGCAATATTTTTCACCTCATCGCTTACAGCGACTACCTTGCCTTGAGACGGCTTTTCTTTCGCATTATCTGGGATTATAATACCAGTAGATGTTGTACTAGCCTCTTCCATACGTTCAACTAAAATACGATTTCCTAGTGGTTGAAAATTCATACTATTCTCCTAAATAATTTTTTTGTGATTTTACAAGATAAAGGTAAAAATGTCAACATTTGTTGAGTCTATTAAACTAAACAATATTTACTACAGATGACTATACTTTTTTGATATTATTATTATTTGAAGAAATTTCGTGCGTTTTAAGAATTTTAAAGGTTTAGTAATATATAATTCTGCCTCTTAAAAGACGTGTCAAGGTAGCTCAGCTGGTTAGAGCGCTGGTCTCATAAGCCGGAGGTCGGGAGTTCAAGTCTCCCTCTTGACACCATCCATAACTTAATTCCCTTTTTCAAAAACCTTTCAAACTTTTACTTTATTTATCCAAAGTCTTATTTTTCATTGAAAACAAGATATCCTTTGTCTATGCTACAATTCGTTTTTTAAAAATTGTGTACAAATATTCAAGGTTTCTATTGTGAGTATATTCGCTTTACAATCTCCAGCCGGTGGATTTCTGGATGAAGATTTAAAACATTTTAATAAAAGATTTGATGACTGGTGCGTTCACTTTGAGAGCTATGAAGATGCTATGAGTGTAACGCAATCGCTCAAAAGACCTGAGAGTGTAGATATTGTTGAGATAACGCCTCTTAGCTACCCGCAATATTTCTTCCCATCTCTTCAAGGTAACGTCCATGCAACGCGCCAGATTGGAGAGAAGATCATCTGTATCGTAGAACCATTCATGGGCTCTAACTTTCGAATTGCGGTATGTGATCTCAAAACAAAAAGAGTAAATCTTACAAAAGCCCACTACAAAAATGTTTTGAGCGTTGAAGGTGCTTTTGCCAACTTTACAGAGTAAGCGCCGTACAATTATTCTTCAATAATTCTAACTTTATCATAATGAAAAGAATGAGTAAAAGTGTCACAATTTTTATCCCTCCATTTTTATAATTTTACTTATTAATGATTTTGATACATTTAAATATGATGCTATACTTGCTTGCGTATGTCCATCAAAGTATGCATTGACTATTGCTAGGTTTCTATCTAGTTTTGTGATGACATCATAGAAATGTTCTTCAAATGCCTTTTCTTGCTTTACATGTAAAGCACCCTTTTCTTTCAATATCTTCTGTTTCTCTTTTATTTTTATATAGGCTAACTCATTTTCACTCATAGGCTCTCCTAAAAATTCATTCAGAGTTTTTAAGTCAAACTGTTTGACTAAAATGGAATCGTTACAGCATGGATGGTAGGATTTTACATTAAAAATAAGATATGACAGAGTATATGGGTAACTGCTTACTTTATCAACCAGAAGCTTCAAGCGCATTGTTTTCTATGTATCTGATAAGGGAGTAAAGATAGTTTTCTGATGTAATGTACTTTGATTTGTATCTATCTTGCCAAAGATGACCGCTGCGCTGGTATTTTTTATTGAAGTATTGAGCATAGTTGGCGTTTACCAGTCTCATAAAAGTCGATAAGTTCTCTTTTTGTGTCTCTATAAGCAAATGATAATGATTGTCCATCAAACAGTAATCGTGCAATATTACATTATGCAAGGTAGCACTTTTGTTGATGATCTGCAAAAACATCTCTTTGTCAGTATCGGAGTTAAACACAATACAATGGTTTACTCCGCGGTTTATGATGTGATGATAACCAGCTAAATCTATTCTCAGTCTTGTCGGCATGTACACTTTCCCAAACAAAGTAAATATTACTTTTTATAAGAGTATAACTATCGACCGACTTCTCCTCTCTCTTTATTGCATTTTGTCATAAATACAAAAGTGAAGATTCATGCACTGGGGTGTAATTTTAAGTTCTTGTTGTTTTTCATCTATTAGTTCATTGGTTGTTTGACTCATTTTTCTCTCCTATAGATTTTAATTGTTGGTTTAATTTGTCTAAATAGTCTCCAGCTGCAGTATTGCCGGTACTGGTTTGCCACTGTTCTGAAACATTTGAAAAAGTATCTTTTCCAAAAACTATATATCCACAATAATCACGCGCTACATTTTTATAAAATTTAGACATAGGCATTTGAATGAAAGCGTCATACATCCAATAACCTTCATTTTTTGAAAATTTAAAAAAAAGACCATTTTCCTTACCATCTTCTCCGGCAACAAGATTTCTAACTCTTACATAGGTCTGCATATAATCCCCGTTACATGTAAAATTCATACGCCCGATTTTTGCTAAAATAAGGTCTTCTGTAACATTGAGGATGGCGCCATAGAGAAGCGATTGATTTTTTGCTAAATGTTTGCTGTAAAGCTTCTGAATTTGTGAAGTATTCATCTCTTTTTCAAAAGCCAAGTACCATTTCATCTGTGCCTCATTGTGAGGAGTGTACCAAGTTTCTTTACGCATTGCTTTACGCGCAGAAGGAGCAGGACCGTTATAGCGGTAGATCTGATTGAGAGAATAGTAAAATGCTAGTCCGGGAAATCCTTTAAGGTACTCTCTTTGCATATTCGGATCACTTATGGGGTAAGTAGAAAGTTTTTCAATGATGGCAAAAGTATTTTCTAAAAAACGTTGTTGCGGTGCTCTGTAGTTTTTTGGAGCGATATCCTTGATCGTTAAATCTCTCATTAGTATACGAGCCAATAAACTTGAATGATTATTTTGTGGAAATAAAATCCATAAATAACGATTTGCTTTAGGAAGCAAATCCTGCTTAGCATATGGATAAATAAACCAACGATAGTACCATAACGCCTCCTCTGCATCATCTTTTGGAAGATGTGAAGCACCAAGAAGGTAAATACCATGTTCTAAAGTAAACAACGGCTTAAGTGAAAGTGAACCGGGATGTAAGATAGCTGTTAAAAAGTTTAAATGTGAAGCAAGCACCTCACCTGCCGTAAAATACTCTTTTGCCTGTAGATATTTTGCATGTTCGTCCATTAGCCAGCTTCGATTGTATGCGTACAAGCTGATATTTAACAAAGTAAAAATCACTACTACTTGTATCCACTTTCGTTTATTGAAAATGTGCAGAGGATTGAACGATATCTTTTCTTTAATCCGTTTACCGTAAAGAGTTCCTGGTAAAGTCGTAAATATTGCACGTAATATTCGAAGTATCGTGATGATGATGGTTATTACTCCAAAATACCATAAGCCTAATATGATAATTACAATGATTAAAAGTAATATTCCTGCTACTAAATGCATAGTCTTCCTTTGAATAATGTGTTATTTACAAATGTACAAAAAAAACCGTTCATCACGCCACCTGTCTTATTTTATTTATTCTTTTTACATGTAAGAATTATTTAATTAGTATCCTGTCCCCAGAATTTCCTACTATTTTACCTGCAATCTCAGCAGTCATGTGCTCTGCACCATATTCATCTTGGTAATACTTCATAACAGTTTCATAAGAAAATAGTGTATTTCCACTCGCATCACATACAAATGAAGTTACACTTAAGCCTCCCTTGCCTTTTACTTTTTCAGCCATATCAAGTGCACTCATTACATCACAAATATTACCTAATGCAAACTCTAAATCTTCCTGTGTTGTCCTACTATATTCTGCCATTGCTTATTTCCTTTCTTTAAATTTTAATAAATCTTTGACATCATATTGTGGACAATATTTGTCAACTGCGACTAAAGTGTATGTTGATACCTTCTTTGGATTATTAGAAAGTGCGATATGCCTAAACAGTCTAGTATGATCTTTATCTGCGCTGTCTTTTGGTATTGAATCATCTATCACCCAATGTGAAAGTTCTCGAAAGACATTGATATAATCCTGCATAAATGTTGTTTTACATAAAATGATTGGAAAACCATGACTTCGATACATCGTTCCAAAAATAATACTTTCTAAAGCATCATATCTATAGTATAAATAATAATACTTTTGATTTATATCCAAAGAAGATTCTTCTAATGCTTTTGTATATATGTAATCGACTTGTATCAACTTTTTAGTCAACGTAATATCACAATAAAAATTTTCACTTTTTTCCTGTTTTGTTTGTCCTTCATATATATTTGGTATTACACGAAGATATGCTCCGATGAAATTTGATAGGGTGATAAAGTTGTCACCATATTCTTTTGCGTAGACACCTTTTATAGAACCATTATCAAACTTGATAATATAGTTGTAAAGTTTTTTTGCAATTTGTTGCCTTGTTTTTAGGTCAAGTTTTTCTATTTTATATGGACTACTCTCTGCTTCGCTAACTGTAAAACCGTAGAAATCCATATAGTTTTGTACCCACCACATTGCATCTTCAGCATTATCAGGTTCAATTGCTTCTTCACCTTTTGCAAAAAAATAATCTCTTAACGAAATAAGTGGTCGAAAGAACACACTATCATAAGGAATACCTAAATATTTATGAAATGCTTTTATCCATATCGTAGAGATAGTTGTTGCTTGTACAAAATATGCTGTTGCTTGTGGATTAATGGATTCCTTTGCATGAAATTTTTCTTTTAGTGCAAAGTAAAAATTAAAATGTATTGCTAAAATAATTAAAATTATTCCACCTACCGATAAAATAAGCTTCTTCATTCTCACTTTTCTAGTTTTAAGATTGATGTTATGATCATTGTTTATTATTTGATTTGCCTCCATCAGGCCACCTCTCTTATTCGGTTTTTTTGTCTTATACCCCAAGGGCACTTCCTTTGGGGCGCATGTAAAGGATTATTTACACTTTTTGATACATTGTTTTTTGAGTCTGCAGTATTTATGGTTTGAAGTTGTATAGGAATGAAGTCTTTGTTTGGTATGCATACCAAAGCTGAAGTTTGCAACGAAAAATCGCACTGTGGATTGTTTAACTTATTTTCTTCCATCATGTCACCTTTATGAATAGTGTTACATGTAAAAGGCCATAACTCATCACACACTACTTTGTTACTTTACCTTTTACATTGTCTGAAAACTTGCGAATAACGATTGTGTAGATAGAAAACATCATATTTGTATTATTTAAAATACTTATATGGATGTTATTTTTGATTGATTTTTATATAAACTATCCATTAAATATAACAAAAAAAACTAGTGATGTGATATGAAAATATTAAATTAAAATTAAAATTAAAATATAATTACTTTTTGTAGCAATTAAGAAGATTTAATAAATATTCCTTCACATACCTTCTTGCTATACCCTCATCGAGAATGCCGGATGCATATTGTAATGCAAGATTATTACAAGGAAACGATTATGGAACATTATGTCATTATTGAAAAACTATGCAGTTGTGCAAAACGCGAGGGTCTTGACCAGATCACTATTTTTGACGATAAATCAAAAGCAAAAGGTGCGGCCGACAAGCAGTTGGCTCACATGCAGGGGAGTTTTTGCGGCAAGCATGAGTTTGACGTCACTGAAGTCGATGACCACTTTGTCATAGGGATGCTTGGCGGTTGCGACTGTAGTTCAAGTGCAAAACACTAAGCTCTAAAAAGAAACATTTATGTCATGATATGTAAATCTTTACATGTAACATACAAAGGGAGCCATTATGTCCGATACGATCATCTCAAATGCCGGAGTCGTCATGCCGAAGCTGATATATGGGACGGCATGGAAAAAAGATCGGACATCAACTCTCGTTGAAGCTGCACTGCGCTGCGGTTTTCGCGGTATCGACACCGCCTGCCAGCCAAAACACTACAATGAAGCAGGCGTAGGCGAAGCTCTTCAAACACTTACGTCAGAAGGTCTGAAGCGCGAAGCAATTTTTTTGCAGACAAAGTTCACGCCCCTTGAAGGGCAAGACCCAAACAGTGTTCCCTACGATAAAGATGCACCGCTGCAAGAGCAGATAGCACACTCTTTTGAGGTCTCACTTGCGAACCTTCGTACCGACTACATCGACTCCTATCTCCTGCACTCTCCTCTGTTTCCCTTTTCCCGCCTCATCACAGCATGGCAAGCTATGGAAGAGATCGTTATAAGTGGCGGTGCAAAACAGCTGGGGATCAGCAACTGTTATGAACTTAGTATGCTCAAACGTCTTTATGATGAAGCGAAGATCAAACCTGCAGTCCTGCAGAACCGTTTCTATGCCGATGCTGACTATGACACGGATATACGTGCTTTTTGTGACGACCATGATATCCGCTACCAGAGTTTTTGGAGCTTAACTGCAAATCCGCACCTTGTAGGCAGTGAGACAGTTATTCGCGCGGCTATGAAACGGCGATTGGAACCTGCTCAGGTATTTTATGCGTATCTGATGGCAAAAGGGATCATTCCGCTTGACGGTACTACATCGTTAGAGCATATGAAAGATGACCTTGGAGTCTTAGATATCTGTTTGACTCCTGAAGAGATATCGGCCATAGACACTCTCATCTTCCCATAATATCGAATAAGAATTGCATCTCAAAAACATATCTTGATATGACAGGAACCAGAACACATGACAATCGACATAAACGTCAAAGAGACGACAGAAGAGTTTTTAGACGATATCGATGAGATCATCGAAGACACGATGATACAGATGTTTTTTTTACAACCAAAAGATGCTGCAGCGCTTGAAAAAGCAAAAGCCGATGCACAAGAGTATAGCGCCATCTTTTACGCAGCACCGCTTAGCCTTAAAGACTCCGTCGACGTAAACTGTGTCGGTTTTAGTATCAAAGAGAGTGAAGAGCTGCAAGACCAGCCATCACTTGATAAACCTCTTTTCATTGAAGAGAGTGATCTAAACGACAGAATGCTTGCTCAACTTATCACACGCGGTGATAAAGGCTTTGTGCTCAATGCAACACATGCGCATGAGGGTCTTGAAAACTTTTTTGTAGCCATCGGTCCTGCCAATGTTGGTGAGTTTGACCCGGAGGTCCTTTCCTCTCTTTCTATGGATAAGATCGTATTGCAAAGCAGTTATCCCGATCATGACTTCGAGGAGATATTTTCTACGGTCAAGACTTTGTCTGACGCCCTGCTTCGTCCTGAACAGAGCATCATTGCCCGGGCAACAAAGCACACCTTGAACCTAAGCGGTTTTAAGAAGAACGGGTAATCTCCGACTTTTGTAAAATAGTCTGTTTATTTTGCAAGAAACAATCTTTTATACTCTATAGGATTTAAGTTTGTCGTCTTTTTAAATACTTGTCTAAATGTTGAAGGATTAGTGTAACCGACCAGATAAGTAATATGTTCAAAACTATCCGTACTATTTACTAAAAGTTCTTTTGCCTTTTGAACTCGAAGTTTTTGGATAAAGTTATTTGGCAGATCGCCTGTAGATTTTTTAAATTTTCTTATGAGCGTCCGTTCACTGACAGATATTCTTTTTGACATATCCTTAAGTGTTATACTTTTTGAAAAGTTATTTTTAATCCATGAAATGAGTCTTTCGATGTCGTGATCATTATTAGTCGCTATTTGTGCAAGGTCTTTATAGTGCTGCTGACTTTTTTTCCCTGCATCAACCCCTAAATAGTTCGCACAAGTATATGCCGCTTTACTAGAGATAAACTTTCTTACTATGTATAGACACAGGTAAATATATGCACTCGCTCCTCCGGCAGTTATTATATTGTCATCTTCAACAATCAACTTATTAACATCTAACTTTACTTTAGGAAAGTTTTGTTTGATTATTGATTCTACTACCCAGTGACTTGTCGCATATTTATTATCTAACAAACCCGATTGTGCCAGTACATAAGCACCGACGCATACAGAAGATATGATGCTTTGTTTGCTATACATAATATTTAACCATCTTATCAGTCGTTCATTCGTTCCGAAATTAAACTCTATATCGATTATGGGTGGAATAATGATTAGATCGTAAACAGCATCATTCCGCAGCGGTTTACTGTCAATGTTTATTGAAAGGTTAAAATTGTTAATGGCTTCATCAGTATGTAATATTTCTATGTTGAAATAATATAAACAACTAGCATCTAAACAGAAATTATTAACTATTGAAAATATGTCTACAATACCGAGAAGAGAAGATATTAAGACTTTATCATAGTTGACAATCGCTATATTTATAGGTTTTTTTTTTCATTTAAGCTCCTTTTGTCATTTTTGGCATCGATTATGGCAGATATACCTCTTGTAGATTATAGGGATTTCCTACATAATTTGCCTTGAATTTCTTAACAAGGAGACAAAGAAAATGGAAAATATATTATCACCGTACAATGAGGAAGAATTAAATAGTATTCGCTTTCAACGGAACTATCAATTCTTGTCAAACTTAGAGAAAAAAGTTGGAGGGCATGCCGTATTTGAGCATCCTTTTTTAAAAAAATTTGCAAGTAACACGTATACCCAAGAGGGCGTTTTATTTGTACTCAAACAGTTTGGAAAAATTGTGATGCCTTTTACAGCAGCGATCTGTAAATTAATGGGAAGTGCACCGGATATCAAAAGTCGTTTCATGCTTATGGACAACCTTTATGAAGAGATGGGACATAACACACTGAAAAATTGTCATCCTGTGTTGTACCTGACTATGTTAGATTCTATAGGGGTTTCTCAACAAGGATTGGAGAAAACAGAAACTATCTCAAGTATCCGTCTTCTAAACAATACTATTTTCGATGCAGTCGCTAATAAATCATTTGCCATCGGTTGTTCATGGCTCGGTTTTGGCGGAGAATTGACTATACCGAATAATTTTCCATATTTGGTTCAAGGCATAGAAGCGTGCTTCGGTTCTGATATAGATATGGGGTTTTGGAATCGTCATGGGGAAAGAGATCAAGACCATAGCGATGATGCTACAACGGTCTTATGTATGAATACAGATGAAAACGAGCACAAAGAAATCGAAGAAGCTGTAATGGACTCTTTAAATCTAAGAGCTATGATTTGGGATGAACTAGAAAGAATCTGCGATGCTAAATATCAGGATATATCTTTAAAAATAGCTAATAAAATGTCTGCATAAACATCCAAGAAGGAATATATATGTTCCTTTTTGGTAAAATAAGATTTTAAAATAATCTTGTTTTAGGTAAAGAATGAAAAACACGAAGCAAACTCTTATCGATATTACTTTTGATATGCTCTATAAAAGAGGCTACTGTGCGACAGGTCTCATGGATATACTACAAAGTGCCAACCTCACAAAAGGTGCTATGTACTATCATTTTAAAAATAAAAATGAGTTAGTCTTAAGCGCAATGCAGTATTATTTAGAGTTTTTATTAGAATCACACTGGACGACTCCGTTAGCTGACAGTGAGCAACCTTTAAACACATTGATCGAGCAGATCAATGCACTCTATGACCTATATGCGAGTGATGATGCTTTTGTAACGGTAAAACACGGATGTCCGCTAAATAATTTCATCCAGGATATGAGTGATAAAGAAGAAGAGTTTTTCCAATATCTGCAAAGCGTTTACAGCCGATGGCAAGAGGCCATGGAAATGGCTCTATTTAAAGCACAAAATCTTAAACAGACAAAAACTAAATTTAAACCTAAAGAGCAAGCACTGTTTATAGTTTCCGCGATCGAAGGAAGTATCTGTAGTGCCAAAGCAAATAATGATTTAAATACACTAAAAATCAGTTTTAACGTTCTCAACCAGTATATTAAATCTTTATAACTACTAAAGTTATTTTACAAGCTTACTTAAAACGACGACATAAAAAGCGATGCGGGGGATCTCCCTCACATAATTAAACTGATACGCCGTCTTTTTGATGGCATCTACTATATAGCCTTTTTCTATGCCGCTCGTAATATTTTCAATAAAAGAACCTATGGTATTAATGTCATACTGTGTTTTACATTCGATATATAACTTATCCTGCGATTCTACTTTACTGTAAGGATCAGGTATCATCGCATAACACTTTTTTACAGTTTCTTCATTGATATCAAAATTTCGCAGGTAACGGATGATGTGTTCTAGTTCATACATTAGACCTCTCCTTATTTAACCCCTAATTCTTTTAATTTACGTTGGGCAGCTGCATCATATTGTGAACCTATGTTTAAGGATTTTTTATACCATTCAATAGCCTTTTCTTTATCTTTTAAATCATATTGGTATAAATATCCAAGCCCGTATGCTGCATCTTTATACCCTCCTTTATGTGCTTTTAAAAACCAAGAGACAGCGTTATCATCCTCTTTTAAATCTTGGTATGTTAAAGCTATGCTAAAAGCACAATCTAGGTTATTTAATTTTTCATACCCTTGGGTGTACCAGTAAATTCCTTTTTTATAATCTTTTAATATGTCAACATATAAAAGCCCTAGTCTTGTAACAGAGTCTTTACTTCCTAGTTCAAAACCTTTTTTATACCACTCTATAGCTTTTTTATAATCTTTTTTGTCCTCTTCATAGTATGTACCTAAAGCAGCAGCACAGCCACCGTCACCCATTTTGTAACATTTTAAAAAGTAGGTATTGGATTTATTTATATCATAGAACTCTTTTTCTTTATAGTAAAGCACCCCTAAGTTAAAGTAACCTCTAGAATTTCCAAGCTCTCCAATCTTTTCAAAGGTTTGTACGGCTTTTTCATATTTTCCCTCTTTTCTATAAATCTGCCCGACGGCTAGAAGAGAGTAAACATTACCTTTGTCTGCTGCTTTTTGGTACCACTTGAGGGCGTTTTTGTAGTCAAGTTTTCTGTCGTATTCCACTCCGAGGTTATGTGCAGCTTTTACGTGTCCTGCATTTGCTGCCGTTTCATAGTAAGAAAACGATTTTTCGGGTTGTTGTAAAAAGTGTGAGTAAAGACTTCCAAGCTGAGCGTAAGACTCTATACTTCCTTTGTCTGCTCCTTTTTGGAAATACTCTTTGGCTTTTTCGTAGTTCTTTTCTCTAACATAGTAAATACCTTCACAATTATAGCCTTGAAGCTCTCCTTGTTTTATGAGAGTTTCATAGCTTTGAAGGTCAGCAGGGGTGTAGCTTGTCTTGTTGCATTTTTCTATGTCGTAACTGCTCTTTTTGAGTTCTACGGGTTTAATGTGAGCACACCCTGACAGAACAAGAAAAGCAAGTAAAAACATCGATCTTTTATTCATCATCGCATAACACTTTTTTACAGTTTCTTCGTTGATATCAAAATTTCGCAGGTAACGGATGATGTGTTCTAGTTCATACATCTATGAAAAATCTTTATAAGGAAACTTTTTACCTTTTGAACCATAAATAACCCTTTGTCCATAAACTATGCTGTAGCCCTCTGTCGATGGAGGATTTGCTATAGAATCTTCATTTGAAGAGTGGTGCAGATATTTTTGTTTTAGTTCAATATGTCGCTCTTCTTCTAATGCTCTTCCGGTTTTCAGTGTGTCATATAACTTTTGTAAATAATCTGTATCTTGTTTTTGATTTTTAAATTTATACTTATCCATAATATCAATAAAAGGCACATCTACTCCCTCAGCGACTGCAGCATCGTGAAAAAGTTTCAATGTTACAAGTTCATATTCCCATGAGAGGTGTGTTCTATGCATATAAAAAGTTCTTTTTCTTTTCCCTGTTATTAATTCTAATGAATTTGAAGGTAAGTAGTCCTCTTCATAGAAAAATCCTGTTTTATGAATATTGTTTGATGTATATATCTTTTTAAAATCAGATTCTTTTGTGACAAGCTTTTTGTCAATCCAACCATATTTATTGTTCCATTTGATAAAGTCGTAATATCGGGCTGGTCTCATTAAAATTGTTTTTTCCGAGAATCTGACTTCCTTTGGAAACATGACTGTTTCATCTGCGGGAGAATTTTCATAACCACCGCCTACATCAGCATGAGCTCCCGGGACAAACCACTCTTTAAAGTTACCTTCGGAATGCAGTATCCCCTCATAACTGTTTTCAAAAATAGAGTGAGCTTCAAAGTTGTAACGATATTCATCCATCGCCATAAGATGAAAAACTGAACCTATTTTATCTTTATTGAAATGTATGTTTAAATCTTTTGAGTCATTGCTTTGCATTAAACCAAAATGGGTTACGGTATCCCCTATATTTGCATGTCGAAATGATATACTACTTATAGCGATATTTGCTTTTTTATAATAAGGATTTTTTATAGGTACCTCTGCACTTCTACCACCTGCATCAACTGTAACAGTTATACTTTCAACATCTGTGCAAAGTGGATTGAAGTAGTGTCTGTTGGCTATTTTGATATATACACCGTTATCTCCTGGAAATAAACCGCTAAAGATATTTTTTTTCTCAACATCACAATTGAGTGCATATTTTTCATAACCATCTTTTTTTAAGAGTTCAAACCCTTTCATGATCGTACAGATAAAGTGTCTTACTTCTGTCGCTCCTCGGCTGAAACCAAAAACATCTAAAACAAGTTCATCTATATGAGATATATTCTTTTCTCTTAGTTGTTCTACTATCTTATCACATGTGTAAACGATATGTGCTTGTACACCTGTTATACCACCACCTAAGCCCAAACCAATAAATGAATCATTATCAAATTTTTTTCTATCTACAGGATCAATCGTTCCTGACCCTGAAGCATAAAGTTTAAAACGTCTCAAAGAGTGTTCATAAACTTTTTTATCCTTTTTTAGTATCAGCCTATCATCACCTATATAATGTTCATACAATCTTTTTACATTTGTGTAACCATTAATATAACTGTCGTTCGTACCACTAGGGAGAAGTTGATTGATCACAAAGTTTTTGACCTCTGCTGAAGTGCCCTTAACATCTGAATTATTATTCCACCAGTCACTCAAACGTTCACCAAAACTCTCATCTTTATTTGTCAAGGTGTCTCGCAACTCATATAAAAAGTCAAATACCTTATCACTATGTTTGGAGGCTTTATCGCTCCCAAAATTGTGTTTTTTTGTAGAACTTTCCTCAAAATATCTTACATCGGTAATGATCTCATCTCGGAGCATATTCATAATACGAGGAGTTTTTTGCGGATCTGGGTGGGTTGCTATATAATCTGCGAAAGTTTTATAAGCATTTTCATTTCTTGAATCTAATTTATTTTTATAAGGTAAAAAATTCTCTTTTATATATTTTGTTTGTTTATTTAAGTAAGTTTTATAATCTTGGTAAAAGTTTATATTGTACATATTGTTATTTGTACCATCAAAAAACACACCATATTCTACTCTTACTTTTGGTATCAGAGAGAGTGTTACCTGATCTTGATAATCTACACACTTATACTCTGTTATACGATAGTTTTTATCCAAAGAGGCATTGTAAACATATGGCATAGATATTAAGACATACGGGTTTTGCTCTTTTTTACTTGGATTCTCTTTTTTTAACTGTGTAAGCTCAAGTGAGACCATCGCTTTACAATCTTGTAGATTTTTTTTCAGATACGAGACATTTTTTTTCTCAGAGCCTTTTTTATCTGCATTGTTTAAGTTTTTTCTAGCTTTATGGTACTTTAAAACATAGAGTATATCATCTGTACATGTAACATTATATGCAGGGATAGAAACAAGATGGATAAGTTTGTTCTTTATAAGAGTTTCATTGGGTGCTAAACTAAGGGCTTTAGAGACTTGCGTTTTCTCCTTTTCTACCGCTTCAAGTAGGATCGGAGCATATCTACCCTTTACGGCATCAAGCACACTCACATCATCATCGAGTGAACCGGCTGCTTTTAAAGCCTCATCTTCACTAACGATCATATATGCAAATCGTGTCCTATCATCTTGTTTACACAACGTACCATCAACATTTTCAAATGATTGTAAGTGAACTATCTCATCATTATTATAATAAACATCCCCTTCATAGCGTTTACTCATTGAGTTCTCCTAACCTTTTTAGTTGTTTTTTTGCTTTTTTATGTCCCTGAGCAGCTGCTTTTTTATACCACTCTATCGCTTTTACTTTATCTTTTAGATCATCTTCGTAAAGAACTGCTAGATTATTCATAGCTTTTACATATCCCATATCAGAAGCTTTTTTGTACCAGATGATTGCATTTTTAAAATCTTTAAGTGTTACATGATATAACATAGCCAAATTAAATGCACTCTCTGCATCTCCCATCTCATACCCTCTAATATGCCACTTGATTGCTTTGTCATACTCTTTAAGGTCTTCATCATAAATGCGTCCAATTGAACGTGCACACTCTTTATGCCCTGTGTTATAGCATCCTTTTAAATATTCTATAGCTTTATTATATTGTTTAGTGGTTTTTGTATAGTATGTCCAAACTGCAAGGTATCCGTCTTCTAAACCTAAATCCCCTACTTTTTTATAGATTTTTAAGGCAGTCTCTTCCTTGCCATTTTCTCTATATATATTTGCTAAATTGTAAAGAGATTTCAAATCCCCAGATTTAGCTGAGGGGATATACCAAGGTATCGCTTTGTCATACTCTTTACTTCGCTCATACATATTCCCAAGGTTATGAGCAGCTTGCATATTTCCTGCTTTATATGACTCTTCATAGTAGTGTATAGATTTTTCAAAGTTGTATTTGTAGTAATAGTAAAAATTTCCAAGATAAAAGAGGTTTTGTTTATCTCCTTTCTCTAAGCCTTTTAAAAATGCTTTCTCTGCATCTTCATACTCTTTTAAACTATTATAGTAAAGTCCTTTACACCCGTATGCTTTTACATTTCCTTGTTTTATCTCATCATCATAAAATTTTAATGTTCTTTTTTTTGCTTTACGTTTATCTAAAAACTTAAACCAGCTCTCATATTTGACTATCGCTTTTATACCCCCAATTTGGCAGGTACTGTCTTTATAATCTTTTATTTTCTCAAAATATGGAATCGCTTTATCGTGTTGTTGTAGTGCTTCGTTGTAGATTCCCGCTAGGTAGTAAGTGGCTTTTTTATCTCCTTTTGCTACATTTATTTTATAGGTTTTTATAGCTTTGTCATACTCTTTGTTTACTGCATATATACCTGCTAAAAAGTTTACGTTATCTATGGTTGAATTTTTGTCTGTTTTTTCTTGAAGACATTGTATATATTCTTCATTTGTTCTCACACTATCTTTACAAAGGTTTACGGTAGGCTCTGGCTTTAATTCTTTTAAAAATCCATCTATATCTATGTTATCTTGGGCGAATACACCATTTCCTATAAATAGTAAACTGATTAGTATTTTTTGTATCATCATTTTTTCTCTTTTATTTTAACTTCATCACTCTCTTTTTCATCATAAGTTAAACAAGCATGAGCCGCATCTTCAGGTTTACCATCTATATATGCGCTAAAGTTTATCTCATGTACTTTTTCTTCTTTAAGGTTATGGGTGATGGTCTCTTTTCCATTATATTTAGATACTGCTTTATCTTCTACTGTCCATCTGATCTGTTCTAGTTCATCTGGTCTTGGTTCATCAATATTGAGTTTTGCAATACATTGTCCCTCTTCGGGAGGAAGATAACTCTCTGCTATATTTTCTACTTCAAGATAGCGTTTTAGTTCGCTCACTGCATACCCTTCATTTTCAGAGTCTGCCACATAGCAGTGTACATGAGCAAACTTGTAGATGTTATCTTCTTGAATGTTGACCGTCATAGTGAGACCGTCTTCGGTTATTTTATCATTCATCGGGTTATCACTCAAGATATCTTTGTCGGCTTGGTCATTGTTTTTCACAAATGTCCAGATAAGCTGCGATTTTTGTGTTTCGGTCAACTCTGTTTTTTGTGCCCAGGCATCATTCTCATACACCTCTACCGTTGCTGTGAAAGTAAGCACGTCTTCTATGCTGCTTTGTTTTGTGACATCTACGCTCAGACCCGTAACGCGAACTTTATTATACACAGGTTTCTCTATAGTTACTTTAGCTACTTCTGCGGCACTTACTCCGCCATTACCCGAAGCCGTGTCCACCGTGGAAGCTTTTAGGTGTATGCCGCTTGCATCTACGGTAAGAACCGAACCGCCGCATTTTAAAGAGATACCGTTTTTCGCTACGATCTCATACGTACCCGTCGTGTGTTTTTCAGTTTTTGACTTTACATGTAAGGCGTTTGTCACATCAAGTCTGTAGTCTTTGCCCACTTGCACGAAGAGGTCAGTCAGGAACTTTTGTTTGACATCTTTATGTACATACTGATGTAAAATGCCTTTTACTCTCGTGACCATATCTTTTTCCACTATGGTTTTGTGGGTTTGCTGTACGACCGTGTTGAAGTCTTTGAGTACATGAAGCTCTTTGTCCTCTTTTATCGTATGTATTTCCTCTTTTTCCACCACTTTTATGTCATTTGCCTGTACCAGTCTTGTGGAGTCGTTACCGACAGTGAGAGTAAAGTTGTTTTTTGTCGTATGCTGTTCGTCATTTCCGACAATGGTTTGGGCATCATGATCTACAACGACTGTATAGTTGTTTTTTACGTCAAGTTCATGGTTTTTTTGTGCTCTAAAGTAAAGCAGCTCCTCGCCTTGCTTATCTTCAAAACTTATTTCATTGTAGCCCATCTCATCATCATATGCAGGAAGAGAGTAGGTTCTTATGTAGGATTTTGTTTTATCTTTTGGCAGATTGTACGGCAGTTTGTTCTCACCGTTGTAAAGCGAACCTATGATAACCGGTTTGTCGATATCTCCGTTTATGAAACTTACGATGACTTCGGAGTTTACCCTTGGTAAAAATTGTGCTCCGTAACCGTCACCGTTGTAAAAACCGGCAAGTCTGACATAACAAGATGTCGTTTTATTCGGCTCAAAATGAAAGAGTACGCGGATACGTCCTTTTTCATCTACATCTATCTCGTTAGCATGCTCGGACGTTTGGCTTACTCCCGAAGAAACGATGGCAGTCTGAACAGAATCAACTCTCGGTTTTCCAATACTCTGTAAAGGTTTATAGAGTACCTCTTTTGGTATTGCCGTAAAATATACTTCATACTGAAGTTCCTCTTGGAACTCTTCTGCTTCTATGTACTCTTCCAATGCGTTAGGAGACAATATCTTATATTCGCATTTTAAAACAATGACATCGAAGTTTTTAACTGCTTTTTCATCATGCAGTCCTATTGCCACTCCATCATGAATGAAAAGTTCTTCGGAAGTTCCGCTTACTATTCTCGACTCGCCGAAAGAGGCATATGCATCTATTTTTGAGTAGCGTTTAAGATCTTTAAACAGAGATTCATCGAGAGTATTGAGCTTATCTCTGAGATTGTATTTTTTCAACTCGGCACGTAGCTGTTTAGTTGTGTCATTATCCTTTAATGTCTCGGTATCCAACATACTTCCAAAGTCGGTCATCATATCTAAAGAGGGTTTCTCTTCATCAAAATAGTTTTCGACCATATGTGACGCAGCGAATTTTTTTGATAAGTTAAAGTTAGCGACTGCAGAGTTTTCAACGACTTTACAATGCTCATTGAGCTCACAAAGAGTGAAGATGAACGGATCATGTAAAAAGTCTTTATCTTCATAAGAGTAATGATAAAGAAGGCTATAACCCTCTTCTTCGCAAAGCATTGTTATAAAGTCAAGATCACTTTGATCATACTGGGTAGTGTACTCTCTCATCGGAGCTTTTGCATTATCGGTTTTATTGTCTATTTTTATATTGAGCAAAGAGCCGTAACGGTTTAACACCTCGGTGATAATATCACTCGCCTTTTTATCGTGATAAATTTCATATCGATTATTGAACTGTAAATAATACAACGGTGAAACAACCTGCAGTTCATACATGTACTTAGAAGCGACTACAGAGTTCTCTGCCGCTTTATATATCTTTGCGTATATCTCTTTATGTTGATGAGAGTTTTCGTCTTTGATCGTTACCTTAACATCCGTATCTACGATATCTTCGACCGATATAGGGTGTGACGAAACGAAAAAAAGGTCAAATACATAAGGCTTGCCGACTTCACTTGTACCGTTTAATTTATATACATTGAATGACTCCCCTTGAAGTTGTTTTAAAACTAATGTCGTCGAGATCTTTTGATTGATCTTATTAGTCAACTCTTTGGTAACTTTCTTAATACCGTTTTTTAGCAAATCCGTACTTGACATGATAACCACCTTTTCTATATAAAGTTTAGTATAAAAAACTTCCAGAATTTCTATTTTTTATACTAAACTTTACAGTTTTACAGGGGTGACCCCTGTAAAAAATTATGCCATTTTACTGACACCCATTCTCCAGTCATCTTCTCCAGAAGTTGACGCAGTTTCATGTCTCCAAGTGATCTTTCTGTATGCAAACGATACTTTTTCCATTGGAGCAACTTGAGAAGTAGCACTACCAGCTTCCATACCCATTTCTGAAGTAATACCAACAATAACAGCATCTTCTAATAGCATAGTAAAGTAATGTTCAGGTTTACCTTCATATGAAGTTCTATACCACTTCATTTCTACTTTTTTAAGAGTTTCACCCTTTGTCAAAGCATTGTATAAAAGCGGTGAAGACTTGTCGATAAGTTTTGTAATAGCTAACGGTTCATGAACTCTTTGTCCGGATGGTTGTCCAGACTGAGGGTCTCTTGGGATTTTAATTGTGTGACTAAACTCTTTTACAAGACTTTCATTTTCATGGCCTTCTTGGTAAGAATTACCTACTGATTCCGGTGTAAAAGCACCCTCAGTCATCAAACCTTGTGTACTTCCTTCAATTGAAATAAAGATTGGATTATTCATTTTTGATTTCCTCTTAATTAAATATATATAATTTAGTCAAAAACAGTTCAATTAGTCGCTCTTTGGAGCATATAAACATATTTTTAACAACCTCGCCCTAAAACAGAAACTTATATAATACTGGTAATCGATACCTCCTTTTTATGGGATTTATTCTCAAAACATCTATAAACCATCTTCGTAGAAAAAATGGGATTTTTTCAGAACAGTTATGCATGGTCAACGGTGCCGTTTCTAGTTCCATACTGCTTTCTTTAAAAGGCAGCTCTAAACTAAATATTTCATAAAGCGTCACACCAAGTGAAAACATATCCGATGCTATGGAAGGAGTTTCTCCCTGTAATACTTCCGGAGCTGCATATTTTGGGTTATAGGCTTTTATTTGGTTGTAATTGAGTCCGAAATCTTTAATTTTTTCGATTGACTGAGATATGCCGAAATCAAATAAGACAACTTGTTTGTCTGAAGAAAGCATAATGTTTTTAGGAGTGATATCTGCGTGTATGATTCCCTGAGAATGAATGTAATTAACTGTACTAAACAACGTATCAAATAGATCTACTTTCTCTTTATGCAACATATTGTACAAAGGTATTTTTTTTAGTAATGAGCCTTCTAAGTACTCCATGACGACATAAGGAATTTCTGTCTCATGATCTATACCAAAGTCATATACTTTTACAATATTTGGATGAGATATATCTCGTAAATAGGTATATTCAGAATAAATAAAAGCAGCAATATCCTGTTTGTCCAGTAAGTTTTCATGAGGGATTTTAATAACTAACTTTTTAGGATCGTTAAAATACTCGCTATAAATATCTTGAACTTTAAAAAGTACGCTCATTCCACCTATAGCCAGCTGTTCTATGATGATATAGCGTTTGTTAAAAATACCGGAATGGTCGTCATAGATTCTACGTAGCGTAAATTGTTCTGTCATGACACACCGACCATTATACCGGTGAGGTTATCACTGGCACTGCTTGCTAATACTGAAGAGGTAAGGGACTTGAAGCCTCTCTCCAATATTTCGTCATTCATCGATCTTTTTATTTTTTGATTATCTGCATAAGCATATAAACCGTCACTGCACAATAAAAAAACATCGTTTTGTTTAACTGTAAAGCGGGTGACATCTATACTGATATCACCCGGTGCATATAAAGCATTTGTCAATACACTTCGTATATTTTCCTCATCTATCAGATCTCGAGTATGATCCATGTTGACTAATGAAAGCCTGTCATTTCTTAAAATATAGCATCTAGAATCGCCGGCACTTATACAAAGTGCACTGTCTCCTTGTATATATAAAAGTATTAATGTAGTTCCTATTATGGCTTGCGTATTTAACATAGCCACTTTCTTATCAAGCTGTTGTTTAACCAAATGTATTGTTTGAATAATACGTTCCGCATTTTTTTCAAAATTTAAATTCAACTCTAAGACCTCAAAACTATCCGTCGCCAAATGACTAGCAAACAACCCCTCTTCATGTCCTCCCATACCATCACACACTATCCATAAACCTTTGTTGTCATCAGCATAAAGAGAGTCTTCGTTGACTCTCCTTTGATGTCCCGGGTGCGTAAAAGAAAAGCTGTGTATTTTCATTAGATATTTTCACTTAATTTAAAGTTGTCAAACAGTCTGTCTTTTTCTGTGATATTGCTGATATTGCCTTTTAAACTAATCGAAGCATTATCATCATCTTTTCCGTTATATATTTCAATCACGTTATTAGAGACTGTTTTAACATTTAATTTGTCAATTAATTTAAATAATGCCCAGTCTCCTTCAGCCGTAATGTCAACCACTTTTTTACCGCTGATATCGTATAGTTTATAACTAGCTTGCTGTATATCAGAAGTAGTTTGTACAGGCCAGTTGTACTGAGTATCTCTTACTGCTCCGTGTTCATAGATCAATTTATTTGCAGCATAATCCAACTCCATAGTCGCTAAAGAATGGTCTAGTTTTCTTGGCGTCAAATAAAAAGTAGTCGATAACTTTTGACCGTTGTCGCTAAAGAAAATATTTCTTATTCTAAAGGCACGCAGGACATTTTTCATCAGATCTAAATTAAAATCGATACTGCGACCATCTATATTTTTACTTTTATATGTCTGATAGGTTATTTTATTGATCTCTACAAACGGTTGAATATATGTCTTAAAGAAGCTGTCAAAGATACCGTCACTTTTGAAAAATGAACTCAAATCTTCAAGTCTTACCGGCTGATGTTCGGAAGACTTGTGGAACGGATATCTATCTTGTATCTTTTGTTGGTAGAATGCCCATACATTTTCTTCATACTTCGCCTGAATATAATCTTTCATTTGTAAGATCAGATAATCCCAATTATGATTTAACGTTTGTCTAAACCAGCGATTGACATCAAGCGGTAAAGCGGAAAAATTCTGCACAATCGGTTCGACTTTTCCTTGAACACGACCGTTTACTATCATGAAAGCTTTTTCCTGAGGATTGACTGATGCAAAAAGATCATTCATTTGCTGAAATACTTTATTGAGAACGAGCATAGCATTTTCAAGGTTTGGTGCAGGAGTACCATCATCTTTTAAAAGATCATGATACTGCTTAAAGAAACTACGTACAGTTTTAATGTTCGTTACCAATTTACTGGTTTTTATTTTATTTTGAGCTGCTGCCTGAGCCACTTTACTAAGTGATTGATCTCCCTCTTGAGCTTTTTTCAAAAATAGTTCTTCAGGAGTATAGATATTTGTATTTGTCTTTATCGCTTGCAGTATAGAAACTATAGGCGAGTTTGCTAAAGAAAGTACTTCTAACTGATTTCGTAAACCACTTTCACTAAGTAATTGCGGGACGTTAAGATCGCTGATCGCATCTATCCAATATCTTTTATAATCTTTAAAATACAAACTCAATACTTGAGCATAAATATCATCAAGCTCACTTTGTGTCAACTCAGTTCTTGTTCCTAAAACCCAGTTATTTTGTAGAATTTCTTTGATATAACTTTGTCCATTAGCGACAATAACCTTTTCAAATCCCTGTTTTGTATAAAGCCCTGGAATTTGATAACTGTTGCCTTTGAAGACATCTACATTAGCACCCAAGACCTGTTCAAAACTAAACGGCTGCAAATTCGTTTTTTCATTCGCCATCTGTCTTAATTCATCATATACGATGACGACATTTGCTTTGTTATACAATACCGAACGAGCTGTTTTTAATGTTCTCTGATTTAAAGAGTAAGGCTTGAAACCAAGGTTTAATAAGTTCTTTAAATGCATATTCAATGCCTTTTGAACACCCGGTTTATTCGGATACGTTTTAGCCCAGATCTCACCCATAGCTGTTGTCAAATACTCTTTTTTTCTATGTTGTTCATCATGCAGCATAAGATATATCTCTGTATTGCTCCAAGTTCTTTTATAGTCGGAAAGGTTTGAAAGAATCTGATCATTCAGACTATTAGCGACTCTTGGCAGTAAAATATTTGAAAGTGTATTTTGGTAGAGATTATATAGTTGAACGGTTCGTGGTTTTACATCGTAAAAATTCAATCTATAGAAACTATCCGACATCTCATGTTCGTATGAAGTTTTTATATCGTTCATCTCATTAAGAATAGGCAATATCTTTTCATAACTGTCTGAACTTTTCACTTTGTTTTGTTGCATTGCGACTTGAGTGACTCTATCTTCCAGTTCATGTAATGCATTATTATGAGACACAAAATCACTGATCCATAGTAAAGCAAATAATACCACTGCAGCAACTGCGCTGATTATGGCGATCGTTTGTCTTTTTTTGTTGACCTTTTTGAAGTTTTCATCCATTTTGATAAGGTCGGATTCAGGAAAAATAACGTCTTGTAAAAGCTTTTTAATGAAATGTCCGCGAGAACTTCGACCGGTACTTAATTTATTATCATCTTTTTTAGATAACAGATACGATGTTTTACCTTCTTGATCTTCCGGAACAGAGGTAAAATATATACCTCTGAGCATTAATGATTTTCTATATCTTGTTTGTGCAAAACAGATATCAGTAAACATTCCTATTTTTTCAAAAATACTGCTAAATTCATCAGGGAACAAAAATATTTTTGTACGGGTATCTTCATCCCATTCGTGGTGAAGTTTATCTATGATAGAACTATTGATACGTTTTAAGAGTTTCTCAAGTTCCGGTCTTACTACGGTCGTGTCAACATTCATTGCCGGATCATCGAAAGTAATTCCTAAAACTTCCTCTTTTTCTTCTTCACTTAAAGAGGCAAAATATTCGTTATATCCGACCATATTATCAGATTTCGTTATAATCAAATATATCGGTATACTCGATACAAAACCATCTGAAAGTTCATCAAATCTATCTCTTAGATCTTTTGCATATTGCTCAAGTTCTTTTTCACTTTTTTCTATAAAAGTATTTACACTTATATTTAAGATAATACCGTTTAATGGACGACGCAGTCTTTTTTTAGCAAAAAGTTTTAAAAACCCTTTTTCCCAAACTGTGGAATCAGATTCATCAACTGTCTGGTTGATATATTGCCCCGGCATATCTATAAATATGGCATGTTCTGCGAAATACCATAAAAAGCCTTTTGAAGAACCCTCCTCTTTTACGCTTCTATGCTCATAATTGATATTAAGAGGGAAGTCCAATCCTGAAGCTTCAAGAAGTGTTGTCTTTCCTTCCTGTTCTTTCCCCACTAAAAGATACCATGGCAGTTCATATCTTGCACGTCGTTTGTTTTTGTAAAGTGTCGATTGTTTCAAAAGTTTAAGAGCTTCATTAAACTTGAATTTAATATCTTTTATTTTTTCATTGACAATCTCTTCTTTTGCCTTTTCTTCTTCTCGTTTTTCTTTGTATTCCTTCAATTTTTTTTGCGTTTGTTCTTGCAAAAAGACAATATAAAGCAGAACGAAAATCGTCATTACAAAAAAGAATGAAAATGCGATAAGCAGTCTGTATGTCCAATCTTTGTAAGATTCAAAAAAGAAAGGAAAAATAAAGATAATAACCGATGTAATAATGGTTGTTATTACTAATGTCCAAAAGACACCGCTTTTCAATAAGGATTTAATCATTTTTGTATTCCTTTCTGTACTTTTCTAAATCAAAAGTTTTTTCCGTTAAAAAATTAGAATTTTTTTCTTTATTTATTAAACCGATGAATTTTGTATCTTCAGCAGATAATCCGATAGAGAGACCGATATATACGATCATCAAAAGCAACACACTGCTTAAAACGATTGTCGGATATGAAATGAGATAAAAAAGCCTATGCCTAAGTGTGGAGGGATTGTGTTTTGTATAAAACTTTAACGGTTCTCTTCCCTGTATAATCTTGATCTGTTTGTAAAGACTTTCCCTTATCATATTCAGTTCATGTTTATTTGTATTATCGATACGGTACTTCCCTTGAAAACCTAAAGATAAACAAACATACATCAGCTCTAAAATATAGATAAATTTAGCGGGAGCCTTCAAAAACTTATCTAGTAGTCTAAAAAAGTTTTCCCCGCCATAGCTTTCATTATGAAAGATTCTTAATAAACTGTTACTAGACCAGTTGTTTTCTTGACCAAAATATGTCGTATTGATCAATTCGTCGATAAAGGTACATAAGATATATCTTGATACTAATGCCTGAGATTCTTCAATCTTGTATTTCATAAGAATATCCGTATACTCGTTCATACTGTCAATAAAAGATTGACGGACTTCGTGTATCGGTCCTACCTCATAACTGTTTTGAACAATAGCGAGTTGTTTAAAGATACCCGATGATGCCAACAAAAAATAATTGGTATCTTCATCATAGTACGGTATGTCTGTTCTACTCACATTTTTTACAAAGTTCAAAGCATTATTTCTATAACTACTGTAATCTTCTTCTCTGCTTGAATTAAAATTTGTCAAGTTCTTCTCATTTGGTGAACTTGGAATAAGTATTGTTTTATTGCTCATAAATTTCTTCCTTTACGCACTTCTAATAGACCATAATGCATAAACAACATTTGGTAGTTCTGCGGACAGATGGAAAGCGAAACCGCCGGATCTTTCCAGTTCGACACGATTTTCATTTGTCAACTCAATTTGAAAATACAGATGATTTACACGATAAGGGATCTCTCTTGGAGGAGACGAGAGCGGTTTGATTTTAAATCCGACCAAATGGTAATTCACTAACTCTCTAATAGTTTCTATACTGCCTATTTTAAGATTTGACATCAATGTTTCTTTAATGCTTTCTGTAGAGGCATCTGCACTGACGGCAAATATAAATTGTGATGTTTTCACCATTTTTTTATCTTTTAACTGAGCTACATGAATACCGTATTTTCTCTCTTCGATAGGTAGAGAGATAGAGTTTTGTTCCAGTACCATACTGAGCATACCTTTTAGCTCCGCAATGATCTTATTGAAACTGCCTCCGACATCTTCATGTTTGTATGTGAAGTTTTCAGATAATTTTTTATCTTTTTTCATAAACACAGCCAGTTCACCCGCTAATGTCGTAAGTTCCAGAAAAACATCTTGAGGGTGAATCCTATCTTGCGTTAGAAAGAAGTGAAATCTACTGAGTGTTTTATTTAAAAGTTGTAACATCAAGTAGTTTCCCAGTTCTGATGCCTGTAGTACTGAATGACTTATTTTTTCTGACAACCTTTCGACTCTGTATGTCAGCATGCTGATCAATTCATTCAATCGAGACATCAAATCTTTTGATTTATTAAGATGTAAAAATGTCGGTATATAACTTTCATCTATCGTTACCGTACCTCCGGCACTAACCGATACTATATTCGTGATCTTGATAACGATATAACCGTCGTTGACATCATCTTCTATCAAAAGTTTAAAATCATGTCTGGCAACGACTAGATCAGTTGTAGAACTTTCACCGGCATTTGTATTTGGTACATCTAAAATAGATTCTGCGCTAAAACGGGTTAAAATATTTTCTTGATCTTCAAAACGAACATCATCACTATTATGAATCAATATCGGTATTGCTAAATAAACACTCTGTCCAAAATCATCACTATCAATATTAAGTGCCAAATCTTCATCTTTAGCCGTTATATCAAACAGCGTCCCATCAGGTAATATACCGCTTGCATGATTTAGAACTATTTTCCCCATACCAAGGAGTCGTTTATCTATATCAAGCTCGAAGAACCCCCATTGATTACTACCAAGCTCAGTAGTTCTTGTCATCAATTCATAAGCATAATATCTATCGTTTTGTTGAAAGTGCTGCGGACGAATAAAAAGCCCCTCTTTCCATACTATTCTTTTTTCCATCTTATTCATCTTCCGTAATAGAGTATTTTTTTATTTTCAATTCAGCCTCATTAGATGAATCTTTTTCCAAATTGATGATATAACGCCAATTAGAATCTTTGATATCTCTAAACTTGGCGACTATGCCGAGGTACTTAGCCTTTTCATCAAACACTATTTGATATGTCTGTTTTTCATTAGGAAGGATTGGATATTTCGTCTGAGACAATATATCCTGCTTTAGTTTTTTACCTGAATTATCTACAATATCCCAGTAGTTATATTTTGAGAACTTATCTGCTGATGAAAGCTCATAAAAAACCAGCATCAAAGGTGAAGAGACATTATCATCGTCCACATTTATCTCTTTACCGGAGGTGATCTCCAAATCTATATGTGTCGGATTTTTCGATACACACCCACTCATAAATATAACTATTAACAATGATGTAAAATATATTTTTCTCTTCATCTACTTCTCCTGTTTAACACGTTTTTCTGTCGCTAAAGTCACGCTGTATGCAGTGTTTTTATATTCTCTTGCAAAATCTTTGCTTATGAGTTCAGCACCTTTTTCCGGTTCGTGTTCTAATTCTTTAAACATATCTTCATATGCACTCCACATCATAGATCTCTTAGATTTGAATATAGATTTTAAAGCTCCGAGACTTTCAAAGTAGTAGGCTAGATTACTAGGTGAAAATCTTCTTATCACTACGCTCATTAGATTTTTGCTGCTTGCATGAAGTGCTATATTATGCTGATCAAGTTCATCGAATGATTGTAAAATGGCATCAGAAACTCTTGAAAATCCCAACATACCTGTTAGCTGTTTGTTTTGCAGTAGTGTAGAAGCGGATTCACCGAGTAAAATGGGGTTTACTTGTGTTTCTCTCTCATCCGCTTTTAAGACATTTAAATCTTCTTTGATCTTTTCTTTTAAATAAAGGGAGTGTTTCAAACCGCTTAAACTGTTCAAAATAATATCTCCGACCTCCTCTATTAGGATGTCCCGTTCTTTCTTATCGAGTGAACATATTTCTATACCGAGTTTCTGTTCTAAAATATTTATACTTCTTTGTAAAGAAGTATTTGAAATCGTGGAAGAAGCCTCACTTGTTTCCTGTGATGCATCGGGAATGCTGATATGATGCTCGTTTAATTCACTTGCATTTGTTTCAGAGTCTATTTCGTCATTGCTAACTGTATTTTCATAAGTAGTTTTTTTCGCACTTGTAACGATATCCATAACATTGATTTCATGCGTTTCCAGGCTGTCAAAAGGCTCATCTAAAAAGTCATCATCAGGGATAATACGCGTATCTTCCGAATCAGAAGTATTTATCTGTTCCATAATATCCGTAGAAAAATCATCTTCTACAAACCTTGCTTGTATTTCATATTCACCTAAAATATAGATATCTGTAGAACTGATTTTTATACGGTTACCTTTTGGCAGTTTTTTATATGGAAATTTGAGGTATGTTCCGTTTGTACTTTCATCACGAATGTAGTAAACTTCATCTTGATATTCGATATATACGTGACTATTTGAAATGTAGTTTTGTTGATCGTTCAATTGCCAGTCGGCGTTTGTCGATCTTCCTACAATTCCCCCTTCTCTATTTAAATGAAAGCTTCTTTTTAAAGGAGTCTCTTCACCGCTTTTTATAATGTCTAAAACTAATTTCATGGTTTATTTCTCCTCCACTTTTTCTACAGTCGGTTTTACTTGATATAGGGGTTTATAAGTTTCTTTAAAAGAACTACAAGCCGTAAATGACATACTCACTAAAATCATACTTAGCATGATAAACAGAGATTTTTTTTTCATAACTCACTCCTTACAATGATTTCTTGGTTTTCATCCACATTGATATGTAACTGTCTGATAATCTGTTTTTCAACCGCTGCATTTAACATGATCTTTGAAAGCTTTGGCATAATTTTGTTATTTATGATCAGCTCTATATTTCTAGCTCCCGTATCTCGTGCATTTGACAAAGCAGCGACAAATTCTAAAAGTGAATCATCGTAATGAAACTCGATCTCTTTTTTGGCTAATTGATTACGGATAAACTGTAACTTGAGTTTTGTTATCTCTTTTAAGGCTTCATCTTTAAGATTGAGATATGGGATTATGTTCATCCTTCCAAGCAATGCAGGTTGGAGATAAGCAGAAAGAATAGGTGTTATATGTTCTTTTATCTCATCCATTGTAATGTCTTGATCATTTGTACACAATTCAGTTATTTCAGCAGTCGCTAAATTTGATGTCATCACGATGATTGTGTTTTTAAAGTCGATGGTACGTCCCTCGCCGTCGTTTAAAACACCTTTGTCGAACATCTGGTAAAAAAGGTTCAAAATTTCAGGATGGGCTTTTTCTATTTCATCTAAAAGTACCACCGAATAAGGCTTGACTCTAACAGGGTCCGTAAGCTGTCCGCCTTCTCCGTATCCTATGTAGCCCGGCGGTGAACCGATCAGTCTTGAGACAGTATGTTTTTCTTGGAACTCGGTCATATTGATCGTCGTAATAAATCTTTCACCGCCGAAGATAAGGTCGGCTATACTTAATGCGGTTTCCGTTTTACCCACACCGCTCGGACCTACAAGTAAAAAAACTCCTGCAGGAGCATTCTCTTTTTTAAGTCCTGCCATGGAAATCTGTAAAAATTGATTGATATATTCAATAGCTTCTTCTTGTCCGATGATTCTTTCTTTCATAGAATTTTCCAGATCAATAACTTTTTGGATCTGCTTATTGATCATATTGCCAAGAGGTATGCCTGTCCAAGATGAGATAACTTCTGCGATCTGCTCTTTTGTTACATGTTTATGAATATATCTATTTTGTTCATGCAGTAAATCGATCTTTTCATGTAAAGGACGGACTTTATCGTGTTCATTCTCTTTGAGCGCTTGCTGTAGCTCTTCCATTGCACTTTTTTGTTCCTGCCAAGACTCTTTAATGATCACAGCCTCTTCTTCAAGCTGAGTGATCTCATCTACAAGGGATGTCAGTTGTGCAGAATAATCTTTTATTCCTCTATTGTTGTCTCGTATTAAAAACTCTTCTTTTCTTTTTAACTCTTCTATCTGAGTGTAAAGCTTTTGCAGTACAAACGGCACATTGGTCTGGCTTATCTTTACATTGGCACAAGCGGTGTCTAAAACATCTATCGCTTTGTCGGGAAGCTGTCTGCCTGTTATGTATCTTGCCGAAAGAGAAGCAGCGGCTTGCAATGCTTCATCTTCTATATAGACTTCATGTACCTCTTCATACTTTTTCGCAATACCTCGTAAAATGGTGACGGCTTCATCAACAGTCGGTTCTAAAAGATCGATCTTTTGAAATCTTCTCGACAGTGCCGGATCTTTTTCAAAATATTTTCTATATTCAAGCCATGTTGTCGCAGCTATCGTTCTTAGTTGTCCCCGTGCCAATGCAGGTTTTAAAAGGTTCGCAGCATCTCCGCTTCCCTCATTGCCTCCTGCACCGATTAGCGTATGGGCTTCATCGATAAATAAAATAATAAACTCCGGCGAGTTTTGTATTTCATTAATGACCGCTTGAAGTCTTCTTTCAAACTCTCCTTTTACTCCTGCTCCTGCTTGCAATGCACCTAGATCAAGAGATAATATCTGTGCATTGTAGAGTTGTGTCGGTACCTCATGGTTGACCACTTTTAATGCCAGACCTTCGACTACTGCCGTTTTACCGACTCCGGCTTCTCCAACCATAATCGGATTGTTCTTTCTTCTTCGCAGTAAAATATCTATTGCCTGTTTGATCTCATCGTCTCGGCAAAGTACAGGGTCGATCTCTCCATCTTTTGCAAGTTGTGTTAGGTTTGTAGTATATTTATCTAACTCTGCAGAAGTTTTTATTTTCTTATTAGCGCTTTTTCTTTGCGCCTCGCCATTTTCCACGGCTTCTTCATTTAAGCCTTCTATCAAACTTTTCACTTCATCAAAAGGTATATTTTGCAAAAGTCTGAAATACTGTGTATTGGAGTATTTGATACCATTATCAAACAATGATAAGATAATTGCCGCGTCTGAGATTTCATTCACGTTCAACTGCATTTTTGCAATGAGATACGAGTCTTCCAGCAATTGAATAAGCAGATTGGAAAAGACAGGACTGCTGCTCTCAGTTGCATTGACTTTTACACCGTGTTGTAGAGCTTCTACCATTGATTCTTGTTCAATGCTATAATGTGTCATAAGTGCGTTAAACAATGATTTTTCATCTTCACACATCACAAATAAAACATCTTCGATTAAAATTTCGTTTCCCGATCTCTCAACACATCTCGATGCAGCATTTTGAAGATGTATCTTTGTTTTTGTATCCAATGCGTTTATCAACTCACGTAATTCAAATTTCATTTCTAACCTTTTTGTGCAATAATAATCTGTTCATTTCCGGTCGGTTCCCCTATCCAGCAATTAATTCCTATGTATCTCTTCTCGGATTCATCCAAAACACAACTCACCTTATTTTCTTCATTGATCCCAAGACATACGTCATATTCCAAAGGTTCATTCAAAGCGAAAGAAATAAGGTCATTAAGCTCATCCATTTTATTTCCATGAATGCTGTACCTGAGCATATCTTCTACCCTTACGTTGTTAAGCAAAATTCTGAATTTTGATGTTTTGTTTATGACAAATTCACCAATATTTAGATTCACACCGAGCTGGCTGTTTGTTTGTCCAAGTCTTGCGTATTGCCAAGAAGGGATCTTCGATTGCATCTTTATACATTGCAAAATTTCGATCTCATCAAACCCAAGGTAATGGCGTAAGATCGAAGTAAGTGTTCCTGCAGATTTTTGGCGCATACTGAGTACACCAATATAAGGCATGATCTTTTGAAAATCCAACTTATTATGTTCAACATCGAAGTTGGCGTATAGACCCAAAAGTGAAAGCAGATATTTGGAAAAACCATCTTTTAAGTCTTTATTATATTTGACGTAATATCTGTGTTTTTCCCACACCGGATAAATAAATCTCTGCAAATTATGATTGAAGAGATTTAGAAAATCATATAAGATCCTATCACCCTCAAAACTTCTTAAAACCGTTTCGTTGTAGTGACTTGGAAGCGGAGAAGAACTTCCAAAAAGACTTAAAAAGTTGATTTTTACACTGACCCGTTTTCCTGCAGCTTCATTTTCAAAAAACTCAATAGAGTCAAGTTCACTTTTTTGAAATGCCAGTGAAGAGTTCCCTTCAAAACGTATTTTTTTGTAAAGCAATTCATAATCTGATGTCTGATAAAGCTCTTTTAAATAGTGTAAGATCACTCTAATAGCCTGAGGTAGGCTATATTTTTTAATATTTAACTCGATACTTTGATTTATAGTGTCAATATTCATCATCTACCCCAGAGCCTTTGTTCCCATTTTAGGTTGCCAGGTAAAGATATCCTCATCAAGCATATCTACCGTTAATTGATGAAAAGAGTTTATGTTCCCGTACAGAGCTAAAAACTCATTTAAGATCGAACAAAATATAAAAGCATCTCCCAAACATTCGAATTTAGTAGGGTCAAGCAGTAATAAAGCTTCTATCCCTCGAATTGGAAGTCCCTGATCGATCATCTCAATAGTTCTATATTTGATAGATTTAAGACCTTGCAGCATTACCGATGTTTTTTCTCTTCGTTTTATGTCATTTGCACCGATGAAGTCATAACTTTCTATGATCTTTCTAAGTGCCTGGATATTATCCAACGACAAATAGTTAAGAGACATATTCGAGATGATCTTCCATAAAAAGTCACCGTCGATCGGTGGCGGATAAGAAGAAGTTGGAATAGTTATATTTTTAAATTTCAATTTTTCCGTAGATGAAAGTGGATCTGGCAAATTGACATCACCCAATAACAGCGCCTCATTAGGTGTGTTTTTATTGGTACATATAATATGTACCGATACCGTACTATTGGAGTTTTCTATATTTTCTTCTGCTCCTCCGTTTGATGCAAAACGTAAATACGTGTTCGTTCTTTCGCCGTCAATAGAAAGTTTTACCCTTGTAGAGTAATATTGTGCATTATCATTATGTTCAAATGATTCAAAAAGCTGATAATCGTCATAACGATTTTTTGACTGAATCCACCCTCGAACATTTTCAATAGAGTAAACTTCACTGTGTTCTTTTGAGATATCTGCAGGCACGACTAAGTATTCGTCCTGCATCGCATTTTTTCTAATCGGTACTGCTTCCGTTTCAAACAGATTGATCGCAGGTGTACAAAAAAGATTAAAGCTCTCTTTTGTCGGAAGTTCATTACTTTCCAATCTTTTAGAAAAGTGAAATTGAATGCTAAAAGTCCGAGCTTTTTTTAAGAACTCTTTATCAATCGTAGCTATTTTTTCCAAATTGAAAAGATCGACAAATAAGAATTTATCAGGATAACAAAAGTACTCCTGCAGTAAAACATATCCGTCAAATATATTAAGAGGATATGAAGCTAATTTCTCATTCATATGAAAGCCGACAGCTTTTACTGAATTTGCGTCTAAAGTGATCTTCTTTACATCTTCTTCATCAGAACCGATGATCTCTAGTTCGATCGACTCAAGAAAACGCATTAAGAGCATATACATATCTTTTGCGATGAATTTAGAACCACCTAAAAAGAACCGGAGTTTTTTTAAATTAAGATCATCAAGAGAACCTGAAGATGTCATTTTAAGATCAAGTTCGATGGAACTTTTTTCTCCATGGACAAAATAGTTGATCTTATCTATATCGAGCGCCATGACTTCTGTATCATATGAAGTTTTAAAACGGCATTGAACACCGTCAGCGACACTTTTACTCAGTATCTTGCTGTTTTTCTTAACGACGACTGTTTCATTTTCATCACGTAAAGGTTCATACTGCACAATTGTGTATGAAGGTATGGGACGTACATAGTTTGGCCATAATAGTTGCACAAGTGTATGAGAAACTTCCGGTAGTTCTCTGTGTATCTGTTGTTTTAATCGACCGGTTAAAAAAGCGAACCCCTCTAAGAGTCTTTCTACATCGGGGTCTTGACCTTCTTTTGATAAAAAAGTCGATAATCCGGGATTTTTCTTTGAAAACTCCGCCCCTTCAACTCTTAGAGCGCTTAGCTCTTGTCTGTAGTAGTCATTAAATTCCATGTGTATGTACTTTCACTCCGCCGCTTTTAAAAAGATCAGCTTTGAAACTAATCTTTTTCATCTTTTTATTTATCTTTACAGAACCTTCAATAAAGATACTCATCTCGTTTTTTTGTAAATGCTCTTTATTCACGCTTACATGTACTTTAGAAAGTCTCGGTTCATATTTATCAATAGTTAGTTTTGAGTTGTGCTCGATCGCATTGATCGATTCATTTAAATTAAAACTAATATTGTCCAGATCCGGTCTTCCATAATCCAAAGCGATCTCTGCACTTCCTGCATTAGAGGAGAATATTCGAGACAAATTCAATGCTATTGAAGTGTATAATGCTTCCTCTTCACTACCATATTTCACAGTCTGTGCTTGAGGCGTTAAACGCTCGAATAAACTCCCTTTATACATTAATCTTTATCCAGCTTTCCGACTAAAGAAAGTTCGAAGTTGGCACCCATATACTTAAAGTGAGGTCTTAGAGCGATCTTCACTTTGTACCAGCCCGGATCTTTTTCGATATCTTCGACATCGATTTTGATCGCTTTAAACGGTCTTTTACTTCTTATTTCCGCACTTGGATTTTCCTGATTTGCTACATATTGCTTAGCCCATTTGTTAAGTTCTCTCTCAAGATCTTCTCTTTCTCTCCAAGAACCGATGTGTTCTCTTTGAAGGACTTTGATGTAATGTGCCATTCTTGTAACAGCAAACAGATAAGGAAGCTGAGTGCCAAGTTTGTAATTAAGCTCTGCTTCGTTACCTTCGGGAGTATCCGCAAATATTTTTGGTTGTTGTGCAGAGTTTGCAGCAAAGAATGCAGCCGAATTGCTGCCTTTTCTCATTACTAGAGGGATGAATCCTTCTTGTGCCAGTTCATACTCTCTTCTATCAGATACCAATATTTCCGTCGGGATTTTCATCTCAACATCACCCATGCTTTCAAAAGTATGTACAGGCAGGTCTCTTACTTCTCCACCACTCATAGGTCCGATAATATTCGTACACCATCTGAAGTTTGCAAATGAATCAGTCAGTTTGCTTGCAAATGTGTATACCGTACTTCCCCAAAGGTAGTTTTCATGTGATTTCGAAACATCTTCCTGGTAAACGAATTTCGAAATTGGATTATCCTCAGGATCATAAGGTGCTCTTAGTAGAAATCTCGGAAGTGTCATACCGACATATCTTGAATCTTCGTTTTTTCTAAAACCTTTCCATGCGGCAAATTGAGGTGAGTTCATCACATCTTCCAGATCTTTTAGATTCGGCATGCCTTCAAAAGAATCAAGTCCAAAGAACTTAGGTCCCGCAGCCGTGATCAAAGGTGCATGTGCCATAGCTGAAATAGAAGCCATCTTGGTCATAAACTTCATATCTACATTAGACGGAGCGATCTCGTAATCGGCAACGATCGTTCCAACAGGTTCTCCACCGAATTGACCGTAACCAGATGTATAGACATGCTTGTACAGTCCTGTTTGCGTAATGTCTAAACAATCTTCGAAGTCTTCTATCAGATCCTCTTTTGTGACGTTTATCATCTCCATCAAAATGTTTTCTCTAAAGTCTGTTCTTTCAACTAAAAAGTACAGACCGCGCCATTTAGATTCAAGTTCTTGAAATTTTTCATGATGCAGGATCTCATCCATTTGAGCGGAGATCTTTGCATCAATCTCTGCGATCATCTTATCGATAACCGTTTTATTGACCTTTTCATCTGGATTATTCGACTTGATCAACTCTTCTATAAGTGCACCCACTCCGGACTTTACGACAGTATATGTGTCATCTTCTCGTGTTATACTTGTTTGCGCAATAATATTGTCTAACAAACTTCCGTTAACGGCTTCATTACTTGCCGCTGTTGCTTCTACTACAGACATCTATTTATCCTTTCCTAAGATTTTAAATTAAGTTCACTCATTAACTTATCTCTTTCTTCTTTGTCAGAGATAGCATTTTCAATAGCATTTCTAAATGCAGGGACATTTCCTAAAGGACCTTTTAATGCCACTAAAGACTTTCTTAGTTCCATTAGTACTTTAAGTTCTTCAACATTTTCAACAATGCTTTCCGGTGAAAAATCCTTCATACTGTTTATGTTCAAATTGACATTTAAAGATGCATCTTCATCATCCGTTAATTTGCTCGGAACATCAAACGTAACCGAAAGTTTTTGCTCTTTTAGCACATCGTTAAAATTGTTTTTATCGATTTTAATAGCCTTTCTATCTTCAATCGGCAACTTTTCTGCATTTGGATTGTAGTTACCTAAAATAGTAAGTTTATAAGGTATTTCAATCTCTTCCGTAGCGTCTCCCGTTGCGGGTTTGTAGGTGACGTTAATCCTTTCTTTTGGTGACTCTGACTGTTTGTTCATTGTTTCTCCTTATTTTAAATTGAATGCCTGTGAGACATCTATCTTACATAGACGCTCATAGACATTGTTTATTTTTTCTTCGTTTTGTTGACCGTCAAAATGCTTTAAAAACAGTGTATATACTTCTAAAGCCAAATCGGGGTGCCATTCATCCAAATGGTATTTCTGTACATCTTGTTCAAGACCGGACAGAAGAGCTGAAGTCATTTTGTTTTTTTTATTTATGATATTCAGCTTCACAAGTTCCAAGCGCAGTCTAAATTTGTCTTCATAATTTAAAGCTGCGTTATATTCATTTTGAAGTAATTGCATCGCCTCCTTTGTTTGATGGTTTTGAGTGATTTTTTTGATCTTGGAAAATATGTCTTCCATAGCATCCGCAGCAGTAGCTTTTTTTGCCTGTTCTTCGTTGTTTGTTATCTTTGTATGTAAAAAATGCTGTAATTCATGTGATATGAAAGGAGTGTCATTTTTAAACTTCAGATCTTCCAGCCCTTTATGCGAGTCAATGAAAGCGACCAGATTGTTTAATATCTCTTGCGCTTCATAATGTCTGCCGGCCTCTTCAAGTATTTTGTATGATTCATAATGTCCGTCCAGCCAATAAGGAGATCTTTCCAAGGTAGCCTGCAGGAGTTTAAAAACTTCTTCCTTCTCTCCACTTTCAAAAGTCTCCCGGATCTTTAAAAGCGTCGTTTCCGAAGGAGGATTGATCTGTGTCAGGCCCTCTTTGTGTACAGGAATATCTTCGACATTTATCCAAGAGAGCATTCTGGATATTTTTATGGCTTTAAGATCGAACGGGTTTTCTTTTCTATAGTATTCACTTAACATAGATGCCGATTTCTTAAAGTTTTGAAAGACTTTAAAAGCTTCATCTTTGTTCTTAATGACATGAATCGGTTTTTCCTCTTTTGTGGATTCCTGTTTTAGTATCTCTTTTTTATTTAAATCTGCTTTTTTCTCTTTATGAGGAAGTTGTTCGGGAGTACTCTTGACAGTTTGCGGCTCCAGACTTTTTAGATGGCGGATTATTTTGCTGAAGTAGTTATCATCGGATTGCATAAGCTCTTTAAAGGTGTTTTGAGTACTTTGAAACAGTTCGCTTAGTTCAGCACTGTTTGTCAATTCATCTTGAAAAAGCTTTTTCTCTACGATCTCTCTTGTCAAAATCGATTCTAACCATACCAATGTATTTTGTCTAGCCTTAACTGGTTTAGGAAAAAGACTTTCATTATATTTTTCTAAGAATTGGTTAAAGACGACTAACGACTGAGACAATCCCGTCCACTTGTCTAAATGCCAGTTGGCAAAAAGCCACCAAACGGCGATTTTCAAATCTTTTGATTTCATTTTTAGAAAATCATTACAGTTATTTTTAACATTTTGCCAGTCTGTATCTTCCTCAGCACTCACACTGTAGGACTTATCTACTTCAAGTTCGATCTGTACAAAAGCATCGTCATATTTCAAATCTTGACCTGCAGGATTCTCGTATGATATGTCAATAAGTATGTTTTCCACTTTTCACCTTATACACCAAAAATATCGAAAAATACAACAGACCAGTCTGTATGTAAAATAATGAAATAAAAATCAACTCTTAATATACTTACTTAATTTATTTATATTTGTAGAATAATTAAGATTAAATGTTGTAAAAATAATACAAACCGATTAGTATTTGTACAACTCTAGTCAATTTTAGTTTAAATTTATCTTATTTTCATTAAGATTTAGCACAGAATATTTAATTTTGTTTCTAAAAAACTAAATTAAAGCTATTTTTAGGACAAATAATTAAAAAAATAGAACAAACTTATAAACTTAAAAAAATATTTAGTTTATGGCCGTAACACAAACTATATATATAAGTTCTAATAAATAAAGAAGGATAAAAAATATGGCACGTAAAGTCTTGACAGAATCCTGCGTAATCCAATGTGCTCACGGAGGAACGGTAAATCATCCATCCAGTGATGCCATCCGTACCATCGGGGGACTAAAACCAAACTTTTGTACAGACATCTTAAATGCTCCCATAAGCGGATGTCCCGTGCCATATACTCCCTGTACACAAGTCGCCGCAACATCCAGCGCCATGACCGAAGCAAATGTAACGGGCAGCGGAGGGACATATGCTCTTGACGTATCTGGATGCCAAACGGACCAAGGTGCCGCACTGCAGATAGTATCACGTGCAAACAGCAACTCCGCTACAAATGTAAAATCAAGTGCCGACAATAAGGTAGAAGGCGAAAAAGCCACAAAAGAGGAAAAAGAAAAAGCAAAGAATAAAAAGGAAAAAGAGCGTTACAACCTTTACCTGTTAAGAGAATCCCAAGATATTTTTGCAGAAAAGGTCTACAAACCTCTTCGACCTTCAAGAGCTTTTGCAGACATAAAAACTTTCTACGGGACTATGGATACAAATCCACTCATCAGAGAAAAGATAGTTCCCTTTACATTGGCATTTGTTTACATAAAACTCAAAGATGGCAATATAAACGAATACAGGATCATCAGCAGAGGTTCTCTGTACGGTGAAACCTTTAAAGATATAAAATACAAAGATGAAAAAAATGTAGCTAGAGACTACATCCCTCTTTACGATGGAGATGAGATCGAGATCTTTTACTCTAATGTACAACTCAGTAAAGACAAAAGTAAACGTGAGACTATGCTTGGTAAACTTTTAGGCATCAAGTTCGATCCTACCGATGCCAATAAAAAAGATGAAAGTTTCTTTTTAAAAGACCCAAATGCCATAGACTCCAACCAGATCAGTCAAAAGACATTTAAACTGCAAAAAGAGTACGATCCCGTTAAAGAGCATAAAGAGAAGGTGAAAAAAGCAGAAGCAGAAGGCAAAAGCACAGAGTTTAAACTCTATCCGCTAAATGCTGTGATGACCATTCCCGATCCTCTCGGACAAGCTGAAGACCTGCTCAATATCTATGAATGGAGCTATAAAACTACTTTTAGCCAAAACGATTCTCATTTACGAGGGCTAAAACAGACAAACGCTTACACTTATGCCGTGAGCAGCCAGATAGACTACTTTTATGTAAGCAGCGATGAACAAAAAGAGTATGACGACAACATCAAAAAACTCAAAAAACTCTACCGCACCCTAGCAGACGAGGTGTGCAAAGGAGAGTTTGCTTCTTTAATAGTAAAGGGTGAAAACAACATAGCTTCACTCGATGAGATCATCACGCCGGCATTTGATACAGCTCAAAACTACTTAAATGAGATACGCTTTATAAACCACTCCTTTTTTAAAAATGTACTTGACGGAGTACACAGCAGCAGACATCACCATGAAAACCATCCATATGACGAGGATGCGTTTGTTGTCTCTTCTAAAGGACTTACATGTAAGTATGTGGGGCTTATAGATTTTTTAAGTGTGAATGAAGAGAATGTCTACGTACGCAGAAGATATGCCCAAAAAACAAAAGAATACAACGATGTAAACTACGGTTATCTCGTCTTGAGCGATGCAACTGACCGTTATAAACCCTACCAACAGAACCCCGCGGAGATGCTCGCTCTTTTAGTGTTTTCACTGTTTTTCTCCAAAGCACATAAAGAAAAAGCGAAAAAAAGCAAAGTGTACGAAAGTGCAAAAGAGTTTTTTTACACTCTTAAAAACTCCCGTCCTATGCCTGTCATCAGTGACGAAAACATCAAAAATACTAAAAAGCTCATAGATGACCAGAGCCATTCTTATGCAAAGATATGTAAAAGAGAAAACAAACTTTTAGAGCAGTTTGAAAACATAGACGGTACAAATAAAGAGTTTGCATTTGACAACTCTAAGATACAAGCTCCAAAAAAAGCGTTCAGCGACCTTTATATGCCAAAAGAGTTTAGTAACTTTTTTCGCTCTCCGACAAATCCGAAAGAGCTGCTTTTAAAAGCCAAGGATCTCATAACGGCAGATGAGTTTAAAAAGGTCTTTAAAGCCTACGGCGAGATGGATAAGTTTGACTCACAGCTTCAAGAACAGGAGTACCTAAACACCGTTATGGGACTGCTTTACACCTTTATGGAGGACAAAAGTCTTCTGGACGCGGAAGCAAACATAAACTCTCCGTTTAACAATGAAGAAAAGCACCTGCTTTCCCTCGCCGAGCATGTCATAAAACTCAGAAACGACATCACAGACGATGCATTTAAATCTAAAATATTCAACCTTCCTATACGCGAGCACTATACAAAGACTCTGCACTCGCACATAGGCCACTCGATGGTACAGACCGAGAGAAACAAACAGGGGTTTACCGCAAGACAAGGCAATGCAGAGGCATTTTTGAAAAAGTACGTTTCTAAAAAGAAAGAGGAAGAGACAAAGCTAGACCTCAGCAACCTGCTCTCAAGCAACTTCGACATCTCCAAGGAGAGTGAAAAGAGCATAGCAGACTACTACGAGTCACTCAAGACCATAGAGGGTTTTGCTTCTAAAGCGGGGGATGTGGCTGAGAAGTATGGAGATGATATTGATTCTGAAGCAAGAGTACAAATTACAAAAATACAAAATACTCCTGCATACAAAACCCTCCTAGCTTCCATAAAAACCCTCTCCATCTTCGTAGCTGGAGTGAATGTTGCCATTGGCGTCATCAACTACAAAAAACTCAAATATAACGACATCTTCCCGCTCATAGGCGACACCTACACCACTATAGACAGCTTTAGTAAAGTCGCACCTAAGAGTAAAGAGGCTGTCGTTGAGTCTGTACAGAAGTTCTTAGGCGAAGAGAACTTCGTAAAAATAGCTTCTTGGAAGCTGATGGCAAAAGTGGGTCTGGTTGCCATTGCCATAAGTGCGGTGTATGACATCAACCACCTGCAAGAGGATGACTTTGACGGAGGCGTAGCCATCGTCACAAAAAACTTGACCATCATAGCCCTGATGGTCGCTCCTGGGATGCTTGCTACCGTACCGGCTATAGGCTGGATAGCCGCACTTGGCGTACTGGCAGTAGAGTTGGCATGGGAGTTTTACTTAAAAGACATGTTCGTAGACACTCCGCTGGAGAGTTACATCATGAAAAGCCTGCTGTTTCATAAGTTTGACGATGACAGCATACTCGCACCGATGTTTTCTCCTCTTGGCTATGCTATTTACAGATACTATAGCGGTAAACCATACAAGAGCATTCTTTTTGCCGAGGCGGTAAACGCACAGCACAAACAACTTGTACAGGGATTTGACACTTTAGAAGATGTGCAAAACTTCATAGGTGACAACCAAGACAAGTATGCAGAGCTATTTAACAATGCTCTGCAGTATGAACTCTCAGCTCTTAAAGCCGTGGCGTTTGGCTACAAGGTAGATGTACTTGACCCAGAAAGCAAAGACTACTACGGAATGCCTCAAGAGCTTCAGACAACCATAAAGATACCAAAAGAGATGCTGCAAAACAACATCCAGATAATGCTGAAGATAGACACTGAGTACAAGACCATCTACGAGAGTCCCGACACCCCTCTTGGAAAAATGCCTCCTATGCCAAAAGACTTCACTTACGATATCATAGAGAGAAAGTTTTTACGTAACGGCAAAGTGGTAACCTCAAACGACATCAACGGTCTAGAGGCGGAGATGCTTTCTAAAAAAGATATATCACTTTTGATAGTCAACAGAGATATAGCCCTGAAGTATAAAATACAACTGCACTGTGTTTACGATAAAGCTGAGTACATGCCAAAAGAGACATACACGGCAAACCAGGCATTGACACTTAAGATAGAAAAGCTGAAGATAACACCTTTAGAGGGCAAAGAGAAAAGTATGCTTGACAACATAGTGTATGCACGAAGAGAGAAAGAGAAATCTCTTGCAAAACAAAAAGAGAGTGAATGATGAAGTATTTTTTTAATCTATTATTAGCTTTGCTACTGACAAGTACCGTACTCTTTGCGGAGAACTTAACAATACCGCCTTATGATAATAGGCTTGATAAATATCCAAACACTACAGAATGGTATAACCATGCTGACATAGATAGTGCATCAGCATTTAATATTGGACTTCTTTACGATACAAAAATAAATGATAATAAACTAGCAGAAATTTGGTATAAAAAAGCCTTATTCTTAGATCCTAATAATATTGATGCTCTTATAAATCTAGGCGTACTCTGCGATGATACAAAAAGATACGATGATGCAATAAGATGGTATAAACAAGCATATTCACGAACTAATAATAAAGATGCTGCAAATAATCTAGGATTAATATATGATCATAAAAAAAAGTATAAACTAGCAAACCTTTGGTACATAAAAGCTATCAAAAAAGAAAGTTTAGAAGCTATTAAAAATCTTGGACGCTTATACCACTATAAACTCAATGACGACGTAAAGGCAGCAGAGTATTTTATAGCTCTTATCGACAACAAATATCCAAAAGACAAAGTCTTAACTTATCTTAAGAATAATTGGAAACTCTCTGACAAAACCATAAAAAAAGGCTACGAAGCACAGCTAAAATCTAAGATCATTCCAGAAAAACTCAAGTACAAAGGCGGCATCTAAAATGTGTTTTTTATGCTTACATGTAAAAGAAGAGTGTGAATAATGAAATATATACTTAGACTGCTGTTAGTAATACTACTTACAAACACCATTCTTTTTGCGGAAAGCTTTCAAAAGCCTCCGTATGATGAAAGATTAAATTTAAAAGTAGATGGTAAATTGTGGTACGACAATGCTGATACAGAATATAGTGCCGCTTACAACTTAGGAGTTTTTTACCAAAAAGAACTTAAGGATTATAAACTAGCAGAATTTTGGTATAAACAAGCTATAAGTTTAAATTCTAGGAATACGGATGCAATTTATAACTTAGCATATTTGTATGAAGATAAAAAAGAATATATTAGAGCTATAAAATGGTACAAAAAAGCCATAGAGAGAGAAAGTCTTGATGCGATGAAAAACCTTTCACTTCTGTACTATAGTCAAAAAAAATACGTACAAGCAGTTGAGTATATGCTCCCTCTTAGCGATAGGAAATACACAAAAAAGAAAGTTTTTGCTCTTTTTAGAACACATTGGAAATTTAGCGAAGCTACCATAAAAAAAGGCTACGAAGCACAGCTAAAGTCTACGATCATCCCGGAAAAACTCAAGTACAAAGGCGGCATCTAAAATGTGTTTTTTCTGCTTACATGTAAACTATAAGTCTGTTCTAAAACTTTTACTGCTTGCTACACTGCTCTTACATGTAAACAGCTTTGCAGATGTGCTGATACTCAAAACAGACTTGAAAAAACCACCCTACGAAGCAAGACTGGATGCTTACCCAAAAGCAAAAGATTGGTATGACAAGGCAGATGAGGACAGTGATGCAGCTTTTAACCTGGGATACACTTATCAGACAGGAATCAAAAACTATAATCTTGCGGCATTTTGGTACAAGACAGCGCTCAGACTAAACCGTGCGAACGGCGATGCCGCAAATAACTTAGGGTACTTATATGAAAATCAAAAAGAGTATAAAAAAGCTATAAAGTGGTATGAGGAAGCTATACGCATAGGGTATTTTAATGCTATAACAAACCTTGGACGCTTGTACCACAATCAACTAAAAGAAGATGTAACCGCTGCACAGTACTGCCTTGCTATGATAGACAAACCCTACACGAAAGAAAGTATTGTGACTTTTTTAAAAAACAAATGGCACATCAGTGAAGCCGACATAAAAAAAGGCTACGAACTCCAGCTCAAATCGAAGATCATCCCAGAAAAACTCAAGTATAAAGGCGGCATCTAAATGACTTTTGAACTCTTACATGTAAAGGAGAAAAAATGCTTGAAAAAGTAACCCTAAACCCTGATATACATCAAGATATACAGGGACGACTGAAGTTTTTACAATACCTGCCAAATGAAGGTACAAACGACGGCAGCTACAGCGTTTACTCTTTTGAGGGGCACAGCGGCATAAATGAAGCATATACGTTTCACATCAGTTTCGTTTCTGACCAAGCTATTGCAGTCGAAGAGATCGTCGATACAAACGTCGAACTTAAAATAACAGACGTTAAAAACCCGCTTGCGACTAAGTCTGTCTTTGGAATGGTCTTTCAAGCAAAAGAGAACTCCGTAGTAGGCAGCAAATATATGTATGACGTAGAGGTCGTATCGCCGTTGTTTTACATGGGCCTAGGCAGCGGCTATGAGATATTTTTAGATAAAAAAGCTCCGGACATCATCTCCGAGATCATCGGTAGATACGCACCGCTGCTCAACGTAAAACTGGATATGAGAGTAGATCCGGCAAAAGCCCCCGCAAGAGAATACACTACAAGGTATAAGCAAAGTGCACTGGAGTTCATTACCATGCTTTGTGAAGAGGAGGGATACTCGCTTATAATCGAGCATACTATGAACGACCCTTACACTATAACACTCTGTGAACTGAACGACCATGCAAGAGTGCATGACGAACCTCTTGAAGCCGAGTTTAACAAAGTAAAACGTTTTAGTTCTTCAAATGCCGTAAACAACTTTTACGATTATGACAAACCTTCGCTTGATATGCACAGTGAGGCGGGTAGTTCCATGCAAAGTTCCATGAAGGACAACACTTTTACTTCTCAGCTGAGACACGACCTGAAAAACTTCGATGAAAAAGAGAGCTTGAATCTTTTGGGAGAGTCGCTTTTTAAGGACCTAAAACGCTATACGGACAACGATGCTCTTCGAGGTTATGCTGACAGCTTTTTGATCCAAGGGCAAAGCAGTGAGATAGAGATGTGTGATGCCGCTTTAGTAAGACTCCATAACGAAAAGACACTTACGCAGGAAAAGGTCATAACGATACGGGTACATTACTACGGGAAATTCCCAAATGCCCTGGATGAGTTCATAGATCATACGGAAGAAAAATCGATACAGTTCTTTACAAGTTTTGAGGCGATACCTTCAGATATCATCTATAAACCGCAAAAAAGCATCGTAAAACCGAGAATCTCAGGAACCCTTACAGCCATAGTAAGTGAAGGGAATGCCGATACCACGGAACATGCAAACGAAATAGATGTGGATGAAGAGGGAAGAATACGGGTACTGTTTCACTTCGAAGAGAACAAAGGCACCTCTACTTACTTAAGAGTCATGCAACCTTATGCAGGAGACAACTACGGTTTTTTATTTCTTCCGAGGGTAAATACTGAAGTACTCGTAGGATTTAAAAACGGAAATCCGGACGAACCAGTCATACTGAAGGCACTTCCAAACGGAGAGAACAAACAACCCTACCCGCTTCCGGCAGATAAAGCAAAATCCTTCATCAGGACTACATCATATCCTGCGTATAAAGACCATCTTGGGTACAATGAACTACTCTTTGACGATACAAAAGAGTCCGAACGCTTTGCTATGAGGGCACAAAGAAACTACGAACTCTATGCGAAGAACGACCTTAAAGCCGACATCCATAACAACAAAATAACATCTGTTCATAACGAACATGACGACGTAAAACACGACCTTTTTCAAACCATAGGCAACAACTCTGAACGAACCGTAAAAGCAAACGACATAAAAACGGTAGAAAAAGAAGAAGTGCATACCATCAAAGAAAATAAAGCACAAACAGCACAAAAAGACTTTACAACGATCGTTGCCAAAGACAAAAGAAGTTTCATTGAGCAAGAGCTGATAAACGAGATAAAAGAGGTTCTTTTAACCTATGTGGAAGGTGATGTAACCGACAAGTACCTGCAAAACCTGTTTGTACAGGTAGGCAAAGATATGGGCGTAGACATAGAAGGCGCACTGCACATCGACACCTCAAGCGTAAAAAGCGAAGTGGCAGACACCGCACTTATAGATGCCACTGACGGTATATCACTTAAATGCGGCGGCAATGTACTTACCATAGACTCATCTGGAATCTACTTCAACACTCCTAACTACCTAGACAACAGCGGTAATGGCGGAGTTGCAGGAGATGCAGTTTCAAAAATACAGATAGATGTAAAACAAGATGCTCAGGCATTTTCATTTTCAGATTAAAGGCGACGAATGAGCAGTGAAGTTTATATTCCCAATTTTAGTTATCCTCTTAGCGACTATGATACAGCAGAAAAATACGATACGGCACTAGATGGAATTGTAAGCGGGAACTACCTTTTTACAAAAGACGGCTTGTGGCACGGAGGCATACACTTTACAGGGGCAGCACTACCCGATGCCAAAAAGGGCGTACAATGCATAGCCGACGGAGAAGTTGTTGCATATAGAGTCAACAAAGATTATCTTCAAAATGAAGAGGATAAAAACACAGAGAAAGGCTTTTACTCTACGGGTTTTGTGCTTGTAAAACATAAAATGCAATATCCAAGCGATGAAAAGGCACTTACATTTTTCTCTTTGTACATGCATATAGGTAAACTTAACTATATGGTTACGACAGACGGTGCAGTAGTACGAGATGCTCAGTACAAAGAAACCGAAAAACTTTCAAAAGGGACAATGCTGCTTTTGGATGAAACAGAGATAAAATACCCGGGACATGAGAGTTATCCAAGATATAAAATACTCAGTATTAACGGAAAAGAGTTAAGTGATACGAGAAGTATCTATACGGGCACCGTCACAAAACTGGAACTTGATAAAACAGTAGTTCCATCACCGCCCATAGCGGTGAAAGCTTCTCAAACAATAGCACCGATAGGCGAGTACAACCTTGCAGGAGGAGAGAACAGAAAACTTCTGCATCTGGAAGTGTTTACGGGCGACGATTTTAAAGCGTTTGTTGAAAAAGCTAAAGAGAAGTACCCTCAAGACAAACCTGAAAACAAACCCTCTCCTACAAATGTGGAAGTACCGAAAGAAAAAAAACTTTACCTTAAAACAGAGAGATGTAAACTTTCCCAAGATGCGAATATACGCGAAGGTTTCAGTAATACTTCTGCAATATATAAAAATAAAGCCACAACCAAAGAGACCACGATCGAGTTAGACCCTTCTGCATCACAAAAGGTGGGTAAATATACAAGAGTACTCGTCACTAAGATAGGTAATGAAGATGTAAAAGGAAAAGGTTTAACCGTTATTGACAGTGTTTTTAAAGACAAAGAGGTTATTTTTACACCGCTTGAGGTGACTACTTTACTTAAAAGATTTAAAATGGCAGATCTCAAAAAAGAGAAAGACTCTTCAAATATAGAGTATATGCTTTACGATAAAGATGCAAAACAGTATGTAAAATACAGCGACTGTAAAGAGCAGCATCCGGTAACATTTGAGTGGGCAGAGATCATAGAAGTAAAAAGCAATGACTTCGTTTCCATATACGACGATATAGAGAAACTGTTTATAAAAGAGATGCAAAGAGATCTGAAACTCAGCGACTCTTATAAAGAGCTTTTCGAACTTATAGATAAAAACTCTGACCATAAACTTGACCCTCTGGAGCTCTCTAACGCAGCAAAAGATAAAGTGCTAAAAGAGACGGTATCCAAGTTCATAGTACAACATTCCAGTGAGTGGGATGAAGAAGTAAATATGGCTAAGGTATTTATAGATATAGTAGAAAAACTAAAAGATAAACTGACAGATGCAGAAACTCTAAAAAAACACTACAAAGCCGAACAGGCAAGAATAGAAAAACTGGCATTTTTTAAAGACTGCAAAAGCATAGATGGTTTTCCAAAAGATCATCTGGTTTATCATATAAATCCCATTGGGATGGTGACGGAGTTTGGAAAAAGTACATGTAAAATTACAGCCGATATTCTCCATACTATTGATAGTAATATATCAGAAAATAATCGTAAAAAGCATATTAAAGGTTTAAATGAAGCTTTTGAGACATTCAAGATCAACACATGTTTGAGAAAAGCACACTTTTTAGCACAAGTCATTCATGAATCAGCTCACTTACAGGCTACAAGTGAATATGGCGGTTCCAGTGCTTCATACGCTCCTTGGTATGGAAGAGGATTAATTCAAATAACGTTTGAAGAAAATTACAAAGCATATGGAAATCATATAGGAGAAGATGTCTATTCAACTGAAGAAAATCGTAAAAAACTTGAAAATGATCCACATGCAGCAAAAAGTGCAGGATGGTATTGGAGTGCAAAAGCAAAATTAAATGATGAAGCGGATAGTAATGACTTTTTGGCAATTACATATAAGGTCAATGGCGGTTTTAATGGAATAAATGATAGATATGATATAGTAAAAAAAGCCTTTAAAGAGTTTAATCTAACATTATCTACTGACTATCTATTTGTTTCAAGTTGGATTTATTCGAATGCAAAAGCTTCTTTTGCATGGGGACTATGGCATGATCCATTAGTTCAACCTTACAAAGGAAATATTGTTGGATGTACAAAAGATGCAAACAAAGCAAAAGAAGGATATACAAGAGCTAAAAAATTACTTGGTGCATCTTCGGTTATAACAAATTACTATAACATACAGAAACATCCCGAGTTGAATAGCTATAAAAATAGTGAAGGTAAGATTAATGTTTATAAATTCGCGGAAAAGAGGTTAACAGAATTATGAAAATACTATATTACTACATCATATTAAGTTTTATTACTACAACATTGTTTGCAAAAGATATACGAAATATTTTTTTTCATACACCTTATCTTAATGGAGTAGATAAAAATGATGAGACTATTAAATATAATGCTGATTTTAATAGGGATGGTATTTTAGACTCCATTACGGTCGATGGATGTAATGTTTCAATTAAAATGAGTGGTTCAAAAAGTATTACAACTTCTTTGGAAGATCAATGTGGTGAATGTACGGAAGTTAAAGTTACACAAGAACCAGCATACTTTTTCATCGGTTTTTTTGGAACAGATAATGGAGATATATATGCTTACCGATATGATAAAGAACAGAAAAACTGGTTTTTAGAAGGAATGATTAGTAAGTCAAAAGAAAATAAACGAATTGTATTTGATAAAACACTTTTCCCTAAGCAATGGAGCATTGATAAATCTGCTGTAATAGAACCTAAAGAAGATATTTCTCACATGTCTGTATCAAGAAGTATTGTAAAAAAGCAACACCTCTATAAAGCTCCAAACAAGAATTCAAAAACAAAAATGTACTTACTAGAAGGTGATAAGGTAGAAGTATTAGAAGAGAAAGATGATTGGTTCTACATTGTGTACCACGGTAAAAAAGACATAAAGGCTTGGATACCAAAAACTGCAGTAGATGAGCAATAGATATGTCTGTTGTATCTAAAGGCCACTCATGAAAAAAACTACAAAAGGTTTTATGGCATACTTGGATGAACAAGAGGTTAGGACTATCGGTAATGATCTGATAGTAGAAAATAAACCTCATAAAATAGCTATATCCGGTTCCCTAGATATTACTAAAGATAAAGAGGGACTCAAAAACGCTTATGAACTTAAGCGCATCATTGATGCGACTATTGAAGTGTTGAAATATGAGGACTTGCCTGAAAAGATTTAATAGAGTCTATATAATACCGCACTATACTTCAAAGTATTTATGTATTTATAAGCGCCAACTTCTCCTCTCTTTTTAGTTTTTTGATGGCGTACTCGCGTTTAGAAGCACTGCTTCTGTCCTCGAGTTCCTCTACATGTAAGAGCTTCACAGGTCTTCTTATCTTTGTATATTTGGCACCTTTTTGGGTGTTATTATGTTCATGCAGACGTTTTTGAACATCTGTCGTTATGCCCGTGTATAAAGTGCTGTCACTGCATTCTAAGATATATACGAAATACGGCATCTACTTTAAATCTCTATACTTTTTTGTGTTCAACTTCATCATCCTTGATACTTTGCATATATGATATACTGATAAAACAATTATAAGATAAAAAGGCATAACTTAAGATGAGCAAATCGATTATTTTTATTTATGGAATATTTGCATATATCATCGCTCTGATCGCGCAGGTCTGGTTTATCTTTTATATCGGAGACTGGGAGTTTATGCCTGCTACCATCAACTCGCAATACCCTGTACCGTTTACTACAGCTTTAACTATCAATCTTGCATTGGTCATGATATTTGCTCTGCAGCATTCAGGGATGGCCCGTGCATCATTTAAAAAGTACATAACTAAAATGATCCCTCAGGCGGCAGAACGCAGTACATATGTCCTTTTTTCAGGATTGGCATTGGATCTGATATGTTTGTATTGGCAGCCTTTAGAGGGGTTTTTATGGCAGGTCGATAATGCAACGGGGAAGGCCCTGCTAACTGCAGGATATATTTTTGGCTGGTTGTTTTCTTTGTTTTCCACTTTTGTGATCAACCATTTTGAGCTGTTCGGATTACAGCAAGTATATTTTAATCTGATCCATAAGCCAGAACCACCGGTTGATTTTAAAGAAAAACTGTTTTATAGATTTGTTAGACATCCTGTCCAACTAGGGATACTGGTCGGTATCTGGTTGACACCGACCATGTCCTATTCGCACCTGATGCTCTCGGTCACATTTACAATTTATATATTTATCGGTCTTTGGTTTGAAGAGAAAGATATGCTCAACGTTTGGGGTGATACCTACAAGGACTACCAAAAGCGTGTTCGTATGCTTTTCCCTTTTCCAAAGTGAAACGGAGATCTCTTTTAATAGTCTTCGTCAGTTTCTGAGTCATACTCATCATAAAATGACTCTTCTTCTATTTCCTCTTCATAATCAGTATATTCTGAATCATCATACTCATATGCGTCCATATATAGCTCCTTCTATTTTTTGAGTGGAATTTTAGCAAATAGTTTAAAATAATCAACCATATTTTACTAATAAAAAAGCAAAAAATATCATTTAAACAAAACACCGATCACAAAACTTGTAAACTCGTAAAGGTTTTACTTCGTTTCCGGTTTGCCTATTGATTCTGGAAGCTCGATCCAGAGGGCTTTTAAAGAGAGTTCAAGGTCATATATAAACAAAGAAAGTGCTACGACCAGACTCGTGATACTGGAGATAAAAAGAGTAACGATAAGATAACCGATATTGACATGATATTGAGCAGCCCAAAACAGACTGATAATGATCAGCGAAACAAGCAAGACGCTAAGCACTGCTGCAACATTACTGCCTCTTATCACTCTTGCTCTTATCGTAAGTATTTTTAGTTCAGATAATATACGGTGAAGATCTGCACCTGAAGCACTGCGGTACTCGACAGAGAGTTGGCGTGTTCTATCGACTATACGTCCAAAACGGTTTGTTAGGCTAAGGATTATCAGCCCAACTCCGGAGATAAGGATGACTGGGCCGATAGACAACTGCAATGTTGCGATAAGATCTGTTAGTAACATAGAAGTTTCCTTGAAATAATATGGTTGTTTTTAATGTCTTATAAACGGACTGTTTTTTAGAATGTTGACTACTTTCAGGCTGACAAAGAGCTCATTGTCTTTTTCAAACATCGTGATCTCTGTGTCGATAGGCGTTTTCTCTTTTTCTAAAGTACCTTGCAGAGAGTGAAGTACGTGTGCATAGTTTTGTCTAAGAGGCAGAGTGATCCTGTCTATATGGTCTTTTTGAACGATATCCGCCAGCAGATCCATAACACAGTAGTATACTTTTTTATTTATTGAACGCTGTATCATATACTCACGCATAAGGCGTATATTTTTTTCCAAGACCTCTTTTTCTTCATCGTTTAGTATCTTGTTTTCATGTGCTCTTTTGAGATTCTCTTCTATCTCTTCTTCTACGTTATGATTTGTTTTATCGACCAGTTTTTCAAAGTTTGGACACCGTTTTTTCAAAAAACGTATCATCTCACTATCTGACAGTGTTCTATCGAGCGTATGAATATAGGTCTTATTTTCTATGTAGTCATGGTCCAGCGCTTCTATCAGCTGTGTCGCGATATTGAGGTAAACATATTTGTCCTCTTTATTGGTATCGAAATGAACGCTGCTGTAGGATATAACAGGTTTTGGACCTACGTATTTTATCTCCATAAAAAACCCTTTTAGCTTTATTAACTAACAATTTAGTTAATAATATCATAAACTTGATACCGTGAAGACTATTTGTTAAACATTCTTTTTCTATAGTGATTTATCTTTTCGTAATTTATCTCTAAAAAAAGTGCGAAGATAAGGACTAGCATAAAAAACGACGATGCACCGATAGTCCCTAGATCCAGCCCGCCCTGTTCTATCGGTTTTGTAAGCAGATCCCCGAATGTCGCTCCAAAAGGTCTGGTCAGTACGAAAGCCAGCCAGAACAAAAAGACTTTCGAAACCTTTGTATAGTAGTTCATCACGACTAAACTGATCAAGACCAGCGATATAAGTGTGGCACTTTGCACGAAACCGATGCCCAAGTCATCAGCTAAAAAGTCTCCTGCTGCCGTACCTAAAGTGTTTGCGATCAAAAAAGCCATCCAGTAGTAAACCTCCGATGACGTTGTAAAAACTTTTTCAACAGAGAGTGAACTGTCCTTTTTATGCCAAAAGTACAGAACCATACCTAGTAAAGAGAGTAAGATAAGAGAACCGACTGCGTACCCGAGACCAAGGCTCCTGTCTATAAAATCTGATATTGCGGTTCCTACGATAGCCGTAGCTGTAAAGGTCAGCCAGTAAGTCAGAGGCTCATATCTTTTCAGTGAAAGTTTAACGGCGAAGAAAAGTAAAAAAATCGTCATAAAGATGATGATAGTAGAAGCGTATCCGAACTGAAATGTCATAGAGAACATGTCCGCTCCGGTCTCACCCAATGTAGTCGAGGCTATTTTGATGATCCAGTACAATATAATAATCTGCGGTACTCTGGTGTCTACCATCTCTTTTTTCATATTTTGTCCTCGTGATTATAATGACTAAAACAATAACAAAAAAAAGAAAATAGATAGATCTTATGTTCCTGTATTATTCCTGGGAAACTTTATTTCTACCGCTGTTTTTAGCACTGTATAAAGCTTTATCTGCACGTTCTATCGTCTGATCCATTGTTTCATTATGTTTGTGCAGTGTTATTCCGAAACTACATGTAATTTGGTTGACTTCAATAAAGTTATAGTTTTCAACTTTCATTCTAATATGTTCTGCCACTTGTTTTAACTTGTCAATCGACTCGATCTCTAAAATGACGATAAACTCTTCACCGCCCCATCTGATCAATATATCATTTTCTCTTATCGACTCTTTGACTACTTGTACAAGACGTTTTAAAACAATGTCGCCTATATTATGTCCATAAGTATCGTTTACATCTTTAAACTTATCGATATCAAACATTATAAGCCCTAGATATTTATCATTTTTATAAACAGCCTCTTTGATGATCTTTATATTATTTTCAAAAAAATACCTGTTATATGCATGGGTAAGAGTGTCATGAAAAACTTTTTTCTGTAAAGAAAGCTGCTCTAAAATAGTTTCGCTGATATCGGAAAACGAGACAATATAATCATCATCTTCAAAGTGGTTTACAGAAACGCTAAAAGCATGTGCGACAAGTTCTTTGTCCAGCATCGAGACCACACGCTCTTTTTCAGGTGTCGTTGCAAGCACTTCTGTCCATATTTTACCCTCCGGTACTTTTCCCAGATGAAAGAACTTGTCATTTTCAACGAACCTGTCACATATACAGCTATATACTTTTAAAAACTCTTCAAGTGAAGAGAAATCAAAAAAAGTTAAAAATGACTGGTTGGCTTTTTTTAAGACTTTTCCATTGGTCTGAATGACGATATTTGTCTGCAGATCAAAAAGCTTCTGCATCTTATCCGAACTAAGTGCCCTGTCTGTGACATCATAAACAGTACCGAGAGACTTTATAACATTCCCTTGCAGATCATAGTAATGTTTACATTTTTCCTCTACATAGCGGATGATCCCGCTTTTTTGAACGACCCTGTGAGTTACATTGTAATCGCGTTTTTCTTCTATCGAAGCAGCATACTCTTTTGTTAGATAGTCTCTGTCATCCGGATGGACATACTTTAAAAATCCCTCATACGTTGCTTCGAACTCTTGTGGGTGCAGTCCAAATATCTTATAGACCTCATCACTCCAATACAGAGAGTTTGTTCTTACATCAAACTCCCAAAAACCGATGTTTGCAACCTCTTGAACATTTTGAAGCTGTTTTTGGATGTCTGTTAAGTAACGGATCAAATAAGCGGATATGATAAATACAATAAAACCGACTATAGCAGGCGTAATAAAGCCGACTATCAAATGGCTCTTATCAAAGCAACTTCCTGTCAGCAAAAAGTTTTGAAGAAATATCAAAAGTTCAGAGATGATTATTGCCAATAATGTAAACGTCGCGACATATCGCCAGAAGCTGAGTTTGGATAAGAAAGTTATAAATTTATTCATTTGGAATTATATATTTCCCTCTATTAAGATTCTGTTTATTTTAATTTTAGCATTATTATAAAACATAATCTTAAGCTTCTTAGATATCTCTCGTTTATTTACTTTCAGTATCGCTATTTTTCATAGGTTTTGTCTCTTTTTTCTTAGTTGCAAAACCTGATCCCTTCTTACTTTTCGGCTTAAGTCCAAGAGAGTCAACAAGTGTTCTATAGTCTATTTTCGATTGATTCATATGTGCGAAACAGCTCACTATGACAGCTATCGTATTTGGCACTTCACCTTTTTTTTTATATGCCTGAAGATTTTTTTCGCTTACGCCTATAAGTTTACTGAACTTCGGCAAAGTGATATCAGCATCAAGCAAAAGTTTTTTAAACTCGATAAATGTCATTATTTCTCCTAATATTACAAATTATAGCAAATCTCTATAAAAAGTTGACATATATACATATATTCTATACAATAGTCATATTATATTACTATTTTACATAGTGATGTGAGAAAAAAATCTTAAAAGGATATACAAAATGGCAAAAGCTCTAAAGAAAAAAGAGGTCAAAAAAGTTGTAAAAAAAGCAGCGAAAAAAGTAGTTTCTAGAAAGAAACTTAAACCAGTAGCAAAACAGGCTGCAAAAATAGTGTTGAAGAAAAAACCAACAACTGCGAAAAAAGCGAAAAAAGTAGCTAAGAAAGTTCTCAAAAAAGTAGCGTAACGTTTTATACGTTATGTTACATGTAAGAAAATAAGTTTGTCGTGATTTAAATTAAGAAGTGTGTATGGATTGAGCGGAAGACCCGCTCAAAGAAAGATTACAGAGCTGTAACGTTTTCTGCTTGAGGACCTTTTTCGCCTTCACCAACTTCGAAAGTCACTTTTTGACCTTCGTCTAGTGATACACGACCGTATCCGTTGCTGTTAATTTGACGGAAGTGTACGAATACATCTTTTCCACCATTTTCTTGTTCGATAAATCCGAAACCTTTTTCACTGTTGAACCATTTAACTGTTCCATTAACTAATGTTGCCATTGTAATACCTTTTTTGTTTAGACACACCACATTGCTGAAGTGATTTTAAAATCTAATTATGAATTTTCTTTTAGGTGTTTTTAACTGTTAACTGGAAGTCATCAATAGAAAGCAGGCCAAAGATATAACTCGAATCATCTTTTGTTGCCTGAAGTATAACTGAATAAAAGGTAAAACACAAGGAAAGACCGAAATTCACGCGATTATGTGGTTACTTCCCTGTTTAAGTTCCTTTGAACCGATTCTATTTTGCTCTTTAGCCTGTTTTTTGTATTTTTTCTGATGTCAAACTTTAAAGAGGAGTAAACTCTTTCACAATCTTCCAACTGAGCATACGCCAGTTCTATAATATCCAATGCTTCTCTCATAGTGTCTGTCTCTACTACGGTACCCATCGGTGTCAGTTGATAATTTACACCCGACTTGTCAATGGCATCGATGATCTTACTTACCTGTTTAGACACAGAAGCCCCTTCCCTGCACTCATCCGATGTAGGAAACATAGCAAACTCTAGTAATACGCTCATTCATAACCTTTATTGTTTTATTGCTGTTTATTATAATTTGGATTCTCTTTATACAAACTTGCATTAAAAAATATAAAGATATAATTACGGACTTATTAAATATAGGATAATTTATGATCAAAAAATGTTTATTTCCTGCGGCAGGTTACGGTACAAGGTTTTTACCTGCTACAAAAGCTATGCCTAAAGAGATGCTTCCCATCCTTACAAAACCGCTTATACAGTATGGTGTAGAAGAGGCTATACAAGCCGGATGTAACACCATGGCGATAGTCACTGGACGCGGTAAACGTGCAATAGAGGATCATTTTGATATCTCTTACGAATTAGAGCATCAGATAAAAGGGACTTCAAAAGAGCATTACCTGACCGAGATACGTGACGTGATCGACAGATGTACATTTTCATACACAAGACAGATAGAGATGAAAGGTCTTGGTCACGCGATACTCTCGGGTGAGACACTTATAGGAAAAGAACCGTTTTGTGTCATACTTGCAGATGATCTGTGTGACAATAATGGAGGAGACTCTGTACTTTCTCAGATGTCGGAACTTTATAAAAAATATGAGTGCTGTATCGTCGCTGTTGACGAAATAGACGTTAAAAACTCTAGTAAATACGGGATCATTGCCGGTGACTTTATAGAAGAGGATGTCGTCAGAGTCACAGATATGGTCGAAAAGCCTGAACCTGCTGATGCACCTACAAACCTTGCTATCATAGGGCGCTACATCCTTACTCCCGATATATTTGATGTGATTAGAGAGACCAAACCGGGTAAAGGCGGAGAAATCCAGATCACAGATGCTCTTTTAGAGATGGCAAAACAGGGAAAAGTGATCGCTTACAAGTTTAAAGGTAAAAGATTCGACTGCGGAAGTGTTGAAGGTTTCGTAGAAGCTACAAACTACTTTTTTGAAAAAGAAAAACTCCAATCATGAAGATAGACAATCCGTTTGAATCGGGACAGATAAAGAACTATCTTCTTTTCTATGCAGGCATCGTAGTCATTATGATCCTGTTTTTCATTGCAACGACTCTGTTTCATGATATTAAAGAGGAAAAGAAAAAGGTATTTGATACAAATGTCACTGTAAAAACCGATTTAAACTTCACAGATGAAAATAAAACGGAAGATAAAAAGCCGCCGATCACCTTAATGAAGAAAAACGTTTATTAATCCTTATGTTAAAAATATAAGTAAATAATAACAAACAACGCTTAATATGGATTCTGTTAGAATCTGCGCACCATTTAAATAGCAGGGTATAAAATGAATAAAATGAGTTTAAGTAAACAGATCAGTATCGGGTACGGTATGCTCCTATTGATCCTGTTGATCATGGGGTTTTTTGGGGTCAGCAGCATAGTTAGTGCTGTCAACAATTCAGATAAATTGGCAAAACAGTATGTTAAAGAGGTTCAGATACTTTCTGAAGTAGCAAGTCACTTTGCAGGTGTACGTATCAACTCTGGCAAGTTTTTGTATTCTGAAGATGAAAAGTACAAATCAAAGATAGATGAAGACTTTGCACAGGTTGACAAATATATAAAAGAGGCGGAGGAGCACGTAAAAAACTTTCCAAATCTCGTAAAACTAAAAAAAGAGATTCAACCGCTTAAAGAAGCTATCTCAAAATATCAATCTGCTTTAGACTCTATAGATCAGGCATTTAAACGTAAAAATGAGATTAGAGCTCAGTTAGATAAGAGTGCAAATGTTTTTGTTACGACAACAAATGATCTGATAGCTAAGCAGAAAGAGGAACTAAAAAAAGGCTCTAAATCGGACGAAAAACTAAAAAGGATTCATCTTCTTTATGATTCAAGTCTGTTAGGCAATGAGGTTAGAGTCGCCAACTTCAAATCAGCTGCAAGAAGAGATAGTAAAATACTGCAAGACGGCTTGAAAACATTTGATAAGATCGATGCACTTTATGCCGAATTAAAAAGAATAACACATTCAAAAAGTGATCTTAAAGCTATCAACCGTGCTGAGGATGCACTTAACGACTATAAAAATGAACTTAAGAAACTGCATAGCGTGTCTTTACAGGTTGAAGAGTATGCTCAAGCCGTAGCTCAAAACGGAGCGAATGCTCTTAACTATGTTGAAACGGTCAACGATGCAGGTCTTGATGGAACAGTCAATCTAAGCAACACCTCTATGGAGTCTTTAAGCAGTTCAAAAACAGTTATGATAAATGCACTTATATTCGGTCTTATATTTGGATTGATAGTTGCGGTATATATCATTAAGAACGGTCTGAACAAACCTCTTAATAAGTTTAAAAACACTCTGACAAGAATAGGAAATGAGAACAATCTTACGCTACATGTAGATGAAGACGCTCCGCAAGAGATTAATGAGATGGCAAAAAGCTTTAACCGCTTTTTAGACCAGCTTCGTAACCTCATCGAAAACTCTAAGACATCATCATCAGAAAATGCCGCGATATCTCATGAGCTGTCGACTACATCACTCAATGTCGGTACAAACGTCGAACGTTCTGTGAAGATAGTCAATGAAGCAACAGACTATGCAAGTAATATCAAATCTGAGATCCTCTCTGCTATATCTGATGCACAAGGAAGTAAAGAGAATATCATTCAAGCAAATGAAAACCTGAAAAGTGCAAGAGACAACATCATCTCTCTGACTTCAAAAGTCCAAGAGACTGCACAGACAGAAGTAGAACTTTCTCGCAATATGGAAGCTCTTTCAAGGGATGCAAGTGAAGTTAAAAGTGTCTTGGAGATCATCTCCGATATCGCAGAACAGACAAATCTTTTAGCATTGAATGCTGCCATTGAAGCGGCTCGTGCAGGTGAGCATGGACGCGGTTTCGCCGTAGTTGCGGACGAAGTAAGAAAACTTGCAGAACGTACTCAAAAATCTCTTACTGAGATCAACGCGACAATCAACGTAGTCGTTCAATCGATCATAGATGCATCAGGGAAAATGAGTGAGAACTCAAGAGAGATAGAGGAACTTTCTAAAATATCAGAAGATGTGGAAGATAAGATCAATCATACTGTCGAGATCGTATTATCTGCTGTACATGCAAGCGATAAGACATCGAAAGATTTTGAAACAACAGGTAACCATATGGAGACTATCGTGATTAAGATGGAAGAGATCAACTCTATATCATCTACAAATGCAAGAAATGTCGAAGAGATAGCTTCTGCTTCTGAACATCTAAACTCACTGACTGAAGAACTAAACGGAAAACTTGAACAGTTTAAAACGTGAGATATACAGGAGAAAAGATCGGGATCTCCGGTCTTTTAATCTTTCGTAACGATATACAGCTGCTCGTGGTTTAAACGTTTTAATATGTTCATAACACTCACAAAATCCTGAAATCTTGACTCTTTATCACTTCTTAAAACGACAGTCTGCGTCTTAGAGATAGTCGATAGTTTTTTCTCCAACTCATCCAGAGTCACTTTAGTTTTTTCGTAATATATCTCACCCTTGCTATTCACGTAAATAGCCACCTCTTTTTGCAGGTCGTTTTTCTCTTTTGTTTTCGCTTCTGGGAGGTTTACAGGAATGATTCCCTGTTTTACAAATGTAGCAGTAGTGAGGACCATAACCAGAAGTACGAGCATTATATCGATAAACGGTATGACGTTTATCTGATCAAACTTTCTTCTTGGCTTCATCTATTTTTTTGCCTCACGAGCGATATCAAACTTTGTCACGATCTTTTCCATCTTACGAAGCAGAATCGTATAAAACGAAATAGCAGGAATAGCCACTACTAGTCCCAGTGCCGTTGCTTTAAGTGCCAGTGCAAGTCCCATCATGATCTTTTTAGCATCGACCGCACCGATATCACCAAGAGAGTAAAAAGTCAGCATGATCCCGATAACAGTACCTAAAAGTCCTACATACGGGGCATTTGCACCCATAGCACCGATGGTCGAGAGATTGTCGCTAAGGTCTAACTCTAATGCATCTTTATTATCATAATCCTCAATTTTTACAGATTTGTAAAACATAAGTCTTTCTATAAATAGCCATAAAGTCACGATACTCATAATAAAGAGTATTCCCATAATCCCATAGTCAAGAGTGTTTTCTGCGTAAGTTAAAAAATCCGATGTTTCCATTAACAACCTTTAAAGTCTAAAAATATAGTAGTCCCGCTACCCTTTTTTGATTCTATATTGAGTTTTATGCGATTTGTATCACAAAATCTTTTTACCATATAAAGTCCGATTCCAAAACCCGGCATACTGTCATCATTTTGGTAATATCTGTCAAAAATACGAAGCAATACCACTTCATCGATGCCTATTCCGTGATCTTTGATACTTAATATTTTATTTTTAAGCGTTATATCGATCTTTTTGGCATTTTGAGAGTATTTTACACCATTATCTATGATATTGTCTATGACTTTGCTAAGCCCGATTTTATCCATATTTATAACAAAACTTTCTAAATCCCGTGTAAATACTATGTCATAATAGATATTACGTAAAAACTCTACACGCTCTTCTACAAGCTCTTTGAGATCAAACTCCTCGACGACCTCTCTTTTCGTCTGTTTTTTGATCATATAGTCAAGTTCATTATATCTCTGCGTCAGCATATCACACGCAGTTTTAATGCGTTCTAAACGTTTCAGAGATTTTTCATCGGTTAGTTTTTTCTCTATCATATCGACGTTTGTCCTGATAGTAGAGATTGGCAGGTTAAGTTCATGCAGAGTATCGCGAGAGAGCTCTTCAAGATTTGTGATGTACTCTTCCAAAGGCTCGATAGATAATTTGGATATAACTATTCCGGAGATGACTATAAGTATTAAAAACACTATTACCAAAATGTAGATATCTACAAACCTTGCGCTGTCTTTGGCGTACCAAAATCCTCCGCCGAAGATAAGAACGGTTATAAAATAATATAAAAAGATATATCTTCTAAGGTTGTAAAACAAGTCTGTAACCTACCCCGCGTATGTTTTCTATCATCCCATCTTCCAGAAAGTTTTTCAATCGATTGATATAGACACGGATGGCGCCGTCACTCACATCTTCATTGGTATTCCAAAGTTCATCGACGATCATCTCTTTTGTAACGACCTCATTAGCGTTTTTCATCAGCAGTGCCAGAAGCAAATACTCTTTTTGTGAAAGGTCAAGCTCTTTTTTATTGAAGTGAATGCGTTTTCTTTTCTTGTCGTTGCACAAAACACCGAAACACTCGTTCTCATCGCCTTGATAACGTTTAAGCACAGCTTTTATGCGTAAAAGAAGTTCATGTGAGTCAAACGGTTTTTTTATATAGTCATCCGCACCGTTTTGAAAGCCGAGAGAGAGCATCTCTTTTTCTTTATGTGATGTCAAAAAGATGGTTGAAGTCTTATCGTTTGAATTTCTAAGTTCACGGAGAAGGTCAAGCCCGTTTATTATCGGGACATTGATATCCAGAAGATAAAGATCAAACCTCTCTTTGTATGTCAGATCCAAGACCTCCTGACCGTTTTTACACTGTTTGACTTCATATCCGTCATCTTCTAACAGGTCTGCAATGGTCTCACATAGAAGAAGGTCATCTTCTAAAAGCAGGATTTTACTCGACACTTTCTATTGACCATCCTATAGTTTCGCCTGCGTACATAGGGATCACTCCCGAATAACTTTCCGGTACTGTAAAAGGCAGATCGACCAATGTGATCTCTTTAAACTCAGGACAGATACCATAAATACGCTGAGCATTATCGCTCACGAAATCCTGCAGGTTTTCTAAGGCATTAAATTCATCGAACACTTCACATAAGACCTGCAGAGCGATCGGGGCAGTAAACACACCCGCAGCACATCCGCAAGACTCTTTTTTATGCTGAGGATGAGGAGCAGAATCTGAACCGAACATCACTTTGGGATGTGCCTCAAGAGCTACTTTTAAAAGAGCTTCTCTATCCTCGGGGCGTTTAGCTATAGGCTTACAGAAAAGATGCGGTTTCATCATCCCGCCGACCACATCATCTAAAGTGATCAAAAGATGATGAAGCGTGATCGTCGCATAAAGGTTCTCATATTTATCGAGCATATCGACAGCTGCTTTTGTCGTAATATGTTCCATCACTATCTTCAACTTAGGAAAATTTTGTGCTAAAAGCTCATAGATGCTCATAAACTCAGCTTCTCTGTCCATTACAAAACCGTCAGTCTCTCCATGTATACAAAGAGGTATATCCAACTCGCTCATCGCGTTTAATGTCGGACGCATAGCTTCGATATCAAAAGATTTCACGCCGCCTTCCGAGTTTGTCGTAATACCTGCTGGATAAAGTTTGATTGCTAAGATATCGTCGACTACACTTTCAAGAAACGCTTTGTCGTAGTTTTGATAGAAAAGTGTCATATACGGTTCAAAGTAATCGTTTGGAACAGAAGCCATAATACGCTCTTTATAAGCGATAACATCCTCTTTTGTCGTTACCGGGGGAACGAGATTGGGCATGACCAAAGCACCGCTGAAACTGTAAGCACTTAGTGGTGCTACATTTTCCAGCATGACTCCGTCACGAAGATGCAGGTGCATGTCTAGGGGCATTAAAAGAGTATGAGTTTTCATTATTTTCCTTGTTTTATCATGGTAATAAGTATATCAAATCCATATAAAAATCTAGATAAAACTTATTTTAGATATCCAAAGTAAGGATGAAAAGAAGAGAATACTGACACTAAATAACGGAAAAAACGTATATACGCGACTGATCCCAAGCAGAGGCTTACCGTCAACAAATATACCCAACTGAATAGTTGTCACCATTAAAGATGCCATAGTTGCGAATATAAATATAAACGGAACAAAAAAATACCACTCTATATAAAGAGTCCCATAAACTAAAATAGCGGCAATGGCAGCTCCTGTCAAGATATGCAGGAGCTTGATAGAACGGGTAAGAATTTCCTCTTTTTTATGAACGCGTGCAATTTTAAAATACAAAAATGCCAAAAACAGAGCTAAGTAAAATAGCATATTCCAAACTTCCTTCAATAGTTAAAAGTTTAGAATAGTAACTAACTTATAATTAATTATATGTAAAATTTATATTAATTATAATATTTCACTATCAATAATATATTTTTTCAATTTTGATGCGATATTCTGCTTTGCTACTTCATATCCTTGTGTCGACTGTCCTGTTATATCTATTTTTTTGGCGAGGACAGTTTGGTTACTACTGTCTTTTATACTAATATCCACGGCACTTCGCGCCAAATCAAATCCATACGCAGTAGTGTAGACGATGTTTGATCTGATGCCTACATGTAAATGATGTCCGCTATTTTGTTTCGTGATCTTAAACCCTTTTGCAGTCAAGACCTCTTTTACTACCGGTACTAGATTTTGGCTATCTTTATCCGCGGTTATACTAAAGGATATCTTTGATTTTAAAGAGATATAAGCCGTTTTGAATCTTGATGCCTCATTGATGATGTAACTCTCATCAAACTCCGGATTTAACACTTTAAGGACGATTGATCGATATACCAGATCATCTACTGAAGCAGAAGTTTGTTTATAAAATGCCAGACGTTTTAATATATTTGATGACTTATACGATTTCTCATCATCTTTTAACAGTTTTATAGTGTTGTCGACCTCATTTTTTATGCTTTGAAAAAATAGCTTTTTATCAGACCTTATCAAAACAGCGTAAGAGTTAAAACCGACCTGTTCATAGTTTATGATCTCATAGCTTGGGACTCTTAACTCTTTGACACTGCTGCTTACCTTCTGCTCTACATCGTTGGTGTAAAGTTCGACACCGTTTACATTTTTTACTTTCGTCGTCGCATCATATTGTGATTTTACCGACACACTTAAGGTCGAGACCATCTGACTCAATCCGTTTGCAAGCGCTTCATACTGGTCTTTACCTTCGCCTAAAGCATAAAGAGTCGAACTGTCTGATTTAGGAGGATTACTTATCCATGAACTTACAGGCTTTTGTTCTACCTCTATAGGCAGATCGCTGTAACATCCCGTAAAGAAGAGAAGAATAGCTGCTATTATTGTAAACTTCATACTGCTCACCTGTTATTTATCTGATTTAAAGCCTGAGTGTTCTGCTCAATGACTCTGTTAATACGGTTGATCGCATCGTTTAACTCTCTTACAGGTTCTTTTGTAATGCTATCTGCCTTATAATAAAGTTCTTTTGCTTCTTGAAGCTTCCCTTGTGCCTCTTTTATGACACCGAGATCGTAGATAGGGACATAACTTTTTTGGGCAGTCGAATCGATAAGTTCCAGTAGAAGAGCCTCCGCCTTGTCAAGTCTATTTTGTTCGATATACAATAAAGCATTTTTTAGAAGTTTTTTTTGTGCATCACTATACTCGATATCTCCCTCGTCAAGAAGCTCCACACTAAAGTATGCGTAGTGAGGAAGAAGTTTGTACACAAAACTGTCCGCTATCTCCTCTGCGAGTACCTGAGCAGCCATATTTTGTGAAAAAAGAACATTTGAATCATCTGAACAGTGTTTATAGCTGCTGTTTTTCGTAACAGTATCGGCAAAGATCACATCCCCTTTCTTTGCGTCTATGAGTCTTACTTCCGATGTCAGAGAAAATACTCTTTTAAGACATCCTACTTTTATCTCCCAGCATTTTTCTTTATCGCATTTCGTTCTTGTCTCAAAAAAGTTTGTATCTTCATGCGAAGGGCTTGAGACATCACCGGCTATGATCGCATCTGCACCTGTAAGGTTCCCTACTTCCACGACTGTAGAGGGATCAAAAAGACCGCTGTTTTGCATCTTTTGCTCCTCTATGACCTTATCTAGATCCTGTCTGCTTACAACATTAAAATAGGGTTTATCGTCCAGTTTATATTCAAAGAGCTTCGCTTCTATCTTGCTGGAGAGATTCACTCTGTCGTTTTTAAACTTTGAGACCGCTATCTTTTTGACTTTAGATGCCGAGGCCACTTCTGCAGGTTGCAGCACTTTCACTTGCATCTTCTGTGCACATCCCGATAATAAGAACAGTGCTGCGGGTATCAACATAAATCTTTTCATAATAATTCCTTTGCTTTTTGTATTAAATCATTGAGTACTGTCTCATATTTTTTGACATCTTCTTTACTTGTAGACTCAAAACGAGTCACCAAGGCCGGTGTAGTGTTACTTGCACGCACCAATCCCCATCCCGTATCAAAGACAACCCTCACACCGTCTACATCGATGATATCTTTTATATGAGGAAAATCCGAAGGAGGATTTTGAAGCAGTTCTTTTAACTTTTCTATAATCTTGAACTTCTCTTTTTCGGTCGCCTCGATATTTATCTCTTCGGTCGAAAATACCTCGGGAAGACGTGCCAGTTCTGCATCGAGATCGATCCCATCATGAACAAGTTCCAGCATCCTGAGCGTCGCATAGATAGCATCGTCATATCCGAAGTAGCGGTTTTTAAAAAATACATGTCCGTTTACTTCGCAGGCAAGATCAGCATCCACCTCTTTCATCTTCACCTTGATGTTCGAGTGTCCAGTCTTATACATAACAGTCTTACCGCCGCAGCGCTCAAGTTCATCATACATCACCTGAGAACATTTTACATCGCCGACAACCACGGGATTATCTATCTTCATCGCATATAAAAGAGCCATCATATCGCCCTTTATATTATTTTTATGCGTAAGGACTGCGATGCGATCAGCATCTCCGTCATAAGCAAAAGCGATATCGCCCTCACTAGCCAAAAGCTTTTTAATATCTTCGAGGTTATGCTCTACTGAAGGATCCGGATGATGATTTGGAAAAGTTCCGTCAGGATCGATATATATTCCCTTTACATGTAAGCCCAGTCCGTTAAATATCCTCTCCGTCACAATTCCGGCAACGCCGTTTCCACAGTCATATACTATACGCTCTTTCATACCGCGAAGATGCGAGAACTCTTTTAGCATAAACTCCACATAACGGGTAACGGGGTCTATCTTCATTATGCTCCGTTTTGCTTCACGGGGCATATCCATTGCTTCCACTTCGTGTCCCAGTTCATAGATATCTTCATCAAAGAACGGTGCCTTATCTACGGTGATCTTAAAACCGTTGTATTCACTTGGATTATGCGAACCGGTTATCATTACTGAAGCACTTGGTGTGATACCGTCCCACTCTTGATAATTCGTAAAATAGTTTACAGGTGTGGGAACCATTCCCATATCTAGCACTTTTTTTCCGCCTGCATTGAGTCCGCGGACCAAGTATTCGAATAGGACAGGAGAATGACTTCTCGCATCATATCCCACGGCCACATGATCGCCTTCTATTCGTTTACTAAGTGCATACCCTATGCGAACGACTGTTGCTTCATTCAACTCTTTTTCAAAAATCCCGCGTATATCATACTCTCTATAAATACTCAAAGGATCACCTTAAAACTTAAATCTGACACGGTTTCTACCGCTTGCTTTAGCTTCATAAAGTGCTTCATCAGCTCTTTTTATCGACTCTAATATTTTTTCACCTTTCATATACTGACTCAGACCAAAACTACAAGTAAGACCGCCTACTTCCTCAAAGTGTTCTTTCTCTATCGCTTCTCTTAGATTATTTGCTATTTTTACTAAGATATCCATAGATTCCACATAAAGAAAAACAACAAACTCTTCTCCGCCCCAGCGAACGATGATATCATCCGCTCTTGTGTTTTTACGGATGATGTCGACCATCTTTTTCAGGACTTTGTCACCGACTTCATGTCCATATGTATCGTTTACATTTTTAAAATAGTCTATATCACAGAATATGATCCCCAGAACATCATCATATTTTAGATTATCGATGATCTTGTTTATATGAGAATCAAAATATTCTCTATTATAAGCCTGTGTCAAATGATCTTTATATGCTTTGTTGATAAACTGGAATTTATCTTTCATAGTATCGCTTATATCCGAAAACTCTAAGAGGTAGTTATCGTCAAGCTTGCTGTCTTTTATAGAGAAAAAGTGTACCTCACCATTTTTATCCATCATCGAGACGATCTTATCTTTACTATCCATTTTTTCCAGTTCACGGACCCACTCTTTCTTGTCTTCAAATCCGTGTAGATCGAACAAACGGCTGTCGTCCAAAAACTTATCCGTGATACAGCTGTAATGAAGATTAAACTCATAAAGTGAATCAAATCCAAAAAAATCCAAAAACTTTTTGTTGATATCTACTATCTCTTTATCGTCAAGTATGATTATTATCGAATCTTGCGTGTCCAATATGCGCTGTGTTTTACGTAGTAGTAGTCTATACTGTTTTTTGATACTTATCTCTTTGTACATATATAAAAATACAAATAACAAAAATATAAATCCTACCAGCAGCGCAGTATACATATTGTTATGAAGCGTTACAAAGAGGCCTTTGTCTTTTTGCAGTACTAACACCCCGATCACCTTTTTAGTTATCGGATTTTGAAGCGGTACAAACGTAAAGAAATTGCTCTTGTCTTGCGTCTCTATAGAAAAGATTTCCCCTTTTTCTATATTCTCTTTTATATATTGATATCTCCCTTTATCGATAAGCGACAAATCTGCATCTATAGAGAGATTTTTCAACTTTTCCGAAATGGCTCGGTCAAAAGACCAGCCCATATAATCCGAATCGGTATAGTATGACAAAGAACCTTTCAAAGTTTTTTTCTCTATGATATCTGTCTTTACCAGTAATGTGCTTCTAAAATTATACGACTGAGCCAGATCTCTAATAAAGTAAAATGAACTAAAAGATACTTCTACACTTCCAAGATAAAAGATATTTGAAGGGTCATATTCATCAAAGATAGGGTATATATATCTAAATCCGTTTGAATGAACCCCCTCTTCGAACCCTTCGACCTTTTCATGATATTTATTCACCCACATTACCGTTTCTCTGATACCCGAAAGATCGTCACCATACTCTCTGGGCTTATGAAACCTTAAAAAGCTTTCGTTATTTTTGAGATGAAAATGAAGCTGTCTCACACCGATGCTTTTAAAGAGTTCATAATCATATTTTAAAACATCATACAGCTCCTCTCTCGCCTGATCCCTTGTAGCATTTGTCTGTGCTGATTTCAATGCCTTTAACACTGCAGGGGTCTGTATGTCGGTCTTAAATATCAAATCCGCCATATTTGCATATTTTGCTTTGATATTATCAAAATCAATTTTGATCTGATTGTTATATGCGCTTATATATCTGTTTTTTTGGTCTTTATAATACAAACTCACAAGAATAAAATAGAGAAAATATACGATTATAAACAGGGCTGCCAATTTGTAAAAGCTCTTGTCTATCTCTATACTCGCAATATTACTGATAGACAATACGTAAAAACCGACCATTACCAATAATAAGATGATCGCTGTGATGATATTCATCTTGTTTTTTGTCTCGTTTATCTCGTTGAGACCATATGAAGAGACCTTTTTAAACAACAGGAAGTTCGCTATCAACTGCTCTTTTTTATCAAAGAGTGCATAATTAAAGACTACTGTATCATCCTCTATGACATAACTGTGGTACGGTGATATAAAATAATCCAACCCTTTGCTTTTTATAAAACTTAACAGTTGTTCATCTACATCCTGATTGGCGACATAGTAATCTTTTACAAATCTTCCCGTTCTTGGATACTTGAGCTGTTTTTTGTACTTTTTATCTACAAGGAAGACAGATCTATAACCCTGTTTTTCAAGCTTTGCCGAGATGGAATCAAAGTTCGAGATCAACTCCATTGCGCCTAAAAACCTATGTTTTTCATCATAGACCGGCATCATCGTCTTAAAAGTCATATCATACCGGCCGACGCTTATACTGTTGATGATCCTCGGTTTATTGATCATACTGAGTACGTCGTCACGGATGATCGACAGATCATCCCCTCGTTTATCATTCCAGCTTCTAGCTATACTCGTACCGTTTCTATCGATAAACTGAAACCATGTATCTTTTAGACCTGCACTTCTCTCCAGTTTATCTGCTATATACTGCATACTTTCCGAGTCGAACTCTTTTGTCTTCATAATATGCAGAACTTTACTATCTAATACCAACTGCTGCACTATCAAGAGTTGATTTTCTTCTCTATTTAGTATTAATTTGTTTATCTCTTTGTTTAGTTCTTTGGATTTGTTTGTAAAATACTCGACGATTTTGACATCTGCCAGATCTTTTTTATACATATGAGAAACATAAATAACTAATGAACTGACAAAAATAAATAGGGCAATATATGTAAATCTGATAATACTATGCAACAAACCACCTCTTATTTATTTCATTTTACATTAAGTCAAATAAATAGTATATAAAAAAGCAATAATTACTCCTTAATTAACCTTATAGAAGATACAATATCACTAATAACAGGGAGTGAAATATATGCATAGAATTTTGATTGTCGAAGATAATAAAACACTGGCAAAACTAATTGCAAAAAAACTAAAAAATAGTCTGGACTTTGAGATCGACCTGGCTTTTTCAATGCAGGAAGCTAAACTTTTTACCAAAAAATATGAGTACTTTGTAACACTTCTTGACCTTAATCTGCCTGATGCACCAAACGGAGAGATAGTCGACTTTATGATCTCTAAAAACATCAAATCGATCGTCTTAAGTGCCAATGTAGATAAAGAGCTGAGAAAGGCGATCCTGCAAAAGGATGTAATCGACTACATAAAAAAAGACGGCGTAGAAAACATCGACTACATTATCTCAACCATTATGCGTCTTTTAAAAAATCAAAATCATAAAGTGCTGATCGTCGATGACTCGTTAGTGTTTAGAAATCAATTGCAAAAGATGGTAAAAAATCTCTTTTTTAACGTCTATACCGTTGCTCACGGAGAGGAAGCTCTGGGTATGCTTCAAACACACCCCGATATAAAGATCGTTCTAACAGACTACAATATGCCTGTAATGGACGGGCTCGAACTCCTAAAAGAGATAAGAAAGACTCACTCTAAAAACGAGCTCAGTGTCATCGCTCTTTCATCAAATAAAGATGATGAGCTAACGGCACTTTTTTTGAAAAACGGAGCAAACGATTACATATACAAGCCCTTTTCAAAAGAGGAGTTTTCATGCAGGCTCAACAACTCCATAGAAGCTCTGGAAAACATTGAGATGATAACCAACAGTGCCAACAGAGACTTTTTAACAGGCCTATACAACCGCAGATATTTCTATAAAAATGGTCAAGAGTACTTTAGCGAAGCAAAACAAAACGAACAAAACTTTGCCATCGTCATGCTCGACATCGATAACTTTAAAAAGATAAACGAAACATACGGAAATGACGCGGGAGACAAAGCGATCGTCCATCTCGCTCAGACACTGAGCAGCAGTGTCGAAGCTGAAGATATAGTGGCAAGATTCGGTGCAGAGGAGTTTTGTCTGCTCTTAAAAGATATCAGTGCAAATGAAGCGGTACAAAAAATGGAATCGATAAGAAAAAAGATAGAGAACGGTTATATCAAAAACGGTGATACCGAGTTCTCTTTTACTATCTCTGTGGGTGTATGCACATCGCCTGAAGATAGTTTTGAAGAGAGTGTGAACACGGCAGATATGCAGCTGTATAATGCAAAAAACAGCGGAAAGAATCAGGTCTTATTCAGCTGATCTAAAAGTATGACCCTTCCGTATGGCACATCACTCTCTTTAGCCGATATCCAGACCACCTCATAAAGCGGTTCCTCTTTATAAAACACTCCATCGAGGTCTGTAAAGTACAGAAGTAAAGAGGTGTCATACAGATTTTGCTCGATGTACTCAAAGACAGGCCTAAAGTCGGTTCCGCCGCCGCCTTTTAAAGTGTATAGAAGTTCATCCCCTTCATAAAAAGTATCGTGAGAGTGCACCTTTGCATCCGCAACTATGATATCTATCTCATAGTTTGAGATGTTCAGCATTATCGAGTTTACCTCGCTCATAAATGAGCTTAACAGTTGTTCATCTACTGAGCCAGAACTGTCTATGGCGATAGTGAGCTTAAACCTGTTGCTTGTAAGCGAAGGCAGATAGGTACCGAGATAAAGCAGCTTTTTAGCAGGCGGCAGGACTCTGTAATCATCTTTATAAAACCGGTCGATAGCATCTCTTAGTTCCTCTCTCCAGTCTATCTTGGAGGAAAATATCAGATCAAAGAACCTCTCTAACCCTAAAGGCAGATCGCCGCGGGTAAGTTCATCTTCGATCAGTTTCTCGTTTATCTTGGAGAGAAGCTCTTCATCTACGATGTTCTCAACCTCCATCTTCGGTGCATTCTCATCTTTTTTATCGCTGCTATTGGAACTGTTTTGTCTGTTGTTGTGACGTTTATTATCTTCATTGAATCCCGTCTCGTCACTCTCGTCATCGCTGAACTCTTCGTTTTTTATCTCATCACGCAGGATCTCATATATCTCCTCGGCATACAGTCCCTCAAACCGCGTATCATAGTTCACACCATATGGCATATCAAGACCATTTTGCACAAGCATAGAGTTTATGGCATAGTCGGTTGCCAGTTGCCAAAGCCATCCGTAACGGGAGTTTTTACGGTTTTGATGGGAAAGTACCATATGCATCGCACCGTTACTAAGAGCAAACTCCAACTCGCTTATCTCTAAAGACTCCAGATATTCGTCGTTATATTCCAGCCTCATCCCGTCGCTTAAAAATGCAGAGATATTCTCATTTTTTACCAGTTCCAGTCTGCTTGCGAGCGTGCCGAAGTAGGGGTAATCGACCAAGAGTTTGGCTTTTGCCTGAGATATCTTACCAAGTAGGCTCATGAGAGGAGGTAACTAAACTTTCGTACCCAGTTTGTAAACTCCGGAGAGTGCTCCATTCTGACACCGTAGCGCTGCAATTCCTGAACTATCATAACTGCAAACTCGCTTTGCAGTTCTAAAGTATAACGAAGAAGATTGTCTACGTGCTCCTCATTTTGCAAAGTCTTTGAGACGAGTCCTGCACTCAGAGCGTAAAGTACATCCACATCACTTGGGTACTCGCCCTCACCCGAGGCAAGTATCGCCTCGATGTTCGGCAGTCTGTCCGCGACTTTGCAAAAACTCAAAAAATCCACTGCAATATCATGTCCGACCGCTCCGCCGACACTGCCTAAAAGCAGTTTTTCGTTCATTGATGATTTTATCACCTTATCCACGAACTCCCAGCTTCTCGGTGTTGCAAAACTTTTCTCGTTTTTTGTCGCATCGAATGTAAAAAGGTTCTCGTTTTTATACCCGATATATGCGATGATGCGTTCATCGATACCGCTTTTAAACGCCCATTCTTTATAGTCATCCACATCGACATCCATCTCTAGATGCACAAAGCGGTTTGCAAGGGGTGAGGGCATCCGATATACTACACCTCTGTCGCTCTCTCTGTTTCCCGCAGCCACGATAGCCCAGTCTGATGGAAGCTCATACTCACCTACCTTTCTGTCTAATATCAGCTGATATGCGGAGGCCTGAACCGCAGGAGGTGCGGAGTTGAGTTCATCCAAAAAAAGTATCCCCTCCCCCTCTTTTGGCAAGAACGAAGGAGCCGCCCATACGGCTGAGTGTTCATGCTTATCGTAAAACGGGATCCCCTTTAGATCTGTAGGATCCATCAAAGAGAGACGCAGGTCTATAAAACCTATACCGCTTTGCTCGGCGATCTGTCTTATGATAGATGATTTTCCGATCCCCGGTGCACCCCAGAGAAATGTCGGTATCTTCTGCTCTACCATCGCTTCTATGGAACTTTTTATCTCGCTTGCTTTCAATCTTTCCATCCTATGTTCTCTGTTTTTATATGATTTGTAAATGCTTCATTCTGGCTCACTAAGCGCTCGAGTCTTTGATCGAGTCTGAACTCGTACAGAAGATCTACGGGAGTCGAAGGGTTTTTACATAAGGCTTTAATGATCTCTATATCCCCTTCATACGCCAGCTTTCGTAAAATATCCTCAGGTGTCTTCGAGTTTCCTGCAAGAGAAAGGTAGTTCTTTTCATGCAGGTAAGCCTCTCTTAGATTCTCCTCTTTTACCATCTCGTTTGAGAAGAGTGAGAGATTGATCTCACCGTCACCCAGAAGCAATATCTCATCAGCGATATTCTCATCGATATTTGAATTCGTCGCTAAAGACGCAGTTACCTCTTTGTCACTTAGTGACAAAAGCCTGCCTTGCATCTGTTTAGTCAAAGTTTTGTTTTTTGCCAGATGCTTAGGAGAGACCTGTAAAAAATACTCAAAAAAATTATCATCGAGTGTGATGTTTTCTGCGATAATATCAGGATAGCTCTCTTGCAGCTGTTTTGCCAGATCTACATCAAGACTCGGATTTTTACACAACGATATATTTACCTCATCCTCATTAAGAGTAAACAGCATATTTTGCACATTTTTATCCAGATCATCTTTTGAGGCTATGATCTTTTTGATCTCCAGATTCCCGTTTTTCAGCAGCATCTTTAAAACAGAGTTTGGAGTTGCATTATTCTTTGCTATTTCCAAAATAATGGGATATAAAGAGGAGTTTGAAAAGCCGTTTTTTATCGGAGAAAGCATGCTTATAGCCTCTATGAGGCTTTCATCTTTAGTCTGTTCTACCAGATGCATAAGTCCCAGCGTCGCATACTGGACATTATGATTTCTCTCTATGTTCTCGTAAAATCTCGATATCAGTGCAGCGGTGACGTCACGGTTCTCATCATTTTCAAAAAATCCCTCATTTTGCCAGTCGTAAAGTTTTATCAGTTTTAAAAAAAGAGTGTTGCTTACTTTGGAATTTTTAATATATGAGAGAAGTCTGTCTCTGTCGCGGGAGAGTTTTAGACTCATCAACAGCGAATCGGCATCAATATTTTCAATAATGGTCTTTTCCAACTCGTCAATCTCTGCGAACTTGTCTCTGACTCCCTCTTCATAGAGTCTGTCCAGTTCGTTTTGCTCATACGGAGTGATAAGCCTGCCCTCTACGATGTATGAGACATCATCACTGTATCCCTCTGCCAGAGCAACGTTTAGAGTTTGAAGCTGATATGCGAACTCCTCTTGATTAAAGGCTCTCGGCTTACCAAATAGTAAAATAGTTTTATTTTTTAGATCATCTAGTTTCATAGGATAATTATAGTAGTAAAATATAAAAAATAAATTTGAATTTTTTACATAATTGTAAAACAGTGTTTTGAGTCGATATTACAAGCGCTTTAGTTGACCAGCACTTTTTCTATCGAGTATCTCAAGTCAGGATCAAGCGGGTCCATAGATTTCAGCATCCATCTTAGATATCCTGCATCTTCCAAGGCGACAGCGGCTAACTCTCTGCCCTTGTACTTTCCGAATCTAAATGTTTTTATAAAGATAGGTTCCTTCGTCAAAGAGACCATCTTCTCAACAGGGTTTTCACCGATAAACTTCTCTTGTACAGACTTTCTCAGTTCGCTCAAAAACAGCTTCAACGTAAGTACGTCACCTATGGCATCATGAGCTTTGACCTCGATCCCGAGTTTTTTTGCTTCGGCTTCCTCTTCTTTGTAAAGTCCCATCTTATAACGAAAGTATTGAAGTCTATGCGCTTCTTCATCCTCATACACATGTTTTGCACATCTCAGAGTATCGATGAGTTTCATGTTTAAAGAAAACCCCTCTTTTTCAAGCATACCTATATCAAAGGGAGCATTATGGATGATGATGTAGTTATCTTCTGTGTTGAGTTCAAGCAGCCTCTTGTAGGCCGTTGTCTCATTACATGCTGGCTTGTCTACTATCATATCAGGAGTGATATGATGGACTTCCATAGCCCCAAAAGAGATCGGGACTTCTGATGAACAGAACTCGTTTTGGACCTCTATATCACCGTTACCTAAAACCATATATCCAAGCTGAATAATACGGTCATTTTCGCCCGCACCTGTTGTCTCTGTGTCTAAAATTATATATTTTGCCATTATTTCACTTCTAAAAAAGGATCTATCATATAGTATTTCAATGCATGAAGATACATCTCGTTTAATTCTATCTCCATATGTCCGTCGCCGTCTTTTTCAACTTCGGTAAAAGTACAAAAAGTGAGTATCTTCTCAGGATATTTTTTCCCTTCGTACTCAAAATCTTTTACAGCTATGGGTTCTGTAAGATCCATAAATATCTCATTGATTCTATCTAAAGAGGCCGGACTCTTATCAAGATTAAACAGATTATATAGTTTTTCTAAAGATATGTACATGTAAGGATCTTTTTCATTGACGATATAGGTACTGTATATAGATTGTGCGAGTTTTTGGGCATCTTTTTCCAGCGGTTCTTTTATAAGATGCTGTTTTTCAATCATTTTTATCATACAATTCCTTAAATAACTTGTCTAGATCAAACTTGACCAAGGGATCTGCCTTGAAGATATAATGAGGAATGATCTCTAAAAACAGATATCCGACAAGAAGCATCGGGTAAAAAGCTTTGACCTCATTATAGAGCATCTTGTAAGTATGGTGTTTTTTTATCCACTTCAGCGCTATTTTTGAACCGCTCATACCGAGTATGACCTCAAAAGCGACTATGAATCCCCACACCATATATGTCAGGATCCCTCCTAAAAACAGATACCAAAAAGAAAATTCCAGATTATAAAACATAGGATTATTATCTCACATTCAAGCTTATGCTACAATTTGACTATGATAACATCTTCTCTATTATATCTGTTAATTATTGCTATAATCGGTACCTTTTTCGGGTATATGAAACAAACAAGCAGTTTTAAAGTTTTTTCATCACATATCACAATCGTTCTCTTTATATTTGCGACTACGGCTTTACTGTCATATCTGGGAGTCTTTGGAGATACGCAGGAGATGGAGAGGATCTATAAAATAGTGAGAAACAATCTGCTTCCGGCGATGATCTTTCTCACTTTTACTGACTTGGATCTTAAAAACCTGCTAAAGGGTTCCGGTATAGGATGCTCTTGCAGTATCGGTCCAAAACGCTATTGGTTTATCCTGCTGCTTAGTTTTTTTGTAAGTCTGGTATGTCAGTTTATCGGCTTACATGTAACGCTTACACAGCCTCTTATAAGTGCGGTTATTCTCTCCGCTTTTTTTGGGGTATTGGCATCTTTCACGCCGTTAAAAACCATCAACGGAGTAAAAGATATAGCCACTACTATGCTCTATCTTTTAGTAGCACTCTTCGCATCACAGATCAGATAAGTCCAAGAAGTGCCGTTAAAAGTACCGGAGGAGTGATCACAAGACCTACTTTCATGTATTCACCCCACCCTATCTTAACCCCTTTTTGCGCAAGTACATGTAACCATAACAGTGTCGCTAACGATCCTATAGGCGTCATCTTCGGTCCGAGGTTAGAGCCTAAGATATTTGCATAGGCAAGAGCTTCGTTACCTGCGTATCCCACTTGGTTTATAGAGATATCCATAAGCATAATGGTCGGCATGTTGTTCATGATCGAGCTGATGATAGCCGATAAGAATCCCGTTCCTATGATGGCAACCGTATCTCCGTGTTTCATAAGTTCGCTTATCCATGAAGCGATGATATCCGTAATACCCGCGTTTTTAAGCCCGTAGACAACTACGTAAAGCCCTATGGAAAACCATACGACCTGCCAAGGTGCAGCTCGGATGGTCATTAGAGGTTTTACGGCTTTATAATGGTTGGCAATAAGCAAAAACAGTATCGCTCCGCCGAGTGCAAAAAGTGAAACCGGCAGATGATATCTGTCACCTATAAAATACCCGACCATTAAAAATGCCAAAAAGAACCATGAGAGCTTGAACATAGTCATGTTCTTTATGACCGAACGAGGCTCAGCAAGTGTAGAGATATCGATACGGCTTGGTATATCTTTTCTAAAATAGATCCATAATACAGCAATGGAAGCAACGATACTCAGTAAGTTCGGCAGGAACATGTTTTTGGCATACTCGCTAAATCCGATATGAAAATATCCGGCCGTGACGATGTTTGTAAGGTTGGAGATCACCAAAGGATTTGAAGCACTGTCCCCGATGAACCCGCCTGCCATCAAAAAGGCAAATACGGGCACGGGTTTCATCTTTAGATGTTTCATCTTTGCCAAAAGGATCGGGGTAAGGATAAGTGCCGCTCCGTCATTGGCAAAAAATGCCGCTACTACAGCTCCTAAAAGCAGAATGTAGACAAACATCAAGTTACCGTTTCCTCTACTTAAACGTGCCATCTTAAGTGCTGCGTATTCAAAGAATCCTATCTCGTCAAGCACCATTGACAAGATTATGATGCCTATAAACGCCAAAGTCGCGTCCCAAACGATGTTAGTCACGACTAAAACATCCGTATAACTGACGACGCCTAGCAGCACACTTACAAGTGCTCCGACAACCGCAGTCGTGCCTATCTGAAGCCCTCTAGGCTGCCAGATGATAAAGACAAGCGTTATTAAAAAAAGAGTGCTTGCTAACAGCATTGTGAGTTAACGACTGTCGATTTTGCCAAAGCCGCTTCGATCTCCTCTTTTTTTATCTCTCCGCTTAGTTTGAGATTTACTTCTCCGTCAGTGCCCGAGACTTCCATATTTTTGATCTTCTTTTTTGTCTCATCGCTCATACAGTCACATTTTCCTGTCTGGCAGTTTTGTACCATAGCAACAATATTTTCTTTTTTCACTTCACCCGTAAATGAGATGTTTACACCGTCTTTTAGACTGTTTACTGTTTTTTGCATATCTTATCCTTTATCTTCTATATGTAAAACTATACCATCTTTTCATCAATAAATCAATATATCTTGATATTTAAAATCTGTGCTATAATTTTCCATGGAAATTTTTTTAACTACGGTATCGGCACTCAATGATGAGACAAGAGTAAAACTGCTTCGTTTTATAGATGAAAACGGAGCGATGTGTGTATGTGACCTGCAAGAGTCGTTTGAGATGATACAGTCACGTCTCTCACGTCATCTAAAGATACTAAAAGACGCAGGCTTTTTAAGAGTCGACAGACGCGGGACATGGGCCTACTACTCTATTAGGACTCCGCTTGACAAATTCAGAGCGGAAGCTCTTGCAGAGATCAAAACACTCGATATTAAACTGCCGAAATTTATCAAGTGTTCATCAAATGAAAACGGGTGCGGCATAAAATGAACAGACAAACAAAACATCTCATCCATGAGACAAAGAAATTCATACTTGGTTTTATAGATAAAGAGCTTACTCTTTTTGCCGCGAGTCTAAGTTTTTACACCATCTTTACCATCATCCCTCTTTTGATGATCGTGATGACGCTTATCACTTCGCTTCCGAGTTTCAGTGAACATTACGAGACCATAAAGACATTTATATTTTCAAATCTTATGCCGGTAAACTCTCAGGCTATTATGGGTTATATCGACGGCTTTTTAAAGAACTCCGTGAAGATGGGAGTGATCGGTTTTGCCAGTGTCATCATCGCTTCGATGCTCTTTTTTCAAAACTTCGAGTACATCGTAAACCGCATCTTTCATGCGCAAAAAAGAACAGTCTGGGAATCTGTGACGACCTACTGGACGCTTATCACACTGACACCTATTGCACTGGGCGTCTCTTTTTACATCTCAGGCAAACTTTCACTCATTGTCGATGAGAGCATTCTTTCAGGCTGGATAAATATCATCAAGATATTTCCCTACCTCATCGTGTGGGCGCTCTTTTTTCTTATCTATCAGATAGCAGCCAACATCAAGATAGAGCCGAAAGCTTCTCTTATAGCGTCATTTATTACATCGAGTATCTTCTCTATCGCCAAGTCATCGTTTATCTACTATGTCGTCTATAACAAGACCTACGCGACGATGTACGGCTCGTTTGCGATGGTGATATTCCTGTTTTTATGGATCTATATCTCTTGGATCATCTTCATCTACGGGATGAAGTTATGCTACATTCTGCATCGCATATATCAAGATAAAAAAGCTGTAAAGAGTAAGAGCGTAGAAGAAAAACCGGTATCTCACAGCCAAGAGTGACAAGCCGCCATGTAAGTAAAAGGCTAGAGCGCTTACATGTAAGGTCTGCGGATTTCCTCCAAGTGCGAGTAACTTCAAAAGCCATCCGTCAAAAATCCCGCCACAACCTACTAAATGTAAAACGATGCTAAGCGGATAAAAAAGCGTGAAGAGTGTCGTCCAGAGAATTGAGAGCGGATGCCACAGAGAAAAAGTCCCGAAGATATAAAGAGAGAATGGCAGCATTGTCAGATAGACAAAAAAAGGTAACAGCAAAAAGATAGAGAGCTTTTTCATCCCTTCCAGATGGATCAAAAACAAAAATATATAAAATACTCCGCTGACAGAGAGCCAAAAGCCTATGGAAAAAAGTAGTTTCGGCATAAATGCTATAAGCAGCAGTACCGTCAAAAAGAGTGTCTGCATCGAAACCACTTTCAGACCTCTGTCATACAAAAAATATCCTACTATGAGCATCGTAAACGACCTAAGCAGCGAAGGCGTAAAATCCAAGAACCAGACATATGAGAACAGAAACAGAGCGACTATGATAAAAAGATCACGGTTACCGGATCTATATGGAAAATACCTTTTTTGCAGCGCTTTATAGAACAATCCCAGTAAAAAGAACAAGACAGCACTCAGTACACCAAGATGAAACCCGCTTATCGCCATAAGATGGCTTATCCCGAGTGATGAGAGTTTTTGACGCAGCTCTTTGTCTTGAGGTGAAGCGGTATAAAGCGCTTTATAGATAGTCGCTATATCTTTATTTTCATGCTCCGATGAAATAAGAGAATTTAATCTTGTTTTAAAACCGTCTATCTCTTCTACATGATAGATCTTGCTTTTTGCATAAAACCCTTTTAGATAACCCAGGAAATCAAGCCTGTTCAGTGCTAACTGAGCGACTATTCTTTTACCGGCTATATCACCGATATAAAGTCCTTTAGAAGTGTATATCAACGTATCGTCACAGTTAAGTTTTAAAATATAGTAACTATGGGAGTTTCTACTCTTTTCATACTGGTTTACAACTGTACATGTAAGAGTCGCGCTTTCTTGTGAGGAGAGTTTTTTATATGCCACATACTCTATAGAGAGTGAGATAAAAAAGATTAAAACAAAAAGAAGAAAAGCGTAAAGGTAATCGCGTCCGTTAAGAAGTTGCGGACGCTCTATCATCACCTAGAGCGTTGGCATGGAAACTACATCGTTTCCTACATTGATATTAGCCGACCGGGTGTCGATGTTCTCATAAACAGTCTCGACACCTTTTGTATAGTCCACAAAGCGAGTGAGCTTCTTCTGGAATGTTAGTTTCACGTGTCCTGTCGGACCGTTACGCTGCTTACCGATAATGATCTCGGCTTCCTCTTCCTCTTTTTCGACATAGGTAGGAGTAAACTCTTTACCTTCTGCTTTAGCAGCCTTTTCGCGCTCTTTTTCCTCTTTATAAAGGTAGACGTCATCACGATAGACAAAGAGGATGATATCTGCATCCTGCTCGATAGAACCCGACTCACGGATATCGCTCAGCATCGGACGCTTATCGTTACGAGATTCAAGTCCACGGTTCAGCTGAGAAAGTGCAAGTATAGGGATCCCAAGCTCACGAGCGAGCATCTTCAGACCACGAGATATCTCACTTACCTCTAAGTGACGGTCTTTTCCGCCCGTTCCTGCCATGATCTGCAAGTAATCTATCACGGCGACTTCGATCTCCGGATGCTGATTTTTAAGTTTTCTTAGTTTTGAACGAAGCTGGTTGATGTTCACAGAACCCTGATCATCCACAAATAGTTTTGCTCTGTTCATATTGTCTATAGCAGCGCTTAGACGACTCCATTCATCGTCATTAAGGTCTCCGACACGAAGCTTTTGTAAAAAGATCGATGTCTGGATACTAAGGAGTCTGAGCATCAATTGTTCTGCCGGCATCTCTAATGAAAAGAATGCGACACCTTTGCCTTTTGTTATCAAGCTGTTCACTGTATTTAAGACAAAAGATGTTTTTCCCATCGCTGGACGGGCAGCGATGATGACCAGGTCACCCTTACCAAAACCTGTCGTCATCTTGTTAAGTTCGTTAAATCCCGTATCGACACCGACAAGAGTCGAGTTACCTCTTGCTTTCATCTCTTTGATGTATTCCATAGTGTCATACGTCACGGTAGGAGAGTCTTTAAAGTCACTTGTCTGAGAATCCTGTGTTATCTCATACAGCTTTTTCTCGACAAGGTTCACGACCTCGTCGCTTGGTAGCTCTTCCTCTAGAGTAACACGTTTTATCTCTGTCGTAAGCGTTAAAAGATGACGTTTTAAAGACTTGTCTTTTATCTCGTTTACATACGCTTTGATATTTGCGATCGGATTTGCCGAAAGGATTTCAAGCATAACGCTCTCGTCAAACTTTTTCTCTTTGGAAAGCTCTTTTTTGATGAACTCTTCATCTATCGGCTCATCTTTACGAGTAAGAGATACCATCGCTTTGTAGATATCCTGATGTGCAGGCAGATAAAAATCATCATGCTGAAGCATAGATTCAAGCTCATCAAACTGTCTTGGCTCAAAGATTATCGAACTAAGTATCGATTTTTCAAATGTTAAATTATAAAGATTATTTTCCGTCATTTTCCGCCATCTTTTCAACTTCGTTTACAAAACGTTCTACCAGTTTATCTTCATCAAGATTTGCCACGACCTCGCCTTTTACCATTACAAGTCCTTTTCCTTTTCCATACGCGATCGCAACATCTGCATGCTGTGCTTCACCTATAGCGTTGACCACACACCCCATAACAGAAACGTTTAAAGGTGTTTTTATATGCGCCGTTCTTTTTTCTATCTCGCTCACCGCACTTACCAGATCAGCCTCGATACGTCCGCATGTAGGGCAAGAGATGATATTAAGCCCTTCAGGTGCAGCTCCGCTGTCTTTGAGTATCGCGCGCCCGACGTTTATCTCCTCTTCGAGTTCCCCCGTAATGGAGACACGCATCGTATCGCCGATTCCATCAAGTAAAAGCGCACCAAGACCGATGGCACTTTTGATCGTCGCATGAAAGATCGTTCCTGCTTCCGTCACACCCAGGTGAAATGGATAATGGTTTTTAGGACGAAGCATTCTGTACGCTTCGACCGTTCTTTGAACATCGCTGGCTTTAAGCGAGATCTTTATATCATCAAATCCCAAGTCTTCTAAAAATTTGATGTTGTATTCCGCTGAAGCCACCATCGCCTCTGCCGTAGGACCGTACTTGTTATCAAACTCTTTTTCCAGACTTCCTGCATTGACGCCGATACGAATCGGAAGCTTTCTCTCTTGACACGCTTTGACGACTTCACGTACTTTATCTTTTGAACCTATGTTCCCTGGATTGATACGGATACAGTCCACTACTTCCGCAGCTACTAAAGCCAGTTTATGATTAAAATGGATATCTGCGACAAGAGGCAGAGAGATACGTTCTTTGATCGCTTTTAGAGCCAGTGCGTCTTCCATGTCAGGTACTGCTACACGAACGATATCACACCCTGCAAAGTGCAGTCTGTTTATCTGCTCGACAGTCGCTTCTACATCTCTTGTATTTGAGTATGTCATCGACTGCACACTTATCGGTGCATCACCGCCGACTGCAACATTTCCGACATAAATTTTTTTAGTTTCGTATCTTTTTATCATAAAGATATAATATCTGTTTTGGACTAAAAAACTGCTTTGTTATATGGACTGAAATAATAACTTATATACTCAAGATCTACTTTACGCGAATTCTATGGGATCCATATCTATCTGTGCGGTCTCACTTTTTACAGAAAGAACAGCTTTGATGATATCTGTACTTTTTGTCGCGCGCAAAAGTATCATAAAGCGGTATTTATCCGCTATCTTTTCGATCGCCGATGCACCGAAACCGACGACCTCTACATCATTAAAATGTTTTAATCTCTCTACTGTGTCTAGCATCTCGCTTTGGGCTTTCGCTCCGTTTTTATGCGCGAACAAGATACGGCAAAGCTTTTTAAACGGCGGATATACTCCGCGTCTAAACTCCAGCTCATCTTTTAAAAATCTCTCATAATCATCTATGTAAGCTTCAAAAAACTCTTTATTAAAAGTCTGGACTATCACCCTTGCCTCTTTTTTGCGTCCGCTTCGTCCTGCTATCTGAATAAGCGAAGAAAGTGCCTTTTCCCGTGCTCTGTAGTCACTCATATTGAGCATATTATCAAGTCCCAGCACTACGGCCAAAGTGACATCATGATAGTCATGCCCTTTACTTAGCATCTGTGTCCCGACAAGTACATCTATCTCTTTGTCGTTAAACCTTTTAAGTGTTTTTATGAGCTTGTTCTGCGTAGTGATCACATCTCTATCAAACTGCTCTACATGTAAGCTCTCTAGATTTTCTTGAAGATGTTTGACTGCCTCGGCAGTCCCAAGTCTGGCACTTTTTAAAGAGTGTTCTTTACACTCTGGACAGACCTGAGGGATCTGAGTCGCAAAATTACAGTAATGGCACTTCAGCGTCTTACTCTTTTGATGGACACTCATCCCGACACTGCAGTACGGGCACTGATATTTATGTCCGCAGCTTGCACAGATAAGGTATTTAAAGTTCGCCCTTGTCGGAATAAAGACGATACTCTGTCCCTCTTTTTGTTTCGTCTTTTTTATCTCATTTTCAATAAGAGGTGTTATCGCTTCTAACGATGTCTCATATATATACTCTTTACGCGATTCAAAGTGACCGCCTTTCAGTCTGAAAGAGGGAAATTTCGCATAACTGCCAAGAGATGGTGTCGCACTTCCAAGAAGTACTCGAGCCCCGTAAAGCTGTCCCATATATATCGCCATATCTCGCGCGTTATATCGCGGTTTGGAAGAGGATTTGTAGCTGTCGTCATGCTCTTCATCTACGACTATCACACCCACATCCTGCATCGGAGTAAAAAGTGCCGATCTTGCCCCCGCGACTATATCGACTTCGCCGCTTCGGATACGTTTTAATATCTTCTCTTTTGCAACTTTTGTGATCTTAGAGTGCCACATCACGACACGTGAGCCGAAGTGGGCGACAAGACGCTGTTCCATCTGAGGAGTAAGTGAGATCTCAGGCATCAAAAATATCGCACGTTTTCCCTCTCTTATGACATCGCCAAAGAGCTTCATGTATATCTCTGTCTTACCGCTTCCCGTGTCTCCGAAAAGAAGAGAGACATCTTTACTTTTAGCAAATGAAAGAGCTTCATTTTGTTTTGCTGAGAGTTCTATCTCATCACTGAAGTCAGCCTCGACATCTTTACATGTAATTTCTTTATCAAAAGGGACTAAAAGCGAGAATGCTTCACCGAGTGAGCAGATGTAATAGTTGGAAATAAACTGTACGAGTTTTATCTGCTTGTCTGAAAAATAGAGTTTGCTTACATGTAAGATATCAAGAGTGTTAAACACAGGTTTATCTATCTTCTCTAAAACAACGCCCTGTTTTGTCTTGCCGTTTAACGAGATATCTACGACTGCACCCGCTTCTATTTGCTCTATACTTTGATAAGTAAGAGACTGAAGCGGAGAGTTTAATAAAGAGAGTAAGTAATAATTCATAAAAGAATTATACTTTAAAACTGACTATTTATTTAGACAACTGATCGCAATATGTTCCGGCAGTACATTTAAAAGTACCATCTGCATTATTATATGTGAATGTATTTTGAGCACCGGCGACTTTATATGCATAAGTAGTAGCACCTGTCTTCATCCAGCCGCCATCGCTATTTTTTGTTGTTATTCCATAAGTAAGAAGTGTACTTCCTGCCACTCCATTACCGTCAAATATAGTAACACCTGCTGCATTTTGTCCGACTCCGCTATCTAAAGCACTGATATATGAACTGTCACCTTTCATAAAACGTTTTTGTCTCTCTGTTGATATTGCAGTACGAATAGCTGCCACATCTGAACGACCGTTTGCCAGAACGGCATCTGTTCTCGTAGCAACCAATTTTGGTATCGCGATACCGGCTAATATACCGAGAATAACAATAACATAGACCATTTCGATCATCGTAAATGCATTTTTATACTTTTTCACCCTATAACCTTTTTTAAAAAATATATTATTCAACTACTCTTCCCCCCTTAAACACATATGTCTTCATCGAACCGTCTGCATTAATTATACCATTATGTCCGGCTTTTATTTTTACCGCATCTAAAACTGTCTGTGAACACCTGCTGTTAGCTGCATTTAATGTAGCGATGGAAATATTCCCGTCTGTAGCATCATTTAATGTGAAAACAAAACATTTTACAGTTTTATTAGCATCAGATACGGTGTAATTAACGAATGACCCTTTAGACATATATTCAGAAGAAAGATTATGAAGCCCTTGAGCAACATTCATCAGTTCCACTGCTGCTATTGCATCATTTCGAGTTGCAGATAACCGTGGAAAAGCGATAGCTCCGAGTATTCCAAGTATCACTATTACAAAAATAAGCTCGATCATTGTAAAAGCATTTTTTGAATTTTTCATAATATTCCCCTTATGTATAAGCTATAAATAACTATATATTAAATATATTTATATTTTGGAATAAAACTGCATTATAAAGATTGTTTTGAATTTAAAGAAGTAAAGAAGTCTCATCCCCCATAAGGGGAGAAGAGAAAATGTATTATTCAACTACGCCAGTTCCGCCGAATGCATAATCTTTAGCAGCAGGAGCAGCTGTAGTCCCACCAAGGACACCATTGTTAACCAATCTTGATTTAACTTCTGTTTCTACTACTGTTGGACATTTTGTAGCATTTTGAACTGTCGTAGTAAGCGTCACGTTACCATCAGGAGTAGCTCCAGTAAACGTAACACAACTTACAGCTGCATTTGCTTCAGTAAGTGAATTAGCAGCAAACGCACCTGTTGCTGTATATTCTGCACCTAAGTTTGATAAAGCTTGAGCAACACTTGTAACTTCAGAAGCAACTTTTGCATCATTTCTTGTAGCTGCAAGTTTTGGAATAGCGACAGCCGCTAAAATACCTAAGATAACGATAACGAAGATCAATTCGATCATTGTAAAACCAGCTCTTTTCATAAAGAACTCCTTGTAAATAAAAAATTGGATTACACTAGTAACCTTAATGATAATTATTCATCAGTTATTATTAATCTATGCTTAAACACCCTTTTTTCATCCGAATTGATCCTTACAAACTTATAATTAACTAAAAGTGTGGAAAATACCAATAAATGGAATAATAATTGCTTGTTAAAAAATAGTTACAAAACATACAAGGAATTCAAGATGAGTATTGAGATATCACGAGCACACTCTTTAATGGCACAAGCACTTGATTACCGTTCTATGCGTCAAGATATGATAGCATCGAACATAGCAAATGCGGACACTCCGTTTTACAAACCTCGTGATATAAGATTTGAAGATACTCTTATGCAAAAAGAGAGAGAGATCTTTAATGACCAATCTCACACATTACAGATGGCACACACTAACGGTGCACATCTTAATGCACTTCCTGAGACAGATAATTCTAAAGCAACTCTGTTTTACAGAGACGGACATATGGCTAGAAACGACGGTAACAGTGTAGATATAGACGTCGAAACTACTGAAATGAGTAAAAACTCTACTATGTACAATGCACTGATCGCATCGATAAGAAAAGATGCAAATATCTTCAAAAGCGTTATCGACGCTTCCGGTAAATTAAGTTAGGAATAGATTATGAGTAATTTTTTAAGCAGTTTTGATATTAGCGGTTACGGACTTTCAGCTCAAAGAACACGTGTAGATGTCATCTCTTCGAATATAGCAAATGCACAGACTACCCGTACTGAAGAGGGTGGTCCGTACCGCCGTAAAGAGGTCGTATTTAAAGCCATTAACTTTAACGATGCTATAAATAAAGCGATCAACGGCGAAACAAACTCTGCTAAATACGAAGACCCTTTAGATGAAGGTCAAGCTGGCAGTAAAGTAAATCCTGCTATAATGAGTGTAGTAGTTGACAAGATATCACGCGATGATACTAAACCAAAGATGAAATATGACCCGACTCATCCGGATGCCGATGCAAACGGATACGTGGCATATCCAAATATTAATCCTGTTGTGGAAATGGCCGATTTAGTAGAAGCGACACGTTCGTATCAAGCTAACGTTGCAGCATTTGAAAGTGCAAAGAACATGGCAACGAGTGCTATTTCTCTTTTACAGTAGGACAAGGAATAAATTATGGCAATCAACAATATTAACGGTCTCTCAACAGCTGACCTTTTAAACCAAAAATCTCCTGCCTCACAAACATCCAATGCCGGGGAAGCTTTTGCTGACAAACTAAAATCTGCTATGAACGAGGTAAACAACCTTCAAGTAGACAGTGAAAAAGCGATGAGCGATATAGCTACCGGTCAAGTAAAAGACCTGCATCAAGCAGCACTTGCGATAGATAAAGCGGAGATAAGTATGAAGCTGATGTTAGAGGTACGCAATAAAGCATTGAACGCATACAAAGAGATCAGTAGAACTCAGATCTAAGCAGCCTAGTCTTTAATGCAAAACATCTCTAATAGAACTAAATCAAATAAGATATTTCTACTTTTTTCCATCATAGTCCTAGGCTTTATCGTCTTTTTAAGCGTTATGCTTTTTACGGCGATAAATCCAAGAGACATCCCTTCCCTTTACACCTCCGACACGACAAACGCCAAAAGAGGCAATATCATAAGTGCCGACGGATTTCATATTGCAACCACACAAAAGCTTTACAAAGCTATTGTTAACACAAATTACATAGATCCTAAAAAAGAGAATCTTTTTATACAGCTTTTCAGCATATACAGTAATATCGATCCAAAAGAGATACAAAAACTTCTTTATAAAAAGAAAGGTGTCGTAGTCCTGAGCTATAACATCAACTCAAAGCAGGCACAGTATCTTAAAAACCTGGCATTTGAACTAAGACGCTATAAAGTGTTTGTAGAGATTGAAAATCCGAAAACACATATCCGATCGTTACAGGGGCTGAGCATTATAGAAAGCGGTGAAGCACGAATCTACCCTTATGGAAACCTTTTAACACCTGTTATCGGCTATCCACATAAGATAGAAGATGACGGTTATACAAAAATACGCGGTGTTAAAGGTGTAGAGAAACGCTATGAAGATGAACTCTCATCAAAACAGGATGCCAAACAGTTTGCTCCAAGAGATGTAAACAACTATATGATACTTAACAAAGACAGCTATACAAAACCCGGTATAGACGGTCTTGACGTCAAACTCAACATCCCGGTTACCCTGCAGATTAAGATCGAAAGAATCTTGGACAAGATGAAAGAGAAGCTTGATGCCAAACATATTATGGCTGTAGTTATGTCATCAAAAGACGGTAGAATCCTTTCACTTGCAAGTTCTAACAGATATCTTCCTCAAAACATACTAAAAAGTGATTACCCTTCTCTTAACACTTGGGCGATAGAGTACGCATTTGAACCGGGATCGGTTATAAAGCCTTTAACTTTTACTCTGCTTTTAGAAAAGAAACTTGTCAATCCATATGATCTCGTAAACGGACATAACGGAAAGTTCAAGATCGGTAGAAAAGTCATAACCGATGAGCATAAGTTCGATTGGCTGAGTGCAGAAAATGTCATTGTCTACTCATCAAATGTCGGTATGGCGCAACTGGCGCAAAGATTGACCGGACTCGATTTTTATGAAGGTCTGAACCGCTTTGGACTCTCTCGTAAGACAAACATCGACCTTTCATACGAAAAAGAGGGTTCTATCCCTACATCTTCACAACTAGACGATGAGATATATAAAGCTACGGCGTCATACGGGTATGGTATGAAAGTGACACTTATACAGCTTGTCAACGCATATAATGCGTTTAATAATAACGGTAGAGAGGTGATCCCTACTTTGGTCTCGTCACTTATAGACAAGGATGGCAAAGAGACTAAGATACCTTTAGATACCAGCCATCAAGTCATCGATCCGGCAACCGCAAAAAGGATGAAAAAAATACTCATCAAAACGGTTCAGGAGGGAACAGGTACAAAAGCGATCACTCCGGGACTTGAAGTCGGAGGAAAAACGGGAACTGCGCACATAGTCGAGGATGGAGAGTATGTTTTTAAATACAACACTTCATTTTTGGGATTTGCGAATGACGATACGCACAGATACACCATAGGAGTGGTGGTCGTACAACCAAAGAACAACCACTTTGCTGCACAGACTGCCGTACCTGTATTTAAAGATATTGTCGATCTTTTAGTAGATGAGAACTACTTAAAGCCAGATGTTGTCCAGTAGTCTGGTACTGCCGACTACCGCTTCTACAAGTACGATAGAGTTTCCAGGTATTACTTTCTCAAGCGGTTCAAACTCTCTGCTGACAATGGCCACATAAGATATCTCATTAGGTAAAAGGATATTTGTCATCTCTTCTTTTATGCGTTTAACATCGTAAATACCCGACATCACCATATTTGTAGCTTTTTTAAGTGAAAGAGGTATTTTTAACGCCTCCTCCTTTTCTATCGGAGTCAAATATTCATTTCTGCTGCTGAGTGCAAGTCCGTTTGCATCGCGCATTGTATCGACAGGCACGATATTTACATCCATAAACATCTGTTTGACCATCAATGTTATCAAGTTCAGCTGCTGCGCATCTTTCTTTCCAAAATATGCATTTTTAGGATTGACGATGTTCAGAAGTTTCATCACAACGGTCAAAACACCGCTGAAATGACCCGGACGTGATGTCCCTTCAAGTATATATCCTCTTACATTTGGAGCACAGACAGTGACTTCATCTTTGCCATAGATATCATCTGCATTCGGATAAAAAAGATAATCGACTCCTGCAAGTTCGCACACACGTCTGTCAGCCTGCTCGCGTCTTGGATATTTGTCTAGATCTTCCCCTTTTAAAAACTGCGTCGGGTTTACAAATATAGATACGACAACGATCTCATTTTGCTCTTTTGCTTTTTTAATAAGCGATATATGCCCGTTGTGAAGTGCACCCATTGTCGGGACAAACCCAATACTCGCATCTAAACTTCTTAACTCATTTTTTAGTTCTAAGGGAGATTGAAAAACTCTCATTTTTAAGCCTCTGTGATATATAATCGCAATTATACAACATTAGGGAAATCTTTTATGGATAATTACGAATATACTGAACTATTAAAAACACTGCAGTTAAAGATGAAAAACATTGCAGGAGTTGTTGAGCCTAATAAGATAGAAACAAGACTAAAAGAGATCGAAGAGCTTGAAAACTCTCAAGATTTTTGGAACGATGCTGCTAATGCAGCAGTGATCCAAAAAGAGAAAACTCAATTAGAGAGAAAGCTTCAAAAATATAAAGATGCTTCTTCTGCACTTACCGATGCTAAAGATCTGTATGATATGGCAAAAGAGGAAAACGACGAAGACACGATAAACACTTTGTTTGAAGAGGCCGACAACCTTGAGAACTACGTACGTCAGATGGAGATCAGCGTACTGTTAAGCGGTGAGACCGATCCAAACAATGCAATCGTATCTATCCATCCGGGAGCCGGTGGAACAGAGTCTCAGGATTGGGCGTCGATCCTGCTTAGGATGTATACAAGATGGGCAGAACGTCATGGCTTTAAGGTTGAGACGCTTGATTATCAAAGCGGCGAAGAAGCGGGGATAAAAGATGCGTCCATACTAATCTCGGGTGAGAATGCGTATGGATACCTGAAAGTCGAGAACGGGATCCACAGGCTTGTTCGTATATCTCCTTTTGATTCTAACGCAAAACGCCACACATCATTTTCATCAGTTATGGTATCTCCGGAGATCGACGACAACATAAACATCGTCATAGAGGATAAAGATATCCGTATCGACACTTACCGTGCTTCAGGCGCCGGTGGACAGCATGTCAATAAGACAGAATCTGCTATTCGTATCACGCATATTGCAACGGGAATCGTTGTCCAATGTCAAAATGACAGAAGTCAGCATAAGAATAAAGCAACGGCGATGAAGATGATGAAGTCTCGTCTTTATGAGTATGAACTAGAACTTCAAAAAGCAAAAGAAGCGGGTGTTGAAAAAAGTGAGATCGGATGGGGACATCAGATACGTTCATACGTTCTTCAACCATATCAGCAGGTAAAAGATACAAGAAGCAACGAAGCATTCAGTAATGTCAGTGCCATACTTGACGGCGACATCGATGCAATGCTAGAAGGTGTATTAATCGCTCAAAACAAAACAAAATAAGGAGCTATTCACGCTTCCTTATAAAGCTGTAGCCGATAAAAGCGATCCCACAGATAATAAGAGCGACTACAAGGTAGCGGATATGCTCTTTTTGTTTCTCTTTATACGCCTTCATAAAAGATGGTGTTTGAGGCTGCTTCTTAGATGACACTACATTTTGAGGCAGACTTGCTTCCATTCTTGCAATATTAGCTTCTGCTATCTCATTTTCCGTTAACGCAGTATCAGGCTTTGCCCAAAACAATGCAGTGATGCCGACTACCAATAAGATGATGCCGATAGTACGAGATAAAATAATTTTATGTTTTATTATAAATTCAAGCATACAAAATTATACACTATTTATAGAAGTTAGTATAAAATTACACTATGAAACTACTGAAAGAATGTACCCTAACAGATAATTGTTCCTATTTAAAAGATAAAGAACAGACTGCCCACTATAAAATATTGTCAGAGTGTAATCAATCTTACTGTACCACATTGACACAAAGAGGCTGGCGTAGATTTGGCAAAATGTTTTTTAGACCGATATGCGAAGGATGCAACGAGTGTCAAAGTATTAAGATCGATGTACAGAACTATAATTTTTCAAAATCAGAGCGCAGAATTATTAAAAAGAACAGTCACTTAAAAACAGTTTTTCAACAGCCTACTGTTACACAAAAGCACATAGAACTTTTCAACAAATATCATAAATATATGCATGAGAAGAAGGGATGGGATAACAACCAGACAGATGCAAAAAACTACTACACATCATTTGTAAGCGGACATGACGACTTTGGATACGAAGTACTCTATTTTGATGATGACAAGCTAATCGGTGTAGATCTTATCGATGTACTCGATAACGGAGTCTCATCCATATATTTTTATTATGATCCGGACTATAGACATCTCTCTATAGGAAAATATTCACTCTATAGACAAATAGCATTTGCGAAGATGAACGGTAAAAAATGGATATATCTGGGGTACTATGTAGAGGAGTGTGAAAGTCTGTCTTATAAAAGTCAGTTTAAGCCCTATTTAACACTCCAGGGACGCCCTTTAGAGTATGAAGAGGACAGATGGGATTAGTAGTTTTCTAATCCCTCTTTTTGCTGTTTATATATCTCTTTCTTTTTTTCGTTGACCATCTGCTGAAGCTCTTTTTGTAAAGATTCCTGACGTTTTTTATCACTATTGCGTATTCTTTCTATATTTGAATACTTGTTTTTTTTCGCTTGGGCCTCTCTCATTTTCTTTAAACGAGCCTGCTCTATCTTGTCTTTTTCAAGATCATCGATATAAGTAGTATAGTACTGTGTGTCTTGCAGCTCAGCTTCATGAGTTGAGATAAACTCTCTTAATTTCTCTTTTTGTGACGGCTTATTTACAATATTAAGATCCACAAGTTCTTTAAAAGTCTCGGTATCGTTATTATCGATAGACTCTCTAAATTTTGAATTTGCAAGCCTGACAAACTCATCATTTAATTTAGAAAGTCTTCTCAGTTCGTTCAGATAAGTAAGCTTGTCATATTTGGTATCACCGGATTCAATTGCGAAGCCCTTCTCTTTGAGCTCTTCACACTGTAATGCATACTCTGTGATCTTTTCTTTATCCTGAGAAAAAGAGGGAATATCAGAAAGCTTTTTAATGTCATTCACGTTATCATAAACAACATCACCGAGTAATGCGTATACAGCAGGATTTTGTGCGAATGAAAATATAAATAATAGAGGTAAAATAAACAGTTTTAACATTATAGTTCCTAACAGTTATTATGTAGCGAGAGAAATATCGGCATATCTAGAAAAAAATTTAATTGTAGAGGAACACCCCCGAAGGAGTGCAAAGACTATCCGTTACGTTTTTTGATAATCTCTTCAGATACGTTTCTTGGAACTTCTTCATAATGGTGGAATTCCATAGAATAAGTAGCACGTCCTTGAGTAGCTGAACGAAGGTCAGTAGAGTAACCGAACATTTCAGATAATGGAACGTATGCATCAACGATCTTGTTACCAGCACGGTCACCCATGTTGTTAACTTGACCACGACGACGGTTAAGGTCACCGATAACGTCACCCATGTAATCTTCAGGAACTTCAACTTCAACTTTCATCAATGGTTCAAGAATTGCTGCACCAGCTTTTCTTGCACCCTCTTTGAATCCCATAGAAGCAGCAAGTTTAAACGCCATCTCATTAGAGTCGACTTCATGGTATGAACCGTCGAATACAGTAACTTCAACGTCTTCGATCGGATAACCGGCAAGAACACCGCCTTGCATCGCTTCACTAACACCTTTTTCAATTGCAGGAACGTACTCTTTTGGAATAACCCCACCTTTGATCTCGTTGTTAAATTTGAAACCTGCACCAGCTTCGTTTGGCTTGATACGTAAAAATACGTGACCGAATTGTCCACGACCACCAGATTGTTTTGCGTATTTGTACTCTTGAGTAACTTCAGTTTTGATAGCTTCACGGTAAGAAACTTGTGGAGCACCAACTTCTGCTTCAACTTTAAACTCACGTTTCATACGGTCAACGATGATCTCAAGGTGTAACTCACCCATACCAGAAATAATTGTCTGACCAGTCTCTTCATCAGTGTGTACACGGAATGATGGATCTTCTGCAGCAAGTTTACCAAGTGCGATACCCATTTTTTCTTGGTCAGCTTTTGTTTTTGGCTCAACTGCAACAGAGATAACCGGCTCTGGGAAATCCATTCTTTCAAGAACAACCATATCTTCAGGAGCACATAAAGTATCACCTGTAGTTGAGTATTTAAGACCAACAACCGCACCGATCTCACCAGCGTAGATCTCTTTTACTTCTTCACGCTTGATTGCATGCATTTTCATGATACGACCGATACGCTCTTTTTTATCTTTTGTAGAGTTGTGAACATATGAACCAGACTCTAAAGAACCACGGTAAACACGTATAAATGTTAACTGTCCAACGAATGGGTCAGTCATGATTTTAAACGCTAATGATGCAAACGGACCTTTGTCAGTTGATTCAACTACAACTTCTTGAGTCTCGTCATCCATCATAGTACCTTTGATTTGTGGTACTTCAGTCGGAGCCGGTAAGTAAGCGACAACAGCGTCAAGTAGAGTTTGAACACCTTTGTTTTTAAACGCTGTACCAGCAGTCATTGGAACGATATGCATAGCAACTGTTGCTGCTTTGATACCTGCAACGATCTCATCTTCAGTTAATTCTTCACCCTCAAGGAATTTTTCCATAAGAACTTCATTACCGTCAACTTCAGAGATAGACTCGATCATTTTTTCACGGTATTCTTCAGCTTTTTCTTGCATATCTGCAGGAATCTCTTCAACGTGGTAGTTTGAACCCATTGCAGCATCTTGATCCCAAACGATAGCTTTCATTTTCACTAAGTCAACAACACCTTGGAAACCGTCTTCAGCACCGATAGGTAGTTGTATAGGAACCGGATTACCTTTTAAACGATCACGGATTTGTCTTTCAACTTCATAGAAGTCTGCACCAGTTCTATCCATTTTATTAACGAAAACGATTGAAGGTACGCCATAACGGTTTCTTTGTCTCCAAACTGTTTCAGATTGAGGTTGAACACCACCAACCGCACAGAAAACTGAAACTGCACCGTCAAGTACACGCATAGAACGCTCAACTTCAATAGTGAAGTCAACGTGGCCCGGAGTATCGATAATGTTGATCTGTTTACCAGCCCATTCACAAGTAGTTGCAGCAGAAGTAATCGTAATACCACGCTCTTGCTCTTGTTCCATCCAGTCCATTGTAGCAGCACCGTCGTGAACCTCACCGATCTTATGCTCAACACCTGTATAGAATAAAATACGCTCTGTTGTTGTTGTTTTTCCTGCATCTATATGCGCAGCAATACCGATGTTTCTTACATCTTCTAATTTATGTGATCTTGCCATTATTTTACCTTAAAAAACTTTTTTATTTGAGAGCTGAACCTCTTTCATAAAATGATAAGACTCAGTTTATGAAAGAGGTTTTATATGTGAGAACTTCACACAAGGTGAAGTTCGACAAAAAGTTACTATTACCAGCGGTAGTGAGCAAACGCTTTGTTCGCTTCTGCCATTCTGTAAGTATCTTCTTTTTTCTTGAATGCTGTACCTTTTTCAGAACTTGCATCCATTAATTCATTTGCAAGACGTTCTGCCATAGTACGCTCATTACGATTACGAGATGCGTCAACTAACCAGCGAATCGCTAATGATTGTTGACGTACTGGACGTACCTCTACTGGAACTTGGTATGTTGCACCACCAACACGGCGGCTTTTAACCTCGATAATCGGTTTAACGTTGTCGATAGCACTGTTAAATGTATCTATACCAGTTTTTTCACCACGTGAACTAATGATATCTAATGCACTGTAGATAATTTTTTCAGCTGTACTTTTTTTACCGTCTAGCATGATTTTGTTTATAAATTTCGTTAAAACTTTGCTTCCATAAATTGGATCAGGCATAATTTCACGAACGGGAGCTTTTCTTCTTCTCATCTCTGAATTTCCTTGTCTTCAATTAATTTTATAATTTACTCAAAAGCATTACTGCCTCTGTCACATTCGTGAAAAATTATTTTTTAGGTCTTTTTGTTCCGTATTTAGAACGAGCAACAGTACGGTCTTTAACACCAGCACTATCTAATGCACCACGTACGATATGGTATTTAACCCCTGGTAAGTCTTTGATACGACCGCCACGAACTAGTACTATTGAGTGCTCTTGAAGGTTGTGACCCTCTCCACCGATATACGAAATAACTTCAAATCCTGAAGTTAAACGAACTTTTGCTACTTTACGTAGAGCCGAGTTTGGTTTTTTTGGTGTAGTAGTGTAAACACGAGTACAAACACCACGACGTTGTGGACACGAAACTAACGCAGGTGATTTTGATTTTTTAACCACTTTTTTACGCTCGTTACGAATCAATTGGTTGATTGTTGGCATACAATTCCTTTCTTAAAATGTTCCAGTAGAATTTAATTCTTTCTCATCCCATATGGCTGAGAGAATTATAAACGCGTAATTTTACATAATTAGCTATTAAAGTTTGCTTATTTTAAGTATTTATTAAACTGTTCTAAAAGTATTGAATAGATTATTTACATGTAAGCATTTTTGCTTACATGTAAGGGAGAAATTAGTTAGTGTAGTCTTCGAATTTTAGTGCTGAATCTTTGTAGATACCAGTACCAACAGGAATAGTACGTCCGATAATAACGTTTTCTTTAAGATCCGTCAGGTCATCGAATTTAGCTGAAACAGCTGCTTCAGTTAAGACTTTCGTAGTATCTTGGAACGATGCAGCAGAGATAATACTATCTGCTGATACCGCTGCACGTGTGATACCTACTAGGAACGGATCTGCAATCGCAGGACGACCGCCTAGACGAATGATCTTCTCATTCTCTTCGATAAATTTATTTCTAGAGATAAGATCACCCTCGATAAACTTCGTATCACCAGATTGTAAAATCTTAATCTGACGAAGCATCTGAGTAAAGATAACCTCGATATGTTTATCGGCGATATTAACCCCTTGTGAACGGTAAACTTGTTGTACTTCGCTTACAAGGTAATTGTGTAATGCTTTCACACCTAATATTCTTAAAATATCATGAGGAGAACCGATACCGTCAGTCAACTTCTCACCGGCATGAACATACTCACCCACATTTACTTGTGGAGAAAGAGATTTATCAACAAAGTACTCTTTTATTACTCCACTGTCTGAAGTAATAAGAATACGCTCTTTACCGCGTAATGCTTTACCGAAACTTACAACCCCGTCGATCTCACTGATTACAGCGTTGACTTTCGGACGACGTGCTTCAAAAAGCTCAGATACACGTGGAAGACCACCGGTAATATCGCTTGATTTTTGAAGCGCTTTTGGTGTTTTAACAAGTGTATCTGCGATTTTAACCTCTGCACCGTTTTGAACGTATACAGAAGATTTTGGATCGATAGCATATCTGATGATCTCACCGTCTTGCGTTGCTAGAACGATAGTCGGTTTGTACTCTGGTGAGATATGCTCGTTAATCATTAGACGAGTTTTACCAGTAAGTTCATCATATTGAGATGAAGCTGTAACACCGTCGATAACATCTTCAAAACTCACTGTACCGTTTGCTTCAGATATGATCGGGTTAGAGTATGGATCCCACTCAGCTATTACTATAGACTCTTCTTTTGCAGGTTTAGCTATCATAGTATCTGCTTCAACAACTGCATCATCATCTTGCTCAACGATTGAACCGCGAGCGATATAGTGACGGATCGCTTCATGATCAGAACCATCTACGATACTTGCAAATAGACCTTTTTCTTTTACTTCATGACCAGCTTTAACGCCTTCGTATCTCTCTAAATAATCACCTTTAAGTAGGAAGTACTTAATAGTACCAGCTTCTTTAGCTCTTATTTTTTGAGTTATCGGATCACCGTCTTTTACCATGATCTCAGAAGCGTATGGAATGTGATTTGGAACGTTCCATCCGTCATTGATCTTTTCAACGATAGACTCTGCATTTTTAACTAGATCACCGTGTTTGTACGGTAAATACAGTTTACTTTCGATATGTCCGCCGACACCAGCAAGTTCGTTTGGACGTGCAACTTCATTTTTTCTAAGTGTATAACGTATCGTTTCTTTTTCACCGACAACACTGATGATCATCTCATCATGGATTGACTGGATCTCGACTCTACCGTCAAATGGTGCTTTAATCTTCGGTTCAACAAGTAAGATACCTGCGTTACGACGGTTAGCAACGATTTGTTTGCCCTCTTTAGAAGTGTATGTTTTAAAGTTATAGTAACGGATAAAACCTTCTTTAGATGCAACGACTTGGCGCTCTTGACGAGTGCTTGACGCCGTACCACCCACGTGGAATGTACGAAGTGTAAGCTGTGTACCAGGCTCACCGATCGACTGAGCAGCAATAATACCGACAGCTTCACCGCGACGTACCAAGTTACCAGTACCAAGGTTTAGTCCGTAACAAAGTGCACAGATACCACCCTCTGACTTACATGTAGTCGGAGTACGGATATATGCTGATTTGATTCCAGCTTCAACAATAGTCTTCGCTTTTACTTCATCAATCAGAGTACCTTCAGTGAAAAGGATCTCATTTGTTATAGGATCGATAGCATCATCTGCAAGAACACGTCCATATAAACGGTCTTCTAAAGACTCGATCAATGAGTTGTGATCAGAGATATCAGAGATCTCGATACCTTCGTGCGTATGACAGTCATGCTCAACAACTTTAACGTTTTGTGCAACGTCGACTAGCTTACGTGTCAAGTAACCCGCATTCGCTGTTTTAAGAGCGGTATCGGCAAGACCTTTACGCGCACCGTGAGTCGAAATAAAGTACTCAAGAACGTTTAGACCCTCTTTAAAGTTCGAGATAATCGGAGTCTCGATAATGTCACCGTTTGGTTTAGCCATAAGACCACGCATACCGGCAAGCTGACGGATCTGAGCTGCAGAACCACGAGCTCCAGAGTCAGCCATCATATGGATCGAGTTGAAACCGTTTTTATCAGTCTGAACAAGAGTCATCATCTGAGTTGCAACGATGTTGTTTGTATCTGTCCAAACGTCGATGATCTTATTGTAACGCTCTTGCTCAGTTAAAAGACCAGCTTCAAACTGTTTTTGGATCTCACGAACTTTGTTTTTCGATTCTTCTATCTTCGGAGCTTTCGCTTCCGGGATAATAATATCATCGATAGAGATCGATACACCAGCTTCTGTTGCTTGTTTGAAACCAAGATCTTTTAGTGCATCAAGGAATGATGCAGTAACACCGATACCACCATGTTTTTGAACATAGTCAACTAGTTCGTTGATCGCTTTTTTCTTCATTACACGATTCCATAACTCTACAGGTACGAAATCAGGAATGATAGATTTAAGGATCAGACGACCAGCAGTCGTATGGATCAATCTTCCATTTACGCTTGAACGGATCTTCGCGTGAATATCTAAAGCTCCATGCTCGATAGCGATTTTTACTTCATCAACGTTTGCAAATAGTTTATTTGAACCTTTTACACCGCTCTTCTCTAGAGTGATATAATAGATACCAAGGACCATATCTTGTGACGGAGTAGCGATCGCTTTACCAGATGCCGGTAAAAGAATGTTCATAGATGCAAGCATCAATACTTTTGCTTCAGCGATAGCTGCAGAACCTAGTGGAACGTGAACAGCCATTTGATCCCCATCGAAATCGGCATTGAATGCCGCACAGACTAGAGGGTGAAGCTGAATAGCTTTACCGTCGATCAATTTAGGGTGAAACGCCTGAATTGAAAGTTTGTGTAGTGTCGGAGCACGGTTTAGTAGAACCGGATACCCGTCAACTATTTCAGCAAGACATTCCCAAACTTCGTTTGTTTTGCTTTCGATCATCTTCGTAGCAGCTTTGATCGTAGTCGCATAGCCTTTTTCTTCAAGTTTCGCAATTAGATGCGGTTTGAAAAGTTCAAGAGCCATTTTCTTAGGTAAACCACACTCATCCATACGTAAAGATGGACCGACGACGATTACAGAACGTCCAGAGAAGTCAACACGTTTACCAAGAAGGTTTTGACGGAAACGTCCTTGTTTACCCTTAATGATCTCACTTAATGATTTAAGTGGACGTTTGTTTGCACCTTTAACTGCATTTGCACGACGGCCGTTGTCAAATAGTGCATCAACAGCTTCTTGAAGCATACGTTTTTCATTTCTAACAATGATCTCAGGTGCTTCAAGCTCAACAAGACGTTTAAGACGTTGGTTACGGTTGATAACACGGCGATACAGGTCATTTACATCAGATACTGCGAATTTCCCGCCGTCTAGACTTACTAGAGGACGAAGATCCGGTGGAAGTACAGGTAAAACAGTAAGCATCATCCATGCAGGGTTGTTACCGCTGTTTAGGAATGACTCGATTACTTTTAGACGTTTAGCAATTGTTTTACGTTTCGCTTCTGAGTTCGTAGCATCAATCTCCTCTTTAAGTTGAGAGAAAAGTTCCACTAGATCGATATCATCAAGAAGATCACGGATAACTTCACCACCCATTCTTGCTTTGAAACCTAGCTCACCGAATCTCTGAACTAAAGTACGGTATTGCTCTTCGTTTAGAACATCGTATTTAATTACCGGTGTTTTTGCTTCAGCATCATAGTATGCTTCTCCACCCTCTTCAACGATGTATGCTTCATAATAAAGTACGCGCTCAAGGTCTTTCATCTTAACACCGAAAAGTGTACCGATACGAGACGGTAATGAGCTTACGTACCAGATGTGAGCAACAGGCGTAACAAGATCGATATGCCCCATACGGACACGACGAACTTTAGAACTTGCTACTTCAACACCACATTTTTCACATACTACGCCTTTATAACGCATTTTTTTGTATTTACCGCACAGACACTCATAATCACGTACAGGACCGAATACTTTTGCACAGAACAGACCATCGCGCTCAGGTTTTAGAGTACGATAGTTGATCGTTTCCGGTTTTTTTACTTCACCATGACTCCAAGAAAGTATTTTTTCAGGAGATGCAAGGCGAAACTGCAGTTGTTTTATATCTGTTGGGCGATTATCTTCTTTTACTTCAATTGCTACTAATTTACTCATCGTCTTCAACCTCGTCAAAAATCTCTACATCAAGAGCTAGTGATTGTAGCTCTTTTGTCAATACGAATAGTGTTTCTGGGATTCCAGATTCAGGAACCAATTCACCTTTTGTAAGTGCTTTATATGCACGAACACGACCGTCAACATCATCAGATTTGATAGTCAACATCTCTTTAAGAACAGCAGAAGCACCGTATGCTTCAAGAGCCCAGACTTCCATCTCCCCGAATCTTTGACCACCGAATAGTGCTTTACCACCGACCGGCTGTTGAGTAACTAAAGAGTATGGTCCAGTTGAACGAGCATGGATCTTCTCATCAACTAAGTGGTGTAGTTTTAAGATGTACATGTAACCGACGTTTACACGCTCTTTCATCTTCTCACCAGTTTTACCGTCATATAGAACAGTTTTACCGTCACTATCCATCTTCGCAAGTTCGAATAATTTATCAAACTCTACTTGGTTTACACCCTCGAAAATAGGAGTTGCGAATTTAACACCTTTTGCCCAGTCTTGTGCATATTTAAGTAACTCATCGTTGCTCATTTTGCCTAAAAGTTCTTGTGCGTTCATAAGTCCTGCAACATCAGATATCTCTATCATCTTCGCACGGATATTATCTAAGAACTCAGCTTGTTTAGCATCGAACTCAGCTTGGATCTGGTGACCAAGTTCACGACCGACCATACCAAGGTGCATCTCTAGAACCTGACCGATGTTCATACGAGATGGAACCCCTAGAGGATTCAGACATACATCAACGCTGCGTCCATCTTCCATATACGGCATATCTACTTCAGGTACGATGTTAGAAACGATACCTTTATTTCCGTGACGTCCAGCCATTTTATCACCCACTTTTAGGTGACGTTTTGTAGCTATGTAAACTTTCACGTATTTAACAACACCGTTTGGAAGGATGTCATCATTTTCTAAAATAGCTAGCTTCTCTTCGTGCTCATCACGGAAGATTCTTTTTTGCTTTTGGAAATAGTTTTTCATAACATTGTATTGATTCTGAATATCTTCAGAGAACGATTTAACAATGTTGTTCATAGCAAAACGGTTTACATCTTTAAGGTCTTCACCGTTGATGATGTCGCCTTTTTTATAATCGTTTCCGTTGATAGTGATATCTTTTCCTAACGGCTCTTTTGTTAAAAGTGCAGTTATTCTGAAGATCTCCTCTTTATCTATCATAAGAAGACGGTCATAGTGCTCACGCTCTAGGTAATCACGTTCCTCTTTTTCAAGCTCTAGTGAACGAGGATCTTTGTCATACCCTTTTTTCGTAAAGATCTTGATATCTACTACGACTCCTTCCATAGATGGTGGACAGTAAAGAGATTTATTTACAACGTGACCTGATTTTTCACCGAAGATCGCACGTAATAGTCTCTCTTCAGGAGTAGGTTTAACTTCACCTTTAGGGCTTACTTTACCTACAAGGATCATACCGCCTTTAACGTTAGTACCTATTTTAACGATACCGCTTTCATCAAGATGAGCCAGCTCCTCTTCACGAACATTCGGGATATCGCGAGTGATCTCTTCTACACCGTGTTTAAGTTCACGTGCTTCACACTCTTTTTCATAGATATGTACAGATGTAAATGCATCTTCACGGATCATACGCTCAGAGATAACGATAGCATCCTCGTAGTTATAACCGTTCCAAGGCATAAATGCGACCATAGCATTAACGCCAAGTGCAAGCTCACCTTGATCCATATTCGGACCGTCAGCAATGATATGCCCTTTTTCAACAAACTGACCGATTTTTACGATCGGTTTTTGTGAAAATGACGTATTTTGGTTGGTACGAAGATTCTTTTGTAACGGATAGTAATCTATAAAGATACCGTCTTCATCTTCACCTTTGATATAGATATGTTTCGCATCAGCTTTCTCAACTATACCTGAACGTTTTGCATAGATACATTCCCAGCTGTCGCGAGCAACAAGTTTCTCAACACCTGTTCCAACCATTGGAGCCTGCGGACGTAATAATGGAACTGCTTGACGCTGCATGTTCGATCCCATTAGTGCACGGTTGGCATCATCGTGTTCCAAGAATGGAATAAGTGATGCTGCAACACCGACAACCATATGAGAAGAAAGGTCAGCATATTCACACTCTTTTGCAGAACGGTAAATGATCTCACCGTCTTGACGTACTGCGATCAGATCTTCTATAAACTGACCTTTTGCATCAAGTTTATTTGAAGCAGCAGCGATCATCTTGCCCTCTTCTTGAGTAGCAGTAAGGTATACGACTTCACTTGTCACCATACCGTCTTTAACCACTTTATACGGTGCTTCGATAAATCCATGCTCATTAACTTTAGAGTAAGTCGCAAGAGTATTGATAAGACCGATGTTTTGTCCCTCCGGAGTCTCAATCGGACAGATACGACCGTAGTGAGTCGGGTGAACGTCACGCACTTCAAATCCGGCTCTCTCTTTAACAAGACCGCCCTCTCCAAGTGCAGAAAGACGACGTTTATGCGTTAGCTCTGATAGTGGATTCGTTTGATCCATAAACTGAGATAATTGTCCGCCTGAGAAGAACTCCATAATCGTCGAAGTGATCATCTTAGAGTTGATAAGGTCATGAGGCATAAGCTCATTCATAGGACCGCTCATAGTAGAGAGCTTGTCTTTGATCGCTTTTTGCATCTTGATAAGACCGTTATGTAACTCGTTTCCTAAAAGTTCACCGATTGAACGGATACGACGGTTACCCAAGTGATCTCTATCATCGATATGACCTTGGCCGTTTTTAACTTTGATAACGTATTTAACAGTGTTGATAATATCTTCGTTTGTTAAAACTGTTACATACTCAGGAATGCTCATACCAAGTTTGTGATTCATCTTCATACGACCGACACGAGTCAGGTCATAACGTTCTGGATCAAAGAAAAGTTGGTTAACAAATGCTTTTGCTGCATCTTTTGTTACAGGTTCACCAGGACGCATAACTTTATAGATACGGATAGCAGAAAGATCGTTCTCATCTTCGATATCTTCTGTTTGTTTTAAAAGTTTTAATGAATCAGCATCAGCGATAAATGCATTGATGATAGAACCGTCAACACCCTCAGCTAAGTCATTAGCGATTACAAATGAATCAACACCTGCTTCTGCCATCTTTTTAAGTTTTGTCTCATCGATCGCAGTCATCGTGTCAAATAACACTTCACCTGTTTCAGGATTGATGATAGGCTCAGCTAAGTGACGCTCAACTAACACATCAAGTGGATAAGTGATGTTAGTGATACCGTCATCGATAAACTTTTGAGCTTTTTTAACTGAAAGTCTTTTCCCTGCCGTGATAAGAGTATTACCCTTGTCATCAACTAGATCAAAGTCCAATCTTCCTTTAAAATCATCTGGATTAAATTTAATAGTAAAACTGTTATCTTTAATTTTAATAGTTTGTAATGGGTAAAATAATTTTAAAATATCTTGTTTTGAGTATCCTAAAGCACGGAACATGATCGTTACAGGAACTTTACGACGCTTGTTGATTCTCATATAAAGGATATCTTTTGGATCATACTCGAAATATAACCAAGAACCACGGTCTGGAATGATCTGACCTGTATAGATAAGTTTATTTCCAGAAGTCGTAGCTTCCTCTTCTTTAAAAATAACACCAGGAGATCTGTGTAACTGGTTAACGACAACGCGCTCGACACCATTGATGATAAATGAAGTACGTTCAGTCATCAAAGGAATATCACGAACAAATATACTTTGTTCTTTAATATCTTTTACGCCTAATTTCTCTTTTGTGTTTTCATTACGTTCCCAGATAACAAGACGTGTCTTCATTCTAAGTGAAACTGCGTAAGTAAGTCCACGCTCCATACACTCACGAACAGTGTATTTAGGTTTACCTACTTCGGAACCTATGTACTCGACTGTTAATCTATTTTGAGCATCATGGATAGGGAATACTGATTGAAATACATTTTCAATACCACTTTTTGAACGATCATTTGCATCAAGCATTAAGAAGTTATCGTATGAACTTTGTTGTAATTGTAGTAGATTTGGAACTTCTATTTGCTGAGGAGTTTTTGCAAAGTCTACACGTAAACGATTTCCAGAATATAAAGTGTTTAACATGGGCTACCTCTAAGTAAGTTAGTGCATAATCTATGAGTGATAGATCATTAATATCGTGTTCAAGCGTCCTTGAACAGAACCATAATTAAAGCTAATATGGATATAAACGACAGAAAGGCACTTTTATAGTATGACGTAAATCATACCACAAAAGTGCCTATTTCTTTTTGAAGGCGGGATGCCTTCAAGGAAATTAAATAATTATTTAATTTCTACTTTAGCACCAGCTTCTTCAAGTTGTTTTTTTGCATCTTCTGCAGTTTCTTTATCAACACCTTCTTTGATTGTTGATGGTACGTTTTCAGTTGCATCTTTTGCTTCTTTAAGACCTAAACCAGTTAGACCACGAACAACTTTAATAACGTTGATTTTTTTGTCACCAGCATCAGTGATAACAACATCAAATTCAGTTTTCTCTTCAGCAGCAGAACCAGCATCAGCAGCAACACCAGCTACAGCAACAGGTTGTGCAGATACACCAAATTTTTCTTCGAACTCTTTAACAAGTTCAGACAACTCAAGTACAGATAATCCAGATATGAATTCTAATACGTCTTCTTTAGTAACAGCCATAATGTTCTCCATTTATTTGTTTTTTTTATAACTTTATTCAGTTATATTAATTTTTTATTCAGCAAGCTTAAAAATTAAGCTTCCTCTTTTTGTCTTCTAAGTGCATCAAGACCAATTGTGAAATTAGCAATTGGTGCCATCCAAGTAGCTGCAAGCATACCAAGAAGTTCTTCACGACCTGGAAGTTTAGCAAATGCAGCGATTTTAGCAGCATCAGCAGGTTCTTTATCCAAGTAACCAGATTTAACTGTAAACTTATCGTTTGCTTTAGCGAAATCTGATGCGACTTTAGAAGCAGCGATAACATCATCAGACCATACAAAGATATTAGTATCTTTAAGATCCAGACCAGTCATACCGGCTTTTTCAAGAGCAATAGTTGCTAAAGTGTTTTTTACAACCTGAACACTCGTGTCTTTTGCTTTTGCTGATTTACGTAATTGTTCCAATTCAGAAACAGTTAACCCTTTATAGTCACAGACAACAACCGCAGTCGAGTTTGCTAATGAAGATGCTAACTTTTCAATTACTTCAGCTTTTTTTGACTTTAACATAGTATCTCCTTTCCAGACATAACTTCAAGCGGGGAGGGAAAGGCCTATTAAGCTACTGCATAGCAGATGCCCCCAACTGTCTTTAGTCCAAGTAATTCAGATTTTCAAAATGAAAATCTTTATTTTAAGATAAAAAAATATCCCAAAATAAAGACTTTACAATCTTTAGCCAAGAAAATCTTGGCTAAAAAAACTATCTGATGTCAGCAAGTTCCATTACATCTAATTTCACTGCCGGACTCATAGTAAGGCTTAATACACCATTTTTGATGTAACGGCCTTTTGCTGTTGCTGGTTTTTGTTTGTTAATAGCACTAACAAAAGCAGAAATATTTTCTGCTAGTTTTTCTGCTTCAAAACTTACTTTACCAACACCTGCATGGATGTTACCTTTTTTATCAACACGGAATGCAACCTGGCCACCTTTTACGTTTTTAACAGCTGTTGCAACATCTGGAGTAACTGTTCCAGTTTTAGGGTTAGGCATCATACCTTTTGGCCCTAGAATACGACCTATTTTACCAACAAGTCCCATACAATCCGGAGCAGCAACAACTACATCAAAGTTGAAGACACCTTCTTGAATTTGTTCAACTAAATCATCAGTACCGACGATATCAGCACCAGCAGCTTTTGCTTCATCAGCTTTTACGCCTTTAGCAAATACAGCAACACGAACAACTTTACCTGTACCGTGTGGAAGAACTACTGCACCTCTAACCATTTGGTCAGCGTGTCTTGGATCTACATTAAGGTTTAATGCGATCTCTACTGTCTCATCGAACTTAGCCGATTTAAGATCTTTAACAGATACTGACGCATCAGCAACTGAATAAACTTTAGTTGTATCTATCTTTTCTTTTAATTGTTTATAACGTTTTCCTGCCATTTGAATATCTCCTAAGATTTCTGCCGCAAATTATAAGATAACCTAAAAGTTATCTGGTCGTGTACGTATTATGAATCAATGCGGTCGTTGATCTTTAGTACACTGGTAGAAATTAATCTACGATTTCAACACCCATAGAACGTGCAGAACCAGCGATTGTGTTAGCTGCCATCTCTACGTCAGTAGTGTTTAAGTCTGCCATTTTAGTCTTAACAATTTCCATAAGTTGGTCTTTTGTTATTTTACCAATCTTATTTTTTAGAGGATTGTCAGTACCTTTTTTCAGACCAGCAGCCTTCATAATCAGTTGTGATGCCGGTGGTTGTTTAGTAATAAATGAAAAACTTTTGTCGCTGTAGACAGTGATGACTACAGGAACTTTGAATCCCATTTTATCTTTTGTTTTTTCATTGAACGCTTTACAGAATTCCATGATGTTAACACCGCGTTGACCTAATGCTGGACCTACTGGAGGTGCAGGATTAGCAGCGCCAGCATTGATTTGAAGTTTGATGTAACCAGTGACTTTTTTTGCCATTTTGCTTTCCTTTTGTTGAGTTAAATTATTTTTTCTACTTGAGTGTACGATATATCCACAGGCGTAGCACGTCCAAAGATAGATACGTTAAGTTTTAACGTACCGTGCTCTAAGTCGTACTCATCTACAGTACCTGTAAAGTTTGCAAACGGACCGTCAATAATACGTACCATTTCACCATTATCAAAAAATACTTTTGGTTTAGGTGCTGCACGGTTATTCGCACGGTCTAGAATAACTTGAATATCATTTTCACTTAGTGGAGTCGGGTGATTTGCTTCACCAACAAAACCTGATACACGTGGTAATGATTGGATAAGATGCTGTAATTCATTGTTTAAATCAATATAGATGAACACATAGCCAGAGTATAAAGATCTCTCAGAGATCTTCTTTTTACCCTCTTTTACTTCTATAACGTCTTCAGTCGGAACAAGCAGATCTTTAATAGACTCTTGAAGACCCTGCTCTATGATTATGTTTTCTATTGCAGCTTTAACACTACGTTCACTTCCAGAATATGTCTGAATCGAATACCATTGATGTGCCATATATATATTCCTTAACCTAGTAAAGCTGAAACAGTCGAAGACATGATAAAATCAACTAATGCTAAAAATAGCGATATAAATGTTACAACGATAACAACAGAGATATACGCTTGCTTGACTTGCATTTTATTTGGAAAAATAACTTTGCTAAGTTCCAACTTTGCATCTCTGATATAACTATTTAAACTTTTCATTATCAATCCTATCTACAATTACATTTCCAATAAATAAGTCTCTAAAGAATTATTTATTGAAAATCTAGTGGCAGGCGAAGAGGGACTCGAACCCACAACCATCGGATTTGGAATCCGGCGCTCTACCATTGGAGCTATTCGCCTACAAACATATAAGTAGAGAGACTCTACTTATAAAATTATAATTTCATCTCTTTATGAACAGTATGCTCACGACAAAATTTACAAAATTTACGTACTGAAAATTTTTCAGTATGAGTTTTCTTATTTTTTGTTGTGTGATAGTTACGACGTGTACACTTCTCACAACCTAAGTGGATGTTTTCTCTCATAGTGTTAACCTAATTTAAAATTCACTTCCACCAAGTGGAAGCGACATCAATTACTTGATGATTTTAGAAACAACACCTGCTCCAACTGTACGTCCACCCTCACGGATAGCGAAACGAGTTCCCTCTTCCATAGCGATTGGATTTATTAGTTCAGCAGTAATTTTAACGTTATCACCTGGCATAACCATCTCAGTACCTTCTGGTAGAGTGATCGCACCTGTAACGTCAGTTGTACGAACGTAGAACTGTGGACGGTAGTTAGAGAAGAATGGAGTATGACGACCACCCTCATCTTTACTTAGTACATAGATCTCAGCTTCGAAAGTTGTGTGTGGAGTGATTGACTTTGGTTTACAAAGAACTTGACCACGCTCAACATCATCTTTAGCGATACCACGTAGAAGTAGACCACAGTTATCACCAGCCTCACCTTGATCCATCTCTTTACGGAACATTTCAACACCAGTAACTGTTGTTGTTTGAGTGTCACGGATACCAACGATCTCGATAGTATCACCAACTTTAACGATACCACGCTCGATACGACCAGTAACAACTGTACCACGACCAGAGATTGAGAAAACGTCCTCAACTGGCATTAGGAAATCTTTATCAGTTTCACGAACTGGCTCAGGAATGTAAGCGTCAACTTCAGCCATTAGTTTAATGATTTTATCTGACCATTCACCTAAAGTACCGCTTTTTGCTTCTTCAAGAGCTTTAAGAGCAGAACCTGCAACGATTGGAGTATCGTCACCTGGGAATTCGTATTGATCTAGAAGTTCACGGATTTCCATTTCTACTAGTTCTAATAGTTCTTCATCATCAACCATATCTTCTTTGTTCATGAAAACAACGATGTATGGTACACCAACTTGTTTTGAAAGAAGGATGTGCTCACGAGTTTGTGGCATCGGGCCGTCTGCAGCAGAAACAACAAGAATAGCACCGTCCATTTGAGCAGCACCAGTAATCATATTTTTAACGTAGTCAGCGTGACCTGGACAGTCAACGTGCGCATAGTGACGTTTATCTGTTTCATACTCTACGTGTGAAGTAGCGATAGTAATACCACGCTCACGTTCTTCTGGTGCGTTATCGATTTGATCATAGTCCATCATTTTTGCACCATTTGTTACTGCAAGTACTGCTGTGATAGCTGCAGTTAAAGTAGTTTTACCATGATCGACGTGACCAATCGTACCTATGTTTACGTGCGGTTTATTACGCTCAAACTTTTCTTTTGCCATATTGTCCTCCGACTGTATTTATGAATAGAAATGGAATTATATCCAAAAAAAATTCAATTATTGCTTATATAAAAATAAAAATAAAAAATTTATAATCAACTGGAGCTGATGACGGGATTTGAACCCGTGACCTCTTCCTTACCAAGGAAGTGCTCTACCCCTGAGCCACACCAGCGTAACTTATCTACTACTATTATATATGTAAACAAGGTTTTTATATGATTTATTTTTAGTTTAGGGGTGATTAGTAAAAAAATCCAAATTAGTGGAGCGGGTGAAGGGACTCGAACCCTCGACCCTCAGCTTGGAAGGCTGACGCTCTAGCCAACTGAGCTACGCCCGCATCCTAATCTAGTGGTGGTGAGACCAGGAGTCGAACCTGGGAACCCATAGGGAGCAGATTTACAGTCTGCCGTCGTTGGCCACTTGACTATCTCACCAGTGATTATTTGGATTGTTTTTGTATTGATGATGTTTCGAAATTCAATGGTGCCGGCACGAGGATTTGAACCCCGGGCCTGCTGATTACAAATCAGCTGCTCTAGCCAACTGAGCTATGCCGGCTTTGAATTTGAGCCAGAATTATAGACAAAAAATATTTCAATGTCAAGAGTTTTTTGCTAAAAAATAATTTTTTCTCCATCTTTTAGTATTTTGACCTTATAAGCGCCCTTAAAACGGGTGATTTCTTCAGTCATCTCTTCTAAAAAAAGAGGTTTTATATGATTGATATAAATGTCAATATTATTTTTTTTCATAGCTTTTAGTTTTTCAAATAGTATTTTTGGTGTTAAATGTTTAGAGTCGTATGCCAATTTTTCCATTCGTGACGGGAAAGAACACTCCACTACTAATGTTTTTATATCATCTCTTGTATTGATAATATCTATTGTCGTATCTAAACTGTATGTATCTGAAGAGACTACGATAGAGTCCTCTTTTTTCGTGATCACATACCCGCAACTTGGTACAGTATGATCCGTTTTATATGCTTCTATATATGAATCACTAGAGAGTCGGTATCTTTTGCCAAGTTCTATCTCTTCATACTCGATACATTTTAAATCTGATTCAAAAAGAGAGATCTTTGAGAAATCGGGCCATACTCTGTCATTTAAAAAGTCCTCTTTTACAACTTCCAATGTCTCTGGAAGTCCAAGGATCTTTAATGTTTTTTTTCTGGATGAAAAATAACTGTCAAGTATATATGCAATATCGATGATATGATCGAGGTGCGAATGGGATAACCAGATATTTTCTATTGCTGCTGATTTCTCTTTTAAAGGGATAAGAAGGTTCCCTGCATCTAACACATTTTTTTCATCTATATAAAATGCACTTGTTCCCACATCTTCTCCTTTTGTACCGTATGCACCGAGTATAATTATCTCATTCATGGTCAAACCTGTCAGCAAACTTTTCTCTTATCTCCAAGAACTTCTCTTTATGCTCGAAAAACAGATCTATGAGTTTAGGTTCAAAATGTTTTCCCCTCTCCTCTTTAAAAAGATCGAATATCTTTTCATCTTCCCACGCTTTCTTATACACCCTGTCGCTTCCAAGTGCATCAAATACGTCTGCTAAAGCCGTTATACGTCCGTATATATGTATATCTTCGCCTGCGAGTTTTCGCGGATACCCGCTACCGTCCCACTTTTCGTGGTGTTCATACGCAACGATAGCAGCAGTTTTAAGCAGTGCACGGCTTGAGGATTTTAGCATCTCAAACCCAAGCTCGGCATGGGTATCCATGATCTTACGCTCTGCTTCATCAAATCTGCCCGGTTTGTTTAACACTGCGTCAGGGATCGCCACTTTACCGATATCGTGCATCGGTGAAGCTTCTTTTAAACGCAGGGACTCCTCTTCGTCCATTCCGTAGAGCTTTGCAAGCAGATAGGAGTACTCTGCAACACGCTTGACATGATTTCCTGTCTCTTTACTTCTAGTCTCACCGATCGCACCCATAGTAAAGACGACCTCTTTTTGCGTCTCTTCTATCTCCTCCATCAATAGTGAAGTCGTAAGGGTCTCAGCCGCATATGTAGATGCAAGCATGATATAATGAAGATCATCCTCTGTAAAGAGTTTGCCGTCTAGTTTATTGACGACTTGAAAGGCACCGATGATCTCGCCTTCGCTGTTATGCATAGGGATAACCAGCAAAGTCTTCGTCTTATATCCGGTTTGTTTATCTACTTCTGAGTTAAACCTCTCATCATTATACGCATCATCGATGATCAGTCTCTTATTGTTTACGACCGCTTCACCGACAATGCCCGAATCAATAGGTATAGTTATATAGTCGAGTCCGTGTGCTACTTTTGTCCATAAAGACTTTTTATCTTTTGAAACGACCCAGACCGTACATCTGTCAGCGTGTACAAGCTGGCGCCCCATATCGGCAAGCAGCATCAATATGACATCGGGTGAACGTTCAGCCGAGATCTTTGTTATGTATGAAAAAATAATCTGTATAAACTCTGATGATTCAACATTCTTATTCATCTTGCAACCTATTTTGTAGTCATCTTATGTACACCCCACGGATGTTTCTCTTTAACTAACGGTAAAAAATACTTTGATACACTATCATCATATTCATTAACCAATCTTTCAAAGATTACTATAGCCTCTTCAAACTTAGAGTTTTTATATAACTCTAAAGCTTCGTCATAATTTTTTTTAATATTCAGATTCGTATCATCAAAAGGCATCAGTTGATAAAGCAAAACAGCCTCATCTTTACCCTTCACTTTTACCGGTTCGATAAGCCTTGTCAAAAAGTCACTTTTTAACGCTTTAAGTGTAAACTCCGTTATAAGTATGTTTACACCGTAATTTTTTGTGATCCCCTCAACGCGTGAGGCCAAGTTTACACCATCGCCTATGACCGTATAGTTAAAACGTGTGTCTGAACCCATATTGCCTACGACTACCTCATCCGTGTTTATCCCTATACCGATACGGATGGGACTCAGCCCCTCTTTAGCCAGCTGATGATTCAGCTTGTCTAACTCATCGATCATCTGCAGTGCGGCTCTACATGTAGCATCAGCATGATCGGGGACATCGACAGGTGCATTAAAAAATGCCATAACGGCATCTCCTATATATTTATCCAGCATCCCGCCGTTTTCAAGGACTGCATTTGTCATAGGGGTAAAGTATCTGTTTAGAAGTTTGATCAGGCTTACCGGATCCATAGACTCGGAGATAGTCGTAAAACCGCGGATATCGCTAAACAAGATAGTGAGCTCTTTTTTTTCTCCGCCGAGAGAGAGTGCCTGCGGATTTTTTATCAGTTTATCCAGCAGGTCTGCGGAGAGGTAACTTGAAAAAGCGTTTCTTATAAAGCGGCTGCCTTTTTCCTGTATGGTAAACGCCATCACTTCGATGGAGACCGTACTTAGGATAAACGCCACAAGCGGATAAAAAGCATCACTGTATATATTGTAGGCGACAAATATATATCTTACAAAGATATATACAAGCAGATACCCGATGATATCTACGATCACCCTGTTTACGACTTTTTTAATCAATAGGAACAAGATAAACGGCAACAGTACCATCAAGATGATCAATATAGGAGTGATATAAGGAGGTTCCGTGATCAGATGACCTGAAAGCAGATTTGATATGAACGTATAGTGAAGCAGAGGACCGAACATTGCACCCATCGGTGTCGCTGCGACATCCCCTGCACCGACTTCTGTAATACCGAGTATGACTATCTTATCTTTAAAATACTCGGGCTTTACTTTACCCTGCACCACATCTAAAAATGAGACTTCATTGTATGAATCAGGCTGATAAAAATTTAATCGTACAAAACCTTTTTCATTGATGTTTATCTTGTATTTTCCAATGCTTACATGTAAAGGGTCTACTCTTTTTATATCTTGATCCAGTGCCAGTCTTAATCCCTGCATCCCTAAAGAGGGGAACAGCATATTGTCATAATAGACCGCTATGGGGTAAGAGCGCATAAGATGGTCTGATTCTCTTAGTGTGGAAAAACTCCCGCTCATGCTGCAGCTCTCTAAAACAGGGAGTATGTTCATCTCTGCATTATCCGCAGAGACGAATTTCGGATTGCCAAATGATGCTATCTGCGATTGAAGCAGGTCTAAGGAAGAATCGCTCAGGACGTTTTCCTGAGCTTGAGTGATCTTTTGAGTCGCATTTTGACGAAGAAAAAAACCGCATACACTGTTGTTTAAAGTCGCTATGGAATCAGCCAATACCATATCTTTTTTCTTTGTCGTCGGCTCAGAAAAGATCATATCCATCAAAACGATGTCAGCCTGATCAAGCTTTGAGATACCCTCTGCGAGTATCTCTCTGTCCCATGGCCACCTGCCGTACTTGTTGACGCTCTGCTCATCTACTGCGACAAAGACTATCCTTTTATCGGGACTCTTTTTTTGCAGATCGAAATCGATGTCGTTAAAACGCAGTGAGAAACTTTCAAACGGCTCGACTTTATAATGGTATAAAGCGAGACTCGTAAGGAGTATAGGAAAGAGGACTAAAAGATAAAGAAGTTTTTGTTTCATTTCATAGATTTTAAGATATCGTCAAAATGTTCGAATGAAGCGTTTGTATCGTCACTAAATTCACTCTCTACGACTTTTTGGTCGTCAAAGACTACTTTGTTTCCGGAATAAAGTTCAAACTCTTTGACCATCTCCGCTTTTTGACCGGACATCTCTCTTAAGTACTGTTCATATGCAGCTTGCTGCTGGTCTTTATACTTCGTAAACTCCTCTTGAACTTTTTTTCTATAAAGTTCAAACTCCTCTTTTATGGAAGCGATACCGATCTTTCCCTCTTTTAGAGCGACTGATTTATCATCGTCTTGTGAATTGACTATGAAAGTCGTTCCTTTGATACCGATGATGGCAAAAGGCGTTTTCACGCTTAATGAGTTTTTTGCACTGCGTGAAGTTATCTTATAATAGATGGAGCCTGTAGTCTGCTCTACATTTTTTGTATTTATAAAATGTATTGATGAGGAGTTGTCCAAGATAACGGATGAGCCGTCTATCAATTTTAAAAGAGCCGTTGCAGTTGAAGCCGTAGAGATAAGATCACCTTTTTGGATATCCATCCCTTTTTTTGCCTTGACCTTTTTTATGCTTCCCTCTTTCGTGACTTTGACGGAACCCTTAATATTTTCAATGACACCTATACTTTTTGTAGTATTTATATCTGCTTTATCTGCGGACATAGCAAAAGAAAGCATTGAACTCAATAGCAAAAACATTATTAAACGCATACCGTCATCTCCCATTTTTCATACTCTATTATAGCAAGAATATTGATATAATTGCAAAGAAATGAATATAAGGTTTTAAACTTGATGACAATACTATTTTCTCCATCTGAAGGTAAAAATATAGGTGGAAATGAGACAAAAAAAGAGCTTTTTTGTTCAGATAAAGCAAGAGAAAAGATACTAAACAGTTATAATGAAATAATTTTACGCAAAGATGAAGAGGAGCTAAAAGAGCTTTTCGGGATAAAAAATCCAAAAGAGTTCGAACAGTATCTTGAGGGCTTAGATACGGATTCACTGATGTGTGCCATCCAAAGATACAGTGGGGTAGCATATGATTATCTCGGCTACGATTCTCTTGAACCCGATGCAAAAGAGTATCTAAAAAAGAACGTTATCATTTTTTCAAATCTGTACGGACCTATCCTCGGCGGTGATACCATCGCCAACTATAAAGTAAAACAGGGTAACGATATAGGAAGTATCGCACCCGATAAGTTTTATAAAGACAGATTCTCCTACCAGCTTGATCTTTACCTCGGCGATAAGGAGATACTGGATCTTCGTGCAGGATATTACGACAAATTCTATAAGCCCAACAAATCCTTTACGACTCTGAAGTTTTTAAAAGATGGGAAGACGGTCAGCCACTGGGCAAAAGCCTACCGCGGAATAGCCCTGCGCGAAGCTGCGAAGCATAATGTGACATCACTTGAAGAGTTTAACAAGTTGGATATAGAAGGCTTACATGTAAGAGATATAAAAACTATCAAACACCAAACGGAGATAGTCTACGATATCTTATCTTGATATGCTGATACCTATCCCTACTTTATTGATGTGCCTGTCATAATCGATCAAGCTCTCACCGTATCCGCTAAAGGCTTTTATATATAAAAATAGATCGTCATTCTCATTTATGGGATGGCTGTAGCTAAAATCTACAGCGCCGTGATCATTAAAGTTTGAGCGCAGTAGTAATGTAAAAAGATTTTTGTCCCATGGTAATGAAAACTTTATAGATCCATGCCCGAGATAATCCAGCAGGTTTGGATTATAATCCCTGGCATCGGGCAATCTGCTCCAAAATTCAAACTCTGTAAAAAGATTTTTGTATTGTGTAAGAACTGTTGCACTCATATAGTTCCAAGAGCGCTCTTCAGCTCCTCCTCTTCCGTTTGATTGATGCGCAATGCCCAGCTTTAGGGCTTTTATGAATTTAGCATCATCACTCATAGCTGTCGGGATCGTTACGAAAAGCTCCGGATTATAGTTTGATTCTCTAAAATATGCTGATTTGCTATATGACTGCCAAAAAGATTTTTGGGTATACCCGACACTGTATATCTCATTTAATTTAAAAATATTTGCTGCAAAGTCAAATTTTATACTCAGTTGAAATTCCGTCTCCACATTTTGGGGGTTCTCATTATTACTGTTTTGATAATCGCCTCCATACTTATAACTTACCGGAATAAGGTAGTTGGTCTTATATGCTTTTAAATTGTACAAAGACTGTGTCATCTGTTTAATAGTTTTATCGGTCTCACTGTCTGTATTATCCAGCAGAAAAAAAAGTTTTTTACTCTCTTTTTTTATTTCATTACTGGAATCTTCCGTTGCTTCTTTATGAGAGAGTGAAGCCGATACCTTGTACCATCTGTCTGCCAACTTCTGGTCTTTCTTACATCCAAGACCATTTTCGTACATGTAAGCCAGATAATATGCAGCATCTGAATCGTTCTCATCTTCTGCCAATGCTTTAAACGCTTTAAAAGAGTTGGTATAGTCACCGCTTTTATAGACATCAAGCGCATCCTCAAAATCTGTTGCAGCCTGCAAGCTTATGAAAACCAGTAAAATAAAAAATATATATCTCAAAATAAACCTTTTAGTGTACAATTATACATGCAAAATATAGAATCCATAGATAATATCATAAAAGAAAATCCGGCAGTGATGCTTTACTTCAGTGCGCCTACATGTAATGTATGCCACGCTTTAAAGCCAAAGCTTTTAGAAGCCATAAGTGATAACTTCGACACATTTGAGATCGTCAGCATCGACGTTTCGACAGACGCAGACATCGCAGCACACTACAGTGTGTTTGCCATCCCTACCGTCTTAGTGTTTTTAGACGGCAGAGAGTTCTTAAGAAAAAGCCGCCATATGAGTGTGGGCGAAGTAATCAATGAGATCAAAAGACCTTATGAGATCATGTTTTCATAAAATTGATACGCTTAAGTGGCAAAGCCACCTAAGCTACGTTAAACACTTGGTTACTAAAGCTTGATACTGCCGCATCAGAATATTTTAATTCACAACGTCTGACACAACTCCAAGAACTGCTCTCCGTAACGTTCGAACTTTACCTCTCCAACTCCGTTTACCTCAAGCATCTCCTCTTTTGTCTTTGGAAGCGCTTTTGCCATCTCCTTGAGTGTCTTGTCGCCAAATATAATGTATGCCGGCTTGTCTTCGGCTTTTGCTATTGCCCCGCGAAGCGCTCTGAGCTGTTCAAACACTTCGCTGTCGACATCCTCGTCTTTATGAACGACAAACTCTTTTTTCGGTTTTAGGTTGAGTCGCTCCTCTTTGATAAAGACCTTCAACTCATTTTTGAGTATCTTCATCCCGGCACTGTCAAGGATCAAAGCACGGAACTCGCCTCTTTTTACCGCACTGAGTTCCATCAGCCTTTCGACCACTCTCTCCCAGTAAGCACGTGACTTCTCTTCACCGATACCATAAACTGAAAGTTTATCGTGACCATTGTCCAAGATCTTCTGCAGAGTGCTGCCGCGAAGAACATCAATGACGTATGCCTGCCCGAATGTCTGGTTTGTCCTGTATATAGCAGAGAGAAGTTTCTGTGCATCGACCGTGATCTCTGACTGTTTACTCTCGGGTGCCGTACAGTTATCGCAGGCATCTTTACAGTTCTCTATATCATCTTCAAAATAGGTCGCTATGTAGTTGTGACGGCACTCTTCCATCGTCGCATATCTTGATATCTGCTCGATCTTGTTAAAGGCGTTTTGCTTGTACGGCGATTCTTCAAGCTGCTCGATAAACTCGCGCTGCATCACGACATCGCTCCCGCTGTAAAGTAAAAACACTTCGCTGTCTAACCCGTCACGCCCTGCACGCCCGATCTCCTGATAGTAGTTCTCTATCGTCTTTGGCAGGTTCATATGTACTACAAAACGGATATTGCTCTTGTCTATCCCCATCCCAAAAGCGATGGTAGCCACTACCACCTGTATCTCATCACGGACAAAAGCTTTAAAAGTGTCTTCCTTTACATGAGTAGGAAGTCCCGCGTGAAAAGGTCGTGCTTTTATGCCGTTCGTATGTAAAAAGACAGCCAAAGCCTCAGTCTGCTTACGGGAAAACGCATAGACGATCCCGCTCTCGTTTTTAAAATTGGCCAAAAACTCTAACAGCTGTTTCTTGCCGTCTTTTATGCGGGGCTCGACTGTAATGTGAAGATTTTTTCTAAATATCTTTCCACGCACCTCTACAGGCTCATGAAGCATAAGGGCATGTTTGATATCCGCCGCAACTCTTGGAGTCGCCGTTGCGGTAAATGCAGCTATGGAAGTTGTAGGGAAATTCTCACGCAGAAGATCGAGTTTTCTGTAATCGATACGAAATTCATGTCCCCATTCACTGACACAGTGAGCCTCATCTATGACAAAAAAGTTGATCTTTATGGATTTTAAAAAGTTTACAAATTCAAAAGATGCAAAACGTTCAGGAGCGACATACAATAGTTTTATATCGGAATCCATCAGTCTTTGACGAATGCTATGTATCTCCTCTTCATTTTGCATAGAGGAGATCATCTCCGCTTTCACGCCGTTGGTCTTAAGGGCCATAACCTGATCGTACATTAGTGCCAAAAGTGGAGAGACGACGATGGTCACGCCATCCATCATAAGAGAGGGAAGCTGATAACATAAAGATTTTCCGCCGCCGGTCGGCAGGATCATAAGCAGGTCTTTATGCTCCAGTATCGCGTCTATCGCTTCTTCTTGAAGCGGACGGAAAGAGTCATAACCAAAATAGGATTTTAAAATCTTGTGTTTAATACTTTTGACCTTTAAGAGCTGAATTGTGAAGCGAGGTCTCTCAGACTTCTCTCATCTAAAGCGCCCGATACTCTGTGTACCTCTTTGCCGCCTTTAAATATTACCAGAGTCGGAATACTTCTTATACCGAATCTAGAACCTAACAATTGTTCATTCTCCGTATTTACTTTTGCAAAGAACATCTTTAACGGAAACTGCTCTGCTACTTTTTCAAATGTCGGAGCCATCATCTTACATGGTCCGCACCAAGGAGCCCAGAAATCTACGATAACTGGAATATCGCTGTTTACGACAGCTTCATCGAAAGTAGTTGCTGTCAGACTCGCAGGTTTTGAATCAAGCAGAGAACCTTTGCATTTTCCGCAGTTTGCTTTTTTATACGACTCTTTTACGGGAACATTATTTACTGCTAAGCAGTGTGGACATACTACTCTCATCACATCTCCTTTGTTTTATCTAGGTAAAAAACTTATCAACGCTGCCGTTACGGCGACATTTAATGACTCTACGCCTCTGTTCATCGGGATCTTTACGGAGTTATTGCAAAGTGCTTCTACCTCTTTGCTTACCCCGTCACTCTCATTTCCAAGAACAAATACCGATCGCTCGCTTACATGTAAGCTGTTCAGATCATCTTTTGCGTAAGAACTAAGCGCAAATATATCACACTCATTTTTAATTCTTTGTAAAACATCTTCCAAAGCATTGCAGTAAAAGATCGGTATCTTAAAGAGTGTCCCTGCACTCGCTTTTATGACAAGCGGAGAGATCTTTGCACTGTTTTTCTTCGGTAGGATGATGCCGTCTACATTACCAGCCGCCGCACTTCTGATGATCATTCCCAAATTTTGAGGATTTTGCACACCGTCAAGGGCTAAGAGTCTGTAACTTTTCAAAGTTGCTATCTCATCAGCACTCTTATAGGTATCTGCGATGATGTCGGCTGCGACACCCTGATCCTGCTTCGCATTTTTAGAGATGCGTGAAAGAGCGTTCTTATCGTGGTAAACTATCTCAACACCTCTTTTTTCAGTAAGTTTAAGTATCGTACTGATCACACCGTCGGGTTTGTTCGAAGTTGAAAGATGCAGTTTATGAATGCTAACGTTCTCATCTTCTAACACTTCTACCACCACATTTCTGCCGTAAACGGTTATCACTCTCTCAAAAAATGCTTTTTTATCCAGGTATTCTTTTGAATCTTTCACTCTTTTGCCTTTTGGATGCAGCTTTGCATCGTTGGTTCATCTGCTATCTTATACTTTACATGGTACGGCATCGCTTTTGCCGTTGTCTTGCCGATGACTACTATTGTTTGCGTATCTTTAAACATATGATGTTTTAAAAAACATGTCACGCTTGACGGCGAAGTAAAGATAAGTGTCGCATCATCTTCGACCTTTACATGTAAGAGATCATGCGAACATGAAGTCTCATACACCACCGCTTCATCTATATTGTATCCGTTTTGTTTACATACAGATATAAAATCCGAAGCGATCTCTTTTGCACGCAGATAGAGCCACTTCTTTTCTTTCGGATAGGAGAAGATGATCTCACTTAGATTGTCGCCATATCCGCTTCCATACTCTAGTATCTTTCCGCCTGCCTCTTTGACGGCTTTTGCCGTTACATCCGAAACTGCCAAAACTGCAATACTTTTCCAGCTCTCGTCATAACTTTTTAACGCTTCTAAAACCTGTTTGGAGGTGATGACAAGATAATCATACTTTTTAAAATCGATTTCAGGGGTAAAGTAGTTTACATGTAAAGAGTTTACGTGAGTGACACCGTCGTGAGAGGTAAGAGAGAAAAGATAGATAGGTTTTTGTTTCATAAAACAACTTTCCTGGACTGCTAAACAATTCCATCAAATTATGAAAAGTTTAGTATGATTTGGAATGTTTTAAGGGTAAAGCGTAGTGAACTACGCTGGCACCTTAATCATTTCAAAGCGTGCTGAAATTTTCTTAATTTATTCCCACTCAATAGTTGCAGGTGGTTTAGAACTGATGTCGTAAACCACACGGTTGATACCGTCGACCTCATTGATGATACGGCGAGAGATTCTCTCTAACAGATCATGAGGAAGATATGCGAATGTCGCAGTCATACCGTCGACCGCTTCAACGACACGGATACAGACAGTGTTATCGTAAGTACGGTTATCACCCATGACACCTACAGATTTTACGTTAAGTAAAACTGCAAACGCCTGCCAAGTCTTCGCATAGTATCCGCTTGCTTTTAACTCATCGATAAGGATGACGTCAGCTTCACGCAGAAGATCAAGATCAGGAACATTAACATCTCCCATGATACGGATCGCAAGACCCGGTCCAGGGAATGGATGACGATTGATCATCGTTTCAGGAAGACCAAGTTCAAGCCCTATTTTACGGACTTCATCTTTAAAAAGTTCACGTAACGGCTCGATAAGCTCAAAATCCATCCAGTCAGGTAGTCCACCGACATTATGGTGAGACTTGATCACTTCAGAAGGCCCGTTTACAGAGATCGACTCGATAACATCCGGATAAAGTGTCCCTTGTGCCAAGAACTTGATACCGTCATGTTTTTTAGCTTCAGCTTCAAAAACCTCGATAAATGTATGCCCGATTATTTTACGTTTTTGCTCAGGATCACTGACACCTGCAAGACGACCTAAAAACAGTTCACTTGCATCTGCGACAACTAAAGGAGCTTTCAAATTGATTTTGAAGATCTCTTCTACCTGCTCACGCTCACCTTTTCTTAAAAGTCCGTTATCTACGAATACAGGGATAAGTTGATCACCGATCGCTTCATAAAGCATAGCTGCAACAACCGAACTATCAACACCGCCGCTTAATCCACAAAGGACTTTACCTGTTCCCACTTTTTCACGGATCAGTTTGATCTGCTCTTTTAAGAAATGTTCCATCTTCCATTTCTCTTCTACGCCACAGATATTTCTAGCGAAGTTACGAAGCATCAGATAACCCTCTTCTGAGTGTTGCACTTCAGGGTGGAACTGCATCGCGTAAACACGTTTTTCCTCATTTGCAATAGCCGCATACGGAGAGTTTGCAGATACTGCGATAGGCTCAAAACCTTCCGGCAGTACATCTACTCTGTCACTGTGACTCATCCATACGACACGGCCGTCATCACACTTTTCAAACAGTGGAGATACCGTTCCGTCTTTTTGGTGGATCGTAAGTTCTGCTTTTCCGTACTCATGATGATCACTTCTGATGACTGAACCGCCGAAGTCTACAGCGATTCTTTGCATACCGTAACAGATACCTAGAACAGGGATACCAAGTGTGTAAACACCTTGATCTACCTCATATGCATCTTTGTTGTAAACAGATGACGGACCGCCGCTAAGGATGATCCCTTTTGGATTTTTTAATTTTATCTCATCAACTTTGGTATAGTATGGAAGAATTTCACAATAAACTTTCTCTTCACGGAGACGACGAGCAATAAGCTGAGTGTATTGAGAACCAAAATCTAAAACGATAATGCTTACATTTGTCATTATAAATGCCTTTAATAGTGTAATTATGAGCGCCTAATGGCTTTTATGAGGGGGATGTACCCTTTCAATTTATGAAAGGATACAATAATTTAGATTAAGAGTTGATTTAGTAAAGACCCATTATTTCAAACTGGACATACCAGATCACTATTGAGATGATATATCCTACTAAGATAGTCCATGAGTGTTTCATGTGAGAACCGAAAGTATAAATACCCTTCATTCTTCCCATAACACCGACACCTGCAGCACTACCGAAACTGATAAGAGATCCACCGATACCTGCAGTCATCGTTACAAGAAGCCACTGATCCATTCCCATCTCAGGAGATGATTTTAAAATCGCACTCATAACAGGAACGTTATCTACGATCGCAGACAAGAATCCTACACCGATATTTGATGCCGTACTTCCTATCGCACCGTAAAGCGTATGGATATACTCCAAGAATCCTAAAAAGTGTAATGCTCCAACAGCAGAAAGGATACCGAAGAAGAAAAGAAGCGTATCGTTCTCGACTTTCTTCATATTGACGAAGATATCAAATCCTTCTGTACTTTTACGGTTTAGATTAAACGAATACAGTTTGAGTATCGCAAGACCGAACATCATACCCCACATTGCAGGAAAATGGAAAAACTGGTGTCCTAAAACAGCGATCGCGATCGTAAATATCCCAAGATAAACGATCACCATACCGCCTTTTCTAAGTCTAGGCTGAGTCTCTGTATGCGGATCGAACTCAGGTTCCCCTTTAGGAACAGACAGACTTAACAAGAATGCAGTTGCCAGCCATCCAAGTACTGACGCCGGGAAAAGGAATAAGAAATCTACAAATTCACCTTTACCTGCAGTCCAAGCCATCAATGTCGTGATATCACCAAACGGAGACCAGGCACCCCCTGCATTTGCTGCTACGACGATATTTATCGCACCCGGTACCAAGAACGCTATTTTCTCTTTGTCTATCGTAAAAAGAACAGTCGAAAGGATAAGAGCTGTTGTCAGGTTATCTGCAACAGGAGAGATAAAAAATGCCAAGGTCCCCGTTAACCAGAACAGTTTTTTATATGAATAGCCTTTTGAAACAAGCTTGTATTTCATCAGCTCGAACACACCTCTTTCTATCAATGTCTCGATATAAGTCATCGCGACAAACAGGAAGAAGAATATCTCCGCTATCTCAAGTATCAATACTTCTAATTCATCATGTAATGCGTTAGGATTCAATCCGTTAATAGCATAATATACGCCTACAAGCATAAACATAAAAGTTCCTGCAAAAAGAGCAGGCTTTGCTTTGTTTATCTCATATTTTTCCTCTGTTGCTATAAAATAGTATGCTATTAAAAAAACAGCAAAACTAAGTATACCGACCCATGTGGTCGTTAAATCCGTTCCATGCATTACGCTCTCCTAGTTTTCTTCTATGGTGTGCACACCAATAGATTTTTCTCGTTTTAAGGCTGAAGTAACTATCTCTTTTGCCGTCAGTAAACGAAATTTAAGAAGTTTACCAATTTTTTCATTTAAAAGAGCATTAATCTGTTCTAATGCTTCTGTTAATCCCTCTTTTGTCCTGACAATAGACACTTTGTCCCACATAATTTTACGAAGAAGATTTTTCTTCTCTTTATCCTCTTTGTAACTCATCACGTCTTTGACGACATCAAACTCGACAAACGGTTTTTTTGTTGTATCTTTTAAGATATCTTCAACGGCACGTTTTGCAAAGACCAGTCCCTCAAGCAGGGAGTTAGAAGCAAGTCTGTTTGCCCCGTGGACACCTGTTGAAGCAACTTCACCTATCGCATATAACGACCCGATTCCCTCGACTCTTGCACTCAGATCAGTCTTTATTCCGCCGATCGCATAGTGAAATGCCGGAGAGATAGGGACTCTGTCATTTGGCAGGTCATAACCAAAGAGCTTCATACTCTTGTAGATATTTGGAAATCTGTGTATAAAATACTCGTAATTGAAGTTCTTAAAGGAGAGATATACCTCTGAACCCGTCTTTTTCTTATAGTCATAGATCGCTTTACTGACGATATCGCGGGAAGCAAGCTCGCCTCTTGGGTCATAATCAAATAAAAATCTTCTGCCAAACTTGTCCTCGATAGTAGCACCCTCTCCTCTTAACGCTTCTGTAAGCAGGAGTTTTTGTGCCGACTCATTTCCGACATATACTGTGGGATGAAACTGCATCATCTCCATCATCTCAAGCTTGATCCCTTTCATGACACACAATCCCTGCATATCGCCGCTGATCGTAGGAGCGTTTGTGTGATACTCATAAAGCGAACCGACACCGCCGCTTGCGATGATCACTTTTTCTGCATAGATATTTCTGAGCTCTCTATGATCGAGAACCGTAACACCGTAACACTCGTTATCTTTTATCAAAAGGTCCACGACTCTTGCGTCAAAAAGCATCGGATGAGGGTTGTGTTCAAGCAGAAAAAGATGCAGATATCTTCCTGTGGCATCACCGCCGGCATGCAGGATCCTCTCTCTTGAGTGAGCCGCCTCTTTTGTATATAAAAGATTGCCTTCGCTGTCTTTATCGAACTCAAAACCCATCTTGATGATATTGTCAATGACCTCACGGGAGTTTTCACTCAGCACATCGACTGCATCTTTATCACAAAGACCGTCACCCGCATTCAGCGTGTCTTCTATATGTACAGGAATATCATCTTTATCAACCGCCAGTGCAATACCGCCTTGTGCATAAAAACTGTTGCATTTAAAAGTCTCACGCTTATTGATTATAAGTACTTTTTTATCTCTTGGTATGTTCATAGCCGCGTAAAGACCGGCTATCCCCGCACCAACAATGATTACATCATATTTTATCATTTGCTATCTGCTTTTACTTGATTTGTAGTAGTATCATTATCTTCATAGTATGGAGCCGCTTTGTAACCGCATCCAAACATATTTAACGATAACAATGCTATAATGACGATATGAAAAATGCTAACCAGATTGTCTCTTCTTTGCAAAGTAAACCTCAATTTTCAAAATTATCTAAAATTCGCTGTATAAAAAAAATTCAAGAACTTTTCCCGATGCATCTGCAAAAAATGATTGTTTACGGATATTTTAAAAACAATACCCTCAATTTTGTACTTAGTCATCCTTGGGCTAAACAGGAATTTGATATTATAATACAATCTATTAAAACACCATTAAAGCAAATGCCTCCTGTCGAATGTAAAGATGCAGCTTTTACCGATATACGAGCCTATGTCTCTTTTAAACCCTACAAAGATGAAAGTCTGCATGAAGGATCAAGTACACATGAGACATTTCCTGAACGCTCACATGCCGAGTTTGTCAACAGTGCACAAGATGAACGATTGTACGATGTTATAGAGGATATCCGTAAGATTTTAAATGATAGACAAGATTAAAAACCTGCCGCAATCTGCGGGAATATATCAGTATTTTAATGAAAAAGGGCAGCTCCTTTACATCGGTAAAGCAAAGAACCTTAAAAACCGTGTAAAAAGCTACTGGTACTTTACTCCTTCACTTCGTCCAAATCCCGCTCTGAATCCAAGAATCGTAAAGATGCTAAACGAGACAGCGTCTATGAACTACATAGTCGTAAACAGCGAACATGACGCACTTATACTTGAAAACTCCCTTATCAAGCAGCTCAAACCAAAATACAATATCCTGCTTCGCGATGACAAGACCTATCCTTACATCTACATAGACTATTCAGAAAAATATCCAAGGTTTGATATAACAAGAAAGATCATAAACGCTAAAGAGGTAAAGTATTTCGGTCCCTACTCCGTAGGAGCCAGAGATATCCTTGATTCCATCTACGAACTCTGTAAACTTGTCCAGAAAAAAAGCTGTCTCAAAGGCAAAAAAGCGTGTCTGTACTATCAGATAAAAAAATGTCTGGCACCATGCGAGTTTAATATCAAAAGTGAACTTTATCAAAAAGAGATAGACAAAGCCGTAAGTTATATAGAAAACAAAAAAGAGCTTATTAAAGAGCTTAAAGAAAAGATGTTTTTTTATGCTGAAGAGCTTCGTTTCGAAGAGGCAAACGAGATAAAAAACAGAGTTCAAAGTATAGAAAAATCTAATATTATATCTCAAATAGATCTTGCTTCAAACGACAACTTCGACATTTTCTGCATATCGTACAAAGAGAACCGTGCAGTCGTTGTCAGGGTCTTTATGAGAAACGGTAAAGTGGTCTCATCTTCACATGATTTTATCTATCTAAACGAAGGCTTTGACAAAGACGAGATATATTACCGCGCGATCATGGAGTACTACGGAAACGAAGCACCTCCTATCATCGCACCGATTTTAGTAGCTGACGAGTTTGAATCAAAAGCGGTTTTAGAAGAGTACCTCTCCTCTTTATTCGGTAAAAAAGCCGATATCTCAAATCCTAAACGAGGCGATAAAAAAAGACTGATCGATCTGGCTTTACTCAATGCCGATGAACTGCTGAATAAGACAAAATCAGATAATACTTATGAGCTGGCTGCAGCAGTAAAAGAGCTTTTCAAACTTCAGCGTTTACCTTTACGGATAGAGGTCTTTGACAACTCTCATATGGCAGGTCAGGCAACAGTCGGAGCAATGGTAGTGTATGAAAACGGTGCGTTCGACAAAGGATCTTACAGGACCTATCATCTTGAAGCCCGTGATGAATATGCCCAGATGAAAGAGATACTGACAAAAAGGATCGAAAGTTTCGAAAAAAACACTCCGCCTGATCTGTGGATACTCGACGGCGGAGAGACACTGCTTAAACTTGCAGAGCAGCTCATTGAATCGAGTGGAGTCTTTTTAGACGTCATTGCCATATCAAAAGAGAAGATAGACGCAAAATCCCACAGAGCTAAAGGTGAAGCAAGAGACATCATCCATACCCTCTATGAGAGTTTCAACTTAAAGACTACGGACAAAAGACTGCAGTTTGTCCAAAGACTCAGAGATGAAGCCCATAGAAGTGCTATTACATTCCATAAAAAAACCAAGCTAAAACTTGACCAAGAAAGTAAACTTTTATCATTAAACGGAATATCTTCTGCAAAGATACAAAAGCTTTTAAGCTATTTTGGGACATTTGAAATGATTAAATCTGCAAGCGAAGATGAAATTGCTTCTATATTAAACCAAAAAGATGCAAAAACTATAAAATTATCTTACAAATAAGTCATTTTTAGTTAATAATATGTTATATTGTCCCCAACTTAGATTTTAAGGTTTTTAGCATGAATAGACCAAAAGTAGTAGATGAAGAGTATCACTTTGAAGGAAGGGCTATCGTAAGTGAAACGGATACAAAAGGTGTCATTACATTTGCAAATAGGAAGTTTTGCGAGATTTCAGGATATACATCTGAAGAACTCATAGGAAAGCCTCACAACATCATAAGACATCCCGATATGCCAAAAGCCGCATTTGCCCAGATGTGGAAAGACATACAATCAGGTCAGACATGGCACGGCTTTGTAAAAAATCTACGAAAAGACGGTCTATACTACTGGGTCGAAACAGAGATCACTCCGGTATTTGATGAAGATAAAAAAATAACAGGGTATATCGCAGCGCGTAAACCTGCAAGTAGAAAAAATATTGAAGAAGCCAGTGCATTATACGCAAAAATGCTTGAAGCTGAAAAATAAGGAATAAGTATGCTGATATACAATCATAAGCAAGAGTTTATTGGAATAGACGAAAAAGATTTAAAACAGTTAGGATTTAAAAATTTAGCAGAGCTACAAAACGAATGTACTGATTTTGCAGACCTTTTTGTAAAAAAACCTAATTACATTCATAATTTTAAAAACTTCAATTGGATTTACTACATACTCCACTCGGATATTCATGAAGCAAAAGTTATAATTAGCGCAAAGAAAAAAAACTTTTCCGCTAATTTAGAACTAGAGACTATTTACCTTTCCGACGCACCAGATCAACCTGCATATGCAATAACCCTTTCAAAACTCAGAGCCATAGACGGCGGTGTAGTCAGTCAAGAACCTGAAGAGAAAACGAGAGAGATTCCTGCTCCAAAATTTGCAATGCCTGAAGAGGTCATAGAAGAAACAGAAGAAGAAGGTCTGCCGGACTTTGAAGATGCACAACCTTTTGAACTTAGTGAACCTGATGTATTTGAGACTCCGGTACATGAAAAAGTGATCGAAGACCCTTATGACTTCGACTTCAATGCACCGTTAGATATTGAAGATATCTATATGCCTCCTGAAGAAAGTCAAACTCTAGAGCCGTTACATGAAGCGGCTGATGAAAGTCAAGAATTTGAGCCGATGGATGAGTTAGAGTCGTCAATCGATATTTATGGCGCTAATGAAGTCGAAGAAGCACCGGTAGAAAAGAAACCTTCAGAGAAACCTATGCTCGGAGACTATACAGTAAGTGCTGCCGATCAAAAATATATCGACAACTTACAAGTCAGCAAAGATTATGCTTATGATCCGCATGTCGCGTCAGATGAACTTGGGCTGCCTGTAGACCTGATCGAAGAGTTTATAGGAGACTTCATACAGCAGTCATATGATTTTAAAGATGAGTTATATAATCATATAGAAAATGTTGACTTTGACGGCGTCAAGCTTTTATCACATAAATTAAAAGGTGTGGCTGCGAACTTAAGAATCGAAGATGCTTTTGAAGTATTGAGCATAATCAACAGTTCAGACAATATGGATGAAGTAAGAGCCAACCTTGATCATTTCTATAAAATCATTGCAAAGCTTGAAGGTAAAGAGATAGTAGAAACAATGCCTCAAGAGACTCCTTCTGTTGAGATGGACACTTTCGAAGAAGAAAGCTTCATTGAACCTGAGCAAGAAAGCCCAACGGAAGATATCGAACTTAAAAATGACTTGATGGAAGAGCAGGAAGAGCTGGAAGAGTATATAGAGCCTATGCCTGAACACGACAAGCATGCTTTTGAAGAAGAGATCCCTCTAAAAGATAACAATATTCTTCATGAACAAGATTTCAATGAGCCGGCAGATATCGAAGAAGACGATATCTATAATGTCGGGATCAAATATCATGATGATGAGCCAATCACTCTGGAACATCACGATTTTTTAGACAATGAAGAGACTCAAGAAGAAGAACAAGCAACTGAACCGCTAGCTGTAGATGACTATAGCTTTGAAGAAAAGCTAGACCTACCGGAAGATGAAGAGATCGGCAGTGAAGAAACATCTGATTTTAATGACCTTCTACCGGTTTCTTTAGAGGAAGAACCTACGTCATTTGAAGAAGCGGATACCCTTGATTATAATAAATCTGCAACAGCAAATGAACTTGGATTTAATGAAGATATCGTCAACCAGCTGTTAACAGAGTTTAAAGAGCAGGCAAACGAGATGGCAGGCAGTTTAGAAAATGCGATAGATAATAATGACTTTGATACACTTAAAAAGTTAGCAATAAGCATCAAAGGTGCTTCTGATAATCTTCGTTTAAATAAAGTCTCAAAAGTTTTAGAGGAGTTGACATCTGTATATGATGAGCAACAAGCAAAACAGCTGTTAGTTAGTTTTAAAAATTACATAAATCAAATATAAGGAAGTTAGATAATGCAAATAGGACTTAAAAACAGGCTAAGACTAATAAGTTTATTTCCAATTATTATTCTTTTCGCATTAGCTTCATATTATGTGTATAACGCATATTCAAGCTATGGCAGTGCCAAACAATTACAAGCGAAACTAAAAGAGAATAGATATCTGACCAACTTACTGGATAATATGTCTCGTGAACGTGGTATGACTATTATGTATCTTGGAAACTCTTCTCCGACAACGCATAAATCACTTCTTGCTCAAAGAGACTTGGTAACGCAAAGTGCCCAAGAGTATTTATCTTATATACAAGACAATACAAGTATACATGACCACTCTAAGGGTACAGCAAATTGTCAAGCTTGTAAAAACAGTGCATCTATATCTACTATTATGAAAAAGACAAAAAATGTAAGAGCACTTGTCGATGATCAGAAAATAAATTTCGATGATGTCTTTTATAACACTTACGGAAAAGCACAGGATGACATTCTTGTTAAAGTGGAAAACATTGCAAATATTCACGTTGACGAAAAAATATCTTCGCTTGTTACTGCTTATCTTTCACTCGTACGTGCACAAGAGTATACAGCTGCTGAAAGAGATTACATCTCATATACACTTGCTCGTTCAACTCCGCTTGAATCAGATGCGATCAACAAATGGCTCTCTTTTATCGGTAAAGCCGATTCTATTACCTATGATGAAGTCGATCCAAATATATATAAACAGTTAAATGACCTGTTTAACAATGAAGACAACACTGACTTAAGTAATGACATTACAGAAGAGCGTTCAAATATTCTAGAAGCTGCAAAAAGCGGTGAATACGATACAGAGTCCGGTATTTGGTTTACTATGCTTTCTGAGAAAGAAAATGTTATTACACAAGCAAAAGATATCATTCTTGCTGAGATGGATAATAGAGCAAAAGTTGTACAGGAAAATGCTATTAGAATCCTGGTAATCGCAATCTCTATATGGGTTATCTCTATAATTGTCGGTATCCTTGGATTCCTACTTTCAAACGATATCGCAAGAAACATCAAAAACCTCGAGTCTGTTTTAAGACGTGTTGCAAAAGATACGGGTGATGATGAAGACAACAGAAACATCAACCTTGATACTGCTTCTGGAACAGCACAGGCTTACCAACTACTTGAAGATATCATCGAGCAAACTCGTCGCGATAAAGAGTACGCAATGGAAGCAAGTGAAGCGAAATCAATGTTCCTTGCAAATATGTCACATGAGATCCGTACTCCTCTTAACGGTATCGTCGGGTTTACGGAACTGCTTAAAGATACTGATCTAAGTGAAGAGCAAAGAGAGTTTATCGATATTATTGAAAAATCATCGGAAAACCTACTTGAAATTATCAATAATATTCTTGACCTTTCTAAAATCGAAAGTAATAAACTTGAGATCGAAGAGGTCGTATTTAATCCTACCGATGAGTTTGAAAGTGCGGTTGAAGTCTATTCTGTCCGTGCATCTGAGAAACATATCGATCTTGGTTGTTATATCGATCCGGAACTTGAACGTCCTATCAAAGGGGATCCTACTAAGATTAAAGAGGTCGTTATCAACCTTCTTTCTAATGCGGTCAAATTTACAAACAGCGGCGGCGCCATTAACGTCGATATACGCCGTATAGAATCTGAGCACAGCGGTAAAGTAAAAATCAGATTCCAAGTTCAAGATAGCGGTATAGGTGTTACCAGTGAACAAAAATCTCGCATCTTCGAAGCATTCAGTCAAGCCGATACATCTATTACACGTAAATACGGCGGTACAGGTCTTGGTCTTACGATCTCAAGCCGTTTCGTTGAACTTATGGGCGGACAGCTAGATCTTGAGAGTGAAGTCGGTCACGGAACTACGTTCTTCTTTACACTGGAATTTGAAGAGATAGAAACTCTCAATGACAGTATTAAAGGAAACTTCTCTAACATCAATGCGTTGATCTTAGATTCTAATACAAAAGAGAAGACACAAAGTAAATACCTTCGTGAGTATCTTGATTTCTACGGTGTAAGCTATACATCGTTTAAAGATCTAAACGAGTTAAATACTTTAGAACAACAGATCAGTTATGATTTGATGTTTGTAGATTATGATTTTGCAAACGAAGAGGATCTTGTTAACTACAGCAAGTCACCGGAAGCTATGGTATTAATCACAAAATCATACTATATGAAGAAAATAGAGACACTTGGATTAAATATCTTTAAAACACTTTACGAGCCGTTAAATACGACTAAATTAAGATCTGTTTTGGAGAACTATGATTCATCATCGTTTAATGAGCAAAAAAACAAAAGAGCACGCCGTAAAAAATTCGATGAAAAAAGCTCTAGATTTGCTGCAAAAGCTTTAGTTGCTGAAGATAATATCATCAATCAGAAACTGATAAAAAGAACGTTAGAAGATCTTGGTATTGAAGTAACGCTAGCAAATAATGGACTGGAAGCTTTCCAAAAACGTAAAAACGGAAACTTTAACATCGTATTTATGGATATTCAGATGCCTGTACTTGACGGTGTTGAAGCGACTCAGGAGATACTAGATTATGAAGAGGATTTCAACCTTCCTCACGTTCCGATAGTAGCACTTACAGCCAATGCTCTAAAAGGCGATAGAGAACGATTTTTGAGTCATGGACTTGATGAGTATACGACTAAACCATTAGTACGTTCTGAGATAATCTCTATCTTAAATCACTTTTTAGCTGATCTTATCGTAGATGTAAAAGCTCAAAAGGTGCAGGATGAAAAAGCTGCGAAAGAGCTCTCACTAAATGAAGATGTAACAAAACAGATCGAAGATGAGAAATCAACTCAAGAGCATGAGATCGAGATAGAATCTCAAACTACAGAGAGTGAAGAACCGACTGAAGCTCCAGAAGCTCTAGATGTTCTTGAAAACGATGCGGAGCCTGCAGAAGAAGAGAATATATCAGTCTTAGAAGAAAATATTGATATCGATGTAGAAAAACCATATGCGGCGGATATCTTACTTACTAAGAAAAATACGATCGAGTCAAAACTCTTTGCACACATACTGGATGAACTAAAATATAGTTATGAAGTAGCAAAAGATGTAGATGAGATGAAAGAAAAGTTAAAAACAAATAGATATAAACTTGCACTATTTGATAAAGAACTAAATGGTTTAGACCTTGCCGGCTTAACGGATGAGCTTAAAGGTATAAACTCTGAAGTTTACTTTGTAATGATGATAGATCCATCAAGCAAAGAGGAAGAAAGCGATGCACTTTATGTTCATGAGATCATAAAAAATATCGTAAACAAAGACCTATTACGCTTAGTGTTTGAAAAATTTGTTTAATCAAGGATGAAAGATGTCAAATAAAAAATTAAAAATTTTAGCTGTAGATGATGATATGATCAATCTAAAGCTGCTAAAATCAATGCTGTTAAAACATGATAATATATCTGAAGTCGTAGAAGCAAGAAACGGTGCCGATGCGATAGGAATACTAAAATCTACGGATGATATAGATATCATTTTGTTAGATATCATTATGCCTGTCATGGGTGGATTAGAGATGCTAAAAGTAGTACGTGCTGATGAGAACCTGCAGCAGATGCCGGTTATTATGCTTACGACTGATGAAACGAAGAAAAGTGAAGCGTTAGAAAGCGGAGCAAACGGCTTTTTAATGAAGCCGGTACGTGCTCACGATCTGGCTGATCAGATCAGTAAACTATCTATATAAAAGATAGTTTACAACTGTCTTTACACAAGTGCTAACTTAAGCACTTGCTCTATTCTTGTAACCCCTACTATCTCAAGATCATCTTGGATCTCTTTTGGAATATCGACAAGATCTCTCTCATAGTTTTTCTGTGGAATAATAACTTTTGTCATCCCTGCTTTATGCGCAGCGATCAATTTCTCTTTCAATCCGCCTATCGGCAGGACATCACCTCTTAAAGAGACTTCTCCGGTCATCGCAAGGTCAGAGCGTACTTTTTTAGAACTAAGAATCGATGCCATAACAGTCGTCATCGCTATACCTGCACTAGGCCCGTCTTTTGGAGTCGCTCCGTCTGGAACGTGGACATGAAGATCGTACCTTTTATACACTTCACTATGATCAATAGCACTATCTTCCTCTTGTTCTTTATATGTCAGAGGAATGTTATAAGACTCTATTTCCAGTTTACCCTCATCGATCAACGTCTTTACGACACTTAACGCGATTCTTGCCGACTCTTTCATGACATCGCCAAGACTTCCTGTTAACTGCATATTGCCTTTACCCTTAATACGGATAGATTCTATCTTTAAGACATCCCCGCCGACACTTGTCCACGCAAGACCATTGACCATACCCACAACAGGTACTTTGTCTGTCTTTTCTATCTCAAATACGCTTTTATCAAAAAAGTCTTTCAGGTTTTTAATAGAAACAGAGACTTTAGATTGTTCTGAGTTTTGAAGCAGTATCTTTGCTGCTTTTCTTGTTAGGTCTGCTATTCTTCGTCTTAGGTTTCTTACACCGGCTTCACGTGTATATTTATGAATGATCTCATGAAGAGCTGTTTTTGAGACAACAAGCTCAGAAGTTTTAAGACCATGTTTTTTAAGCTCTTGTGGAAGCAGATATCTCTTGGCTATCTCAAACTTTTCTTGAGGTGTATAACTAGTAACTGTGATAAACTCCATTCTATCACGTAATGGAGCCGGTATGCCGCCTAGATCATTTGCTGTCGCTATAAATATAACATCTCTTAGATCTATATTGAAATTTAGATAGTAATCTCTAAACTCTTTATTCTGTTCAGGATCGAGTATCTCTAAAAGGACTGCCGTCGGATCGCCTCTATGAGAACGAGCTACTTTGTCTATCTCATCAAGGACGATAACAGGATTCATCTTTTTAGCGTCGATAAGTCCTTGCGCTATACGTCCGGGCATCGCACCTATATATGTTCGTCTGTGACCGCGAAGCTCATTGACATCTTCAAGACCGCCAAGTGCAATACGTACAAGCGGACGGTGAAGTGCTTTTGCAATAGAGTTTGCCAATGATGTTTTACCCACACCCGGAGGTCCGTTAAAACAAAGTATAGCACCTGCCGCATCGCCGTCTTTTTTGCCTCTAAGTTCAAGAAGCTCTTTTACTGCAAAATATTCTACTATTCTCTCTTTAGGTTTTTTCAATGAAAAGTGATCTTCATCTAGCTGTTTTTCAACGTTTTCTATCTTCAATGACTTCTTCGCAAGTTCACCGAACGGGATATCCAGAGTCCACTCTAAGTAGGTCTGTATCATCCCCGCATCTGCAGAATCAGGATGCATTCTTGCATATCTTTCGATCTGTTTGTTGATCTCTTTATATGCATCCTCACCCATCTTCTCTTTTTTAGCAGCCAGTTTTTTACGATACTCTTCTATCTCCTCTTCACGCTGTGTATCCGTTCCGAGTTCACGCTGTATCTGTTTTAACTGCTCTTTTAAAAAGTACTCTTTATTGACTTTTTCGATCTTTGAATGTACTTTGCTTCTTATCTCTTTTTGAAGCTTGTTGGCCTCGATCTCTTCTATCAGATAATCGATAAGGATAAGAAAGCGGCTTTCAATATTAGTCTCGGAAAAAAGCTTATACGCCTGCTCTTTTTTTAGCTTGATGGTACTACAGATAAGATCGACTATACGATTGTACTCATGGTTTTCTTCGATCGTACGAAGAAGATCCGGCGGGAAATAGTTGCTGACTTGAGAGAGTGCACGCACTTTTTCTCTGACGACTTCTAAGACCGCATCCATTCTCAGTTCGTTTGCTACACTTGAGTTAAGGACATTGACATTAGCGATAAGCGGCGAATCGCTTACATGTGAAAGTATTTCACCGCGTGCAAGACCTTGGAAAAGGACTTTGACCCTGCCGTCTGGAAGAGAGACCTTTCTCATAATCGAGCCGATGACCCCTACTTTGTAAAGCGAATCAAAATCTCTTTTGGCTTCATGTCCCGGTTGTGTAGAACAAACGATAACCAGTGTATTCTCGTCCATCGCTTTGTTTGCAGCTGCGATATTGCTTTCATCGCTTAAAAAAAGCGGAGATATCATAAACGGATATAAAAATATTTCATCTTCTGCTATAACAGGGATGTTTGTAGGAAATTCACTATAATTACTTAATTGCATCATTATTTTTCTCCATCATTTGTACTATTATCATCACTTTGAATACTATTTCTTGATACGACACTGCGGGTATCCGGGATTAAAAATCCATACCAGCTTGCACTTCCGTCACCTTCAAACCACTCTCTGTACCATGGAGTATTGGCACGATCTATTTCATCCCATTTTATCCACGGCTGAGGCTGAACATCTCTGTAGTACTTTGCACTTTTTGGTTTATCTATCCTGTCATAAAGAGATGCGATCGTCTCATTTAAAGCTGCTCTTGCCATATAAAGTCTTGTCAACATCGTATCCACGATCGGATAGTAGACAGAGTTCGGGTACTTCAGCTTAAAGCTCTTTGCCGACTCTATCGCTTCATCTATTAAAGCCTGATCACGACGCGGGTTCGGCAGAGCCATATATTTCGCTTTGATCTCTAAAAATTCTGAATACTCTTTCTCGTTGGCATTCGCATATCTTTTTACATACTCGTCTAAAAAGTGTTCACTCAGCAGATACTCTTCATAATACATATGCGCTACTGCAAGGATCAAAGTTGCTTCGCGAAGCAGAGGCGATCCGATATGTTCACCTTGAAGTGAGCTGTAGTAATTATCTGCTTTTTCCAGATTTCCGTTTGAAACGCTTTCTATTATCTTAGAGTACCAATACATGGCAGGTTTATTATATTCGTCATCATTTTTACTACATCCGGTAAAAACAATAAAGAGTAAAAGTAATGGTAATAGTGTTTTTGTTAGTATCAAAATATATCCTTATGTGTTAGATTGGTATTTTATCGAAAATAATTGTTACACTACATTAATCGGTTACCAAATTAATGCAAATATGCTACAATATTGCCAATGTTATTATAAAGGTTTATTTATGATATTTGAGATCAAAAGTCCCTTGTTAGGTTTTGAAAACATAACAAAAATGGAGTTGACTAAGATAGATGACGTCTTTGCGAGACTCCAAGTCACAGATGCGCCTGAGCCATCTTTTACACTTATAAACCCTTTTGTTTTACGTGAATATGATTTTGAAATCCCGACTGCAATACAAACACTTATGGAGATCAATGAAAAATCGAACCTATTGATCTACAATATGCTGATTATCAATACACCAATCGAAGAATCTTTTGTAAATTTTGTAGGACCGTTAGTGTTTAATCTCGATAACAATACAATGGCACAAGTCATCCTAGCTGACAACTCACCGTATGCAGTAGCAGAAAAACTTTCAAACTTTTTAAATAAAGATCAATGATGAAGTCTAAAATAACACTTATCGGTAACGGAAATATGGCCTTTGCAATAGCATCAGGACTGGTATCTACGTACGATGTAGAAGTTGTCGGACGCGATATGAGCAAGCTTGATGATTTTGAAGCAAGATTAAAAACAGATATCAAAAAGACACTTTATAAAGATTTTAACGCAGAAGACAAAAGTCTGATACTCTGTGTAAAACCTGCCAATATCACAGCTATGAAGAGCATGATAAAAGGAAAAGCCAAAGCTTTATACTCTGTTTTAGCGGGAACTGCTATTGAGATCTTAAAAGCTAATATTGATGCCAAGAATTATGTACGCTCAATGCCGAATCTCGCAGCAAACATCAAGAAATCGATGACGACGCTTACCGGTGACGAAGCTTGTAAAGAGGAAGCTATTAATATATTCAGCTCTATCGGCTACACGCTTTGGGTATCTTCAGAAAAAGAGCTCAATATTGCTACGGCTCTAGCTGGAAGCGGTCCTGCATATTTAGCACTTATTGCTGAAGCTCTTGCAGACGGTGCAGTCAAGCAGGGGCTTAAACGTGATGATGCCATGACGCTTATGCGCGGGCTGTTTGCAGGATTCGGCGATATTATCCAAGATGTGCATCCTGCTGTCTTTAAAGATGCCGTAATGAGTCCTGGCGGAACTACTGCTGCGGGATATAGTGCATTAGAGGAAAACGGAGTAAGAAACGGGTGTATAAAAGCTATAGAAGCTGCTTATAAAAGAGCTACCGAGCTATAAGTTTTAAAAGAGTAGTAAGAGCGCCTGGCTCTTACATGTAAAGAGGTTCTTTACGCTTCGATCTTCGGACCAGCTTCCGAATAATCGAACTCTGCATCTTCTGTCTGATATTTTTTAAAGTTTTCTATAAACATCGAAGCTAGTTTATCGCGAGTCTTATCGAACTCATCTTTATTAGTCCAAGCATTACGAGGATTCAATACATTCGGGTCTATCTGTCCAAGAGTTTTTGGAACCGCTAAACGGAATGTTTTTGTCATATCAAACTCACTGTTGTTGATACTTCCGTCTAAAATAGAGTTGATACAAGCACGCGTATCTTTGATACTCATACGTTTACCAGTGCCGTATCCGCCGCCTGTCCATCCAGTGTTTACAAGATAAACATTTATACGCCGTGTTTATCTATCTTCTCACCTAAGAGTCTTGCATAAACTGTAGGGTGTAACGGTAGGAAAGCTTCCCCGAAACATGCACTGAATGTCGCGACAGGTTCTGTGATCCCGCGCTCAGTACCGGCTACCTTTGCAGTATAACCGCTTAGGAAGTAGTACATCGCTTGTTCTTTTGTAAGTTTACTTACAGGAGGAAGGACACCAAAAGCATCCGCTGATAAGAAGATAATGTTTTGAGCATGTCCACCCATTAAAGATGGTTCATGGTTGTTGATGTGGTCTATCGGGTAAGAAACACGTGTGTTTTCTGTTTTTGTACAGTTTGAGTAATCGACGACACCTTCATGGTCTGTCACGACATTTTCTAAAAGAGCACCTCTTTTGATAGCTCCGAAAATCTCAGGTTCGCTTTTTGGATCAAGGTTGATGACCTTGGCGTAACATCCGCCCTCAAAGTTGAAGACTCCGTCATCATCCCATCCATGTTCGTCATCACCGATAAGACGACGTTCAGGGTCAGTAGAAAGAGTTGTTTTTCCCGTTCCGCTAAGTCCGAAGAAAAGTGCAGTATCATCGTTTTTACCGATGTTTGCAGAACAGTGCATAGAAAGTTTACCCTCTAAAGGCAGCCAGTAGTTCATCATAGAGAAGATACCTTTTTTAAGCTCTCCGCCGTACCATGTACCTCCGATGATCGCTAAGTTACTCTCGATATCGAATAAAACGAACACTTCAGAATTCAGGTTATGTTCTTGCCATTTATCATTTACCGCTTTACATGCATTTAAAACAGTAAAATGAGATGTAAATGTTTCTAGTTCCTCTTCAGTTGGACGAATAAACATGTTCTTTACAAAGTGTGACTGCCAAGCTATCTCTGTAATAAAACGGATAGAACGCTTACTTGCAGCACTTGCACCTGTAAATACGTCTGTTACGTAAAGATCTTTACCTGAGAGCTGCTGCTTTGAAAGTTCAAATAGCTCATCAAATATTGCTTTATCAATCTTCTGGTTAACATCACCCCAAGCGATATATTTGTTTGAGGGTTCTTGATTAACAAAATATTTATCTTTAGGGCTGCGGCCTGTAAACACGCCTGTATCGACAGCAGTTGCACCACTGCTTGTCATACTACATTCACCATTGTCCAGCTCGTGTTTAATCAAATCATCATAACTTAAATTATAATATATGTTACCTATATTTTTTAGTCCAAGCTGTTCAAGTTCTTTAGAATCCATAATATTTTGCCTTCAAAGTTTATACAATGTTTATAAAAACATTTTGAATGTGAAATTATACACTTAGATAACCTAAATTAAAAGTAAAAATCAGAAACTTTGCAAATATTTAATAGTGAAAGAAAGAAGAGAAGATATATATGATGTTTAGCTTTATCTGCATATGCAGATAAAGCCTTCCCAATCTATTTTAAATAATATCTTTATGGTAGCGATTTCTATAGTACCGAAGCACACCAATCTTTACGACATCGTTAAAGATAAACCAGACAAACGCATAAAGTGTCATTGCCCCTGCCCATTTCCAGCCGATAGGCTCCATCAGGCCAAATCCGTAAACGGCGATGACAAGTCCTATTATGGCACTTACAAAAGTCGCGACGGAAAGCTTTAATGACGGGAGCGGTGACTTAAAAAACCAGTCATCTATTCTGGTGTTATATATAGTCCCGTGACCGGCGATTATGAGTTTTGCAAAGAACAGTGTCTGTACAAGAGCCAGAGGCAGATCCATAACAGACATCAGTATCCAAAACAGGGTAAAAGAGGAAAGAACCCCGGCGATTCCCAGCCAAGACGAGAGTACAAATATCTCTTTCATATCCCATCTGACAGGTTTTTCTCTTACTTTTGTATTGTCATAAGCTATTGTCATTATCGGGATATCATTTAAAAGTGCCATAATAATGATCATTAGTGCCGTGACAGGATAAAAATCATACATCACAATGGCTAAAGTCATAAAGATGACTATACGTATGGTCTCTGCGATGCGAAAGATAGCATAGCTTTTCATCCTTTCAAAGATACGGCGGGATTCTTCTATAGCATCTATGATCACCCGCAGACCCGGTGACATCAAGACTATATCCGCTGCCGCGCGCGCTGCATCCGTCGCACCGCTGACAGCTATCCCGCAGTCGGCTTTTTTAAGTGCCGGTGCATCATTTACACCGTCTCCAGTCATTCCGACGATATGATCAGCTTTTTGAAGTTTCTCTACTATAAAGTATTTGTCTTCGGGAAAGACCTGGGCAAAACCGTTTGCCTCTTCTATGATGGAGATTATCTCCGACTCATGTTTTAACACACTTCCTTTTGGAATGGGCATATTGTAAAGTTCTCTCTGAACATATTTTAAAATATCTGAGACCCTTTGTTCTACCTCATCTTTAGAATCGTCCGGATTGAGATTTTTAACGATCGCTTGAGAGAGAACTTTTGAAAGATAGATATACTCCTCAACAGATTCACCCTTTAATATATGGATATCCTCGATGTTTTCACCGATACTGAGCAGACTCGAGATGTATTTTGCCACCGCGATATTATCGCCTGTCACCATTTTTACCGCCACACCTTTTGCACGTGCAGCTTCTATGGCCTCTTTTGAATCTTCCCGCGGCGGATCAAATAGAGGAAGGAGCCCTACAAAATGATAGATCTCTTCATCACTGTTTCTATAAGCAACACCGAGTGTTCTAAAACCGCGTGAGGCAAAAAGTTCTATCTGCGAGAACGCTTCCTTTACATCAAACTCTTTTTCTTCACACTGAGCTATGATGATCTGGGGAGCACCTTTTGTGACAATGAGTTCCATACCACCCTTTTGATATATTCCTTGTGTACGTTTATGTACAGGGTCAAATGGAAGAAATTTTTCGATCTCGTACTCTCTAAGTCTTGAATCAAGCTGATTCTCTTTAATGTAATCAAATATAGGTCGCTCAATCGGGTCTTGGTTCTCCTCTTTGCTGGCAAGTGCTGCATAGAGCATCAGTTCCTCTTTTGCATACTCGCCTATGATATAAGGCTCTGCCAGACTCATGGAGTTTTGTGTAAGAGTGCCCGTTTTGTCCGAACAGAGTATATCCATACCAGCTAGTTCTTCAATAGCTGCCAAACGGCTCACGATCGCATCCTTACCTGCTAAGACTCTGGCACCGATCGCCATCGTTACGGTCAGGACTGCCGGCATGGCTATGGGAATAGCAGATATCGTAAGTACGAGTGCAAAGATCAGCAGTTCTATGACATGTTCATTAGTCTTGATCCCGTGATATACGATGATGGCTATCATTACGAGTGTTAAAAGTATAAGAAAGTTTCCTACTTTGATGACCATCTTTTGAAAATGGCTGCGTTCCTCTTTTTGCGCTTTTGCGACAAGTCCGACAGTCTTTCCGAAGTAGGTATTTTTTGCTGTCTTTGTGACACGGGCGATCATCTCACCCTGTTTGATAATGGCATTTGCATAAAGCTCATCACCTACGTTCTTGTCTACGGGAAGAGACTCTCCCGTTAAAGCAGACTGATCGACAAGCAGTGTGTCGTCGCCTTTTACAAGTTCTACGTCAGCAGGGACTATATCACCGATTTTAAGCTTTATGATATCGTCCGGTACGACCATCTTGGCATCTATCTCAGTCCAAGTCCGGTTACGGTATACAAGTGCCCTGCGTGCTAGTTTCTTTTTAAGTACTGCGATTGCATTAAGCGCTTTTGATTCCTGGTAAAAATCCACGATCGCGTTGACAAGAAGCAGCACCGTTATGATGATGAAGTCTTCCCATCTTTTTACGATAGCCGAGAGTATAGCAGCGACCTCTATCATCCAAGGTATCGGTCCCCAAAAGCGTCTAAAAAGGCGTATAGCCCAGCTTTCACTTTTCTCCTCTATCTCGTTATAACCGTACTGTTTAATTCGTTCCTCTACATCTTTATCCGTTAGTCCTATTAGCTCTTCTTTCATGAAAGATCCTTCAGGCGTTTTAGATATTATAGCGTCCTTTTATATACCGAGAACAAACGACACCGCTGCTAAATGCCCATTGAAAGTTGTATCCGCCGAGCTCTCCGGTGACATCTACGACTTCGCCAATGAAATAAAGACCCTCTACTTTCTTACTCATCATTGAATGAACATCCAGCTCATCCGTCTTCACTCCTCCGCGACTCACTTCGGCTTTTGTGAAACCGAAGTTCCCTGCAGGAGAAAAAGCATACTTGTGAACATCTTGAAGGTTGCTGATATCCTCTTTTGTCAATTTATTGCAGGGTTTGTCCTCTACATGTAGGGCGTCAAGCAGCCCTTTTGAAAGACGTTTTGGAAGGTTCAGCACGCTTGAGATATTTTTTTTGCTGTTTTTGATAAGCTTGTTTATATCTTTATCCGGTAAAAAGTTGATGAACATACTCCCCTTTTTCCAGTAAAGCGAAGCACTTAAGACCACGGGACCGCTTATGCCGCGATGTGCGAACAGCATATCTTCACGCAGAGTTTTTCCCTCCACCGTTATCTCGACCTCAGCACTCACTCCACTGAGTTCTTTCATCCAAAACTGATCTTTTTGCAACGTCATCCCGACAAGTGCAGGAGAGAACTCTACGACACCGAGTCCAAAATTCGTAGCTATTTTAAGTCCGATATCGCTGGCACTCAGCGTCTTATAACTCACTCCGCCCGTCGCTACGACCAAGTTTTTTGCACTGTATGTTTTTTTTGAAGTTTTAACGAAAAAGGTATCGTCTTTTTTCTCTACATGTAAGATGTTCTCGCCAAGATGATAACTGACATTCTTTGAGAGTCTTTTAAAGATGGAGATGATCTCGTCAGAACTTTTTTGGCAAAAGTAGTAACGGTTTTTTCGGATAACAGGCTTTAAAGCGTTTGCATCCAAAAACTTCAAAAGATCATCTTTTGTAAAGCTTGACAGGATAGAAGATACAAAGTTCTCGTCACCGAGATAGTTATTCTCAGTGACCTCTGTATTTGTGATATTACACTTTCCGCCGCCGGATATCTTTATCTTTGCACCGACACTCTGGTTCGCATCTATGACACCGACTTTTAAATCTTTACCGTCAGCAAGCCTGCTGGCACACATAAGTCCGCTTGCTCCGGCACCGAGTATCAAGACATCATACATCTCTTAGCGCTTTAGAAGTTTGAGTGCCAGAAGTGCAGAGATCACGGCTACATAGATGATATCTATAAACGAGATATGTTTTTGTCCCAAAAGAAAGTGCAGGATCACAAAGACCATAGCGATGTAAAAAAGTTTATGCCAAGAGTGAAACTTTCGATATAAGAACGGTATGGATGTGATCGCCATCATCAAGATGATCGCAAATGCGAAAAGCCCGAATATGATGTAAAGATGATGGCTTACAGCTCTTGTGACATCACCCATATCGAAATGGTGTTTCAACCATATAAACACTATTACATGTAAGAAGACATAGAAAAAACCGAATAGGCCGATAAGTCTCTTGTATTTGAGCAGATCAAACTTCAGATAGCTGTGAAGAGGTTTGAGTGCAAGCGTCAAGATAAACAGATTCAACGCCGTCTTTGCGGTCGTATCTTGTAAAAACTTGACTACATTTCCGGGATATCCGCCTATGTGAAGATGCAGATAGCCGTTTAAAAACTTTGCTATAATGACAGGCATCTGCCACCCAAGACCAAGGGAATAGCAAAATGACATATAAAAAATCGGCATAAGAGCCGCAATCCAGATAATCGTTCTCATGGCGCAATTATACGATATAATGGATTAAGTGCACATCTAAAACAATACAAATCAGGAATAAGCATGGACTTTACATCATTTATCCATATTTTTATCACATTAATCTCTATCATGAATCCTCTTGGTGTAATACCGATATTTTTAGCGATCACGGCAGACCAGTCGGCACATCAAAAAAGAAGTTCTATAAAACGAACTGTCACTGCCGTTATACTCATCTTGCTTATCAGTGCCTACGGCGGTAATTATCTTCTGTCTTTTTTTGGTATCGATATCGACTCGTTTCGTATCGCCGGAGGAATTTTACTACTTCTAATGTCAGTCCATATGCTTCAAGCAAAAACACCGACAGTTAAGACAAATGAAAATGAGCAAAGCGAAGCAGTTGAAAAAGAGGATATTGCCGTTGTCCCTCTTGCCATCCCTCTTCTAGCAGGGCCCGGTTCCATCAGTACCGTGATCCTATTCTCATCTTCCATGCCCACACTCATCGATAAGCTGGCACTTGGTATCATCATCGCTGTCTCAGGGCTGCTGATACTGCCTACTCTGCTACTTTCTAAACCCATCGGCAAGCGTCTTGGAAGTACGGGACTTAACATCGCTACAAGGATCATGGGTCTCATCTTGGCATCGATCTCCGTAAAGTTTATTCTCGAGGGTGTTTTACATTTCTTAAAGGGAAATATCTAATATTGGATATAATTTCATAAATATATTAAAAGTGAAATGAATGAGTAAAAAACTACATATCGTATCTTTAGGATGTACAAAGAACCTTGTCGATACCGAAGTTATGATGGGGCGCCTTCAAAACTATGAACTGACAGATTCTCAAGAGGATGCCGATGTCATCATAGTAAATACCTGTGGATTTATCGACGCTGCAAAAGAGGAATCGATCAACACTGTCTTAAATCTGCACGATGCTAGAAAAGATGATTCACTTCTTGTTATGGCAGGATGTCTAAGCGAACGTTATAAAGAGGAGCTGGCAAAAGATATGCCAGAAGTCGACCTCTTTACGGGTGTAGGAGATTACGAGAAGATAGATGAGCTTTTAGCAAATAAAAAATCTCAGTTCAGTGAGCAGGTCTACCTTATAGACGGTGCTGAACGTGTCGTAACAGGCTCAACGTACCACGCTTACATCAAACTCTCAGAAGGGTGTAATCAACAGTGCAGCTTTTGTGCGATCCCTTCGTTTAAAGGTAAACTGAACTCCCGTTCACTTGACTCAGTCGTAAGAGAAGTGGAGTCTTTAGTCAAAAAAGGCTACTACGATTTCAGCTTTGTATCTCAAGACAGCAGTTCATACCTGAGAGATCAAAAGACGATCGACGGACTCTCTCTTTTGATCCACAGGATCGAACTTATCGAAGGAGTAAAAAGTGCGAGGATCCTCTATCTTTACCCATCGACGACATCACTCAAACTGATCCAGAACATCGGAAAGTCAAAGATATTCCATAACTACTTCGATATGCCTATCCAGCACATCAACGATGAGATGCTCAAAACGATGAAACGCGGCTTTGGAAAAGAGAAGACTATCGAGCTGCTCAATGCTATGAAAGCACTCCCGAACTCCTTTTTAAGAACGAGTTTTATCGTAGGACATCCGGGAGAGACACAAGAGATGTTTGACGAGATGTGCGAGTTTGCCGCATCTTTTGGATTTGATAGGATCAACGTATTTAGCTACTCTGATGAAGAGACGACTCCTGCATATGATATGAGCGAGAAGATAGATAAAGAGACTATTCAAAAAAGAGCTGAGATATTGGGTCAGATCGCTTTAGAGTGTGAAATGAAGAGTCTTGAAAAAGAGGTCGGTAAAACTGTCGATATCGTGATCGACGGCGAAAGCGAAGAGAGCGAGTTTATACTCAGTGCCAAAGAGCTTGCATGGGCACCAGATATCGATGGTGAACTCTACGTCAACGACAGAGAAGTAGATGAAGACTTAGAGCTTGGTAAGATCTACAAAGCTAAGATCACCGAACTTATCGGCAATAAACTTCTATGTACGGTAGACAACTCTTAAAGTCATGCTAAAAACAGCGGATATCGAACTTTTAAAAAGAGGTAAAAACCTCCTTGCCTTCTCGGGAGGAGCAGATTCGACCGCTCTTTTCTTCCTGCTTTTAGAAAACAATATCCCTTTTGATATCGCCATCGTCGATTATGCTCTTAGAGAGCAGAGTAAAGCGGAGGTCTCCTATGCGCAGGAGCTGGCTCTTTTGTATGAGAAGAACTGCTACCTCTTTACCTCGGAATCGATCGAACAAAACTTTGAGGCAGCTGCCAGAAAAGTGCGGTATGATTTTTTTGAAGAGATTATCTACGAGCATGGATATACTAATCTTCTTACAGCCCACCATTTAGGTGACAGACTTGAATGGTTCTTGATGCAGTTAAGCAAAGGAGCCGGATGTGCAGAGTTAAACTCGCTCAAAAGTTTCACAAGAAAAGAGGACTACAGTATCATCCGTCCGCTTTTACATGTAGAAAAAAGTGAACTGATCGCCTACCTTGAATCAAACTCGAGAAGATGGTTTGAAGATGAGACAAATCAAGACCTCAGTATCAAAAGAAATGAGTTTAGACACCTCTATGTAACGCCTCTTTTACAAAAATATAAAGAGGGAGTACTTAAAAGTTTTGAGTATATCGACAGCGACACTGATGAGCTTATTGAGGATGTGGATCTCCTGCATCAAAAAGAGCTGTATTACTTCAGACGCACGAGCAATCTAAAAAGCGATATTTATCATATAGATAAGGTTTTAAAGCAGCTTGGCATTATGATAAGTTCTCATGTCAGAGACGAACTGAAACACGCAGATGAAATCGTGGTCTCAAGAAAGTATGCTGTCTGTAAAACGGATGATCATATATTTATAGCACCATACTTCTTACATGTAAACATGGATAAAGAGTTCAAAGAGAGATGTCGGGTTTTAAAGGTACCCTCAAAACTCAGAACATACCTTTTTTTAAATCAAGAGATATTGGAGACTATCGCGTCACTGTAGCGTTTGTCTCTTTTGTGACGTTTGATTCATTTCTACCGTCACTTATGTTGTAGACACGCATCGTAAAAGATGAGTTTATAAGCTCGCCGTCTCTTTTAAAGTGGATAGGAAAGTTTACGCCTATGATCCAGTTCCCCTTGTTCAGACTATCTAAAAAGTTGTAAAAGACAACAGGAGAATCGATCTTAGAGGTCGCATTTACTTCATAGAGGTCAAAAGGCTGTTTCTCATCTAATTTTGACATTTTTGAGATCTGCAGATTTTGAAAAAACCTTCTGTTCTGTGCGATAAATCTCTCTTGATTGAACTGATTGTCAAATGCAGTTATAACATTTCTATGTTTTTCCTGTAACGATTTTAACTCTTGAAATGTCTCATCGCTTAACTGCTGATACTGACTCAGTTCTATAGAATGTTTGTTTGTGACTGATCTTGCCTGTCTGTAATCTTTTCCTGCAGGGATTAAAACAGCGAATGCAAAAAGCAGTATAAATATCAGAAGAAAAAGTGTGATAATAAGAAGATACAGATTTTGACGAGACAACTTAAACGATTTCACTTGAGTACCTCTTTGTTATCTATCTTATTTGTCGAAACAAAACTCAGCCATCCATTCTCAAGCTGATAAAAACTCGTATAGGTCGTATTGAAAATCGAACGCAACGGTGCTTGAAGCAAGAACTCATATACCTCTTTACTTGGTGTAGTCCCGTAGATAATAAGAGCATCTTTTCTAAGATCGACTTGAGAAAGAGTGATCCTGTCAGGGACTAGATCAAACAGGTTCTTTATACTCTCTTTTAAAACACTGTTCTCAGTAGTGATCTTCTCAGCCTTATCACTCTCTTGCTCTATCACGCTTATCTGATTTTGCATCTTCAAAATTGCGTCGTTGAGATCGACTTTTTTCTCTTCGATCCTTATGATACTTTGTTCAAACGTATATATCTTTAACTTCAAAAAACCGTATGTTAAAAACAGCATCATCGCCGATATGCTGAAGAAGACAAGTACTAGTTGCAATTCTGTCGAAACAACTTTCTTGACTCTAGGTTTGATATAACTGTATGTCATACTTTTTCCCCTTCTGCCAGATCTAGAACCTCTTGACAGATATCCATTTGACGAACATATACTTTTAAGAACAGTTCCTCTTCAAGATAGTTTTTAAGATCGCTTTCAACGTTACACGCCGCCGCTATATAAGCTGATTCTATAAATTTATTTTCATACTTTGTATCTGTATAGTACTGGTTTAATGAACTTTGAATGATACTAAAACGTCTATAGTCTTCATTAAAGCCGGCGACACTGCTGTTATCAGATTCAAATAATCCGCTGATATCTCTTACAGGCTCTTCGACTTTTATCTCTGTAAAATCTTCCAAGTCGTCTATCGAGTCCAGGTCTTCGATATCATTCAGATCATCAATATCGCCAAATCCGTCATCTATATCGATATCTTCGAGATTTACAGAATTTTGGTCATCAAGATCAAAGTCCAGTTCCTCTTTATTATCATCTATCATCGACAGACTCTCATCAAGCTGTTCTGTCCGCATATTGGCATACTCTGAGTACTTTAACACGGAGTTTTCAAAGACAGTGACTATAAGCGAATCCTCTTGGACTAAGATGAATAGCGTGGCATGCCCGTTTATTTTATCTTTAAAAAAGTTCTTTAAAACAGTGTATGGTGAAAATATAAAATCCAATCCAAAAGCTGCATATTTTTTTTCAAAATTTATAATATCTACTTTGGATGTAAAACTGTTCCAGTCATCATGACAGATACTCTGAGATGTCTCAAGATCACTGTACTTAGGAAACTCATTCATATCACATGAAGGCATCGCACCCTGACTTATCGAGTAGTCCAGTAAAGCTATATAGTAAAAAGGTGTCTCATCTATAAACGACTGTATATAGCTTACCATCTCTTCAGATACATCTCTGCCGTTAAACGTCTCAAAATAAGTGTCTTTCACTTTAGAGTTTTGCACGCTGTGTACACAAATATTGGTTTTAGAATCTGATACAATAATACTAATATATATCTTTAAATACAGACTTTGTATTATCTTAGAAAGTATCATCTATCTCCTTGCATAATGGATGTGCTTTATTGTAGTTTTGCATCTTCAGCGCACTTCCGAGCTTCGTATATATTTGTGTCGTTGCCATTGATGAGTGGCCTAAAAGTTCACTAACATCGGCTATTCTTGCATTATTATTTAAAAGTACCGTCGCGTACGAGTGACGTAACTGATGGGGAGTGACTTTTAAAGCCACTCTTTTAAACACCTTAGTAATGATATATCTTAAACTATTTTCGCTTAATTTTCGGCTATTTTTCTCAAAAAGGTATTTTTTTGGCCTCATCTCATCTAGATATTCTCTTAATAGCTTGCCAGTCGTTCCTAATAACGGAATATCTCTTTGTTTATTTCCCTTTCCTACGACACGTATCCAGTCCGTATCTATATCTGCAACCTTTAAGCCTGCCAATTCTGATATACGAAGACCTAGCGTATAAAGCATAGTCACTGCCAAACGCTCCTCTTTATCTGCTTTTTCCAAAGCTTCCATAATATGCTCATGAGGTATCGGTTTGGGAAGTGTCTTAGCGACTTTTATACTATCATCCGCTTTTAAAGTTATATGCTCACCCTGAGTGTTGAGATACTCTGTAAATGAACGAATGGCACTTAGTTTTTTTGCTATTGTCTTTTGTTTGAGAGAGGCTATCTTTATGCGGTAGGGCATAAGATTAAAAAGTGTCGTCGTCGGTTTTTCTTCGATCTCTATGCTGTCTAATGCTTCAGTGATAGCTTCATCATAGGTTTTTAAAGTGAGGTCAGAGTAGCCTCTGACTTTTTCAAGATAAATTAGAAAGGTCTTTTTATATTGAAGAGCTGATTTTTTCATGAAGTTTTACAAACTCGTTATGATAATAAGCTGCTTCTTGAACCAGTTTTTTGTCCGTTACAACGCTAGGAGAGAGTTTTATATATCCGTCAATGACTACCTCGGCCATCAATTTCATCTTCGCTTTATCGCCGCTGGTCAATGTATCTTGATGTGCCAGCTTATCGATGTCTTTCATATACTGTCTTGCCTGTCGTATATACTCTGTATACTGCAATGATATCTGAGATTGTGCCATGATGGTAGAAGCCATGCGATTGTAGACATTAAGGGCGAATGCTTCTTTGGAAAGAGTAAGCGACTTTTTATAATCACCCATGTGGTAGTAGTATTTTGCTTCAAAAGATTTTTCATATGATGGATTTATGATCAGATAAACCGCCATGATAAGTATCAATAAAAAACCGGCTATCAGCCAAAAATATCTATAGGGCATGCTCCATCAACCTCTCTTTTATCAGTTTTTTTGCATCGGCTAGATCCATCGCACTTATGTCTATGGGTTCACTGGCAAAAAATTCCAATGTTCCAAACGGCTTTGGTATGACGAACTTATCCCAGCTTCCTAGCTGCCAATAACGTGTGGGTCTACAATTATACACTATTACTTTAGCTCCCGTTCTCTGTGCCATAACGACAACTCCGTCATTTACATGATAACGAGGCCCTTGAGGGCCATCAGGAGTAATACCGATATCATACCCGTCTTTAAGACTCGTGATCGCATGTCTCAAAACTCTTGCCGCATTGCGGTTTGTAGATCCGGCTATGGTGCCAAGATGAAAATACTTCATCGTCTTAGAGATAAGCGCACCGTCGAAATGATCACTGATAAGTACGTTTGCTTTTGGAGTTTTACGAAACTGAAAGTACAAGTAAGGCTGCATTAGCAGGTCGCCGTGCCAAAAGGCAAAAACGACAGGTTCTTCCGGTATGCGAGAAGGAAGGTGAAATATCTTTCTGTTTGTGAGGTATACGAGGCGCATAAGCAGCATCCCCACAAAAGGTACAATGACTAAAGAGAGTGCCCTTAATATGCGTTTTTTCATGATCTACTTTACTATTTCGCCGATTAAAGAGGCTCTACCGACATCCGTTATTTTCACATCCGCCAAAGTCCCTAGAAGTTCATCGCTTCCTTTGACTTTTACAAGATAGTTATTATCGCTTCTGCCTGCTACGTATCCATCCGGACGCAACTCTTCGAAATAGACCTCATAGACTTTTCCAAGCTGCTTTGCAACATTTTTATCTAAGATCTCAGTATGCAGATCCTGAAGAGTAGAAAGTCTTTCAGAACCCACCTCTTCATCGACGGTATTTGTATACTCTGCCGCTTCAGTCAGAGGACGCGCAGAGTATTTAAAGCTAAATATCTGTTCGAACTCTACCTGACGTACGACATCTAACGTATCTTCAAAATCTTCATCACTTTCACCCGGAAATGCGACGATGATATCCGTACTCAGGCTTACATCGGGTACCATCTCTTTGAGTTTGTTCACACGGTTTAAAAACCACTCTTTTGTATAGCCGCGCTTCATATCTTTTAGGACTTTAGACGAACCGCTTTGAAGAGGCATATGCATAGATTTACATATCTTAGGATTTTTTGCGAACTCTTCTAAGAACTCATCATCCATGTGAAACGGGTGAGGAGAGGTAAAACGGATACGTTTTAAACCCTCTATTTTCGAGATACGGCGCAGAAGTTCCGTAAAGTTCACTTTCTCATGCTCACCGCTGAAACGTCTGCCGTAATTATTTACGTTCTGTCCCAGTAAAAAGAGTTCTTTTGCTCCACTGTCTACTGCTTTTTGACACTCTTTTAGGATCAGATCCGTCGGTATCGATATCTCATCACCCCTAGTCTTTGGAACTATACAAAATGTACATTGTTTATCACAACCGATAGAGATGTTAATGTAGGCTTTGTAAGGAGATGAACGAAAATCTTTAAAAGCAAAGTCTGATTCATCGTAGTTTATATCTATCTCAACGGATTTGTCTTTATGCAGTACTTCGCTTATCTTGGATACGTTTCTCGCACCCAGGACAAAGTTGACATAAGGAGCGCGTTTGATGATATCACGGCCTAGATGTGATGCAGTACAGCCGCACACGCCTATCTTCGCGCCCTCTTTTTTGATTTTGTTAAATACACCAAGCTCAGAAAAAAGCTTTTGAACAGGCTTTTCACGAACTGAACAAGTGTTAATAAGAATAAGATCCGCCTCTTTTGAATCATCTGTAAGGACGTAATCGTCTTTCTCATTTAACTCGGCTATCATATGCTCTGAATCGCGTACGTTCATAGCACAGCCGAGAGTCTCTATATAGAGTTTTTTACTCACATCAATACCTTAAGCTAATATGTGAACTTCGTACATATACTCGCTGTCAGCTAATCCATACTTTACTTCACGCATATAGAAACTTTTACCGCTTGCTTCTATGTGATCTTGAAGTGCTAAAAGATCTTTGTGTGAGTTTTCACGGTCAAAATAAAATATTACCGATCCCTCTTTTTCTGCACTCTCTTCAATCTTTTTTAAATCGATCTTTTTTGGTTTTTGGTCAATTTCAACACGAGCTAATTTTAGTTCCATCTATAATCCTTGCTATATAATTATTTGCATTATATTAAAAATTCAATAAATATTCGATTAAGACCTTAGCGTACTTAAAACATTTTTTAAATAAGTTTTTGATATAATAACTCTCTTCATAAAAATAAACCTCCTTTTTAACATACTATTTTTTATGAAAGCCACCTAAACAAGGGATACTTATGGAAAAAATTTTAGATATAGTCGATGCAATCGCTCATGAAAAAGGTCTAAAGCCTGAAAATGTTATCGAAGCACTTAAAACAGCTTTTGTTCAAACTGCAAAACGTGTAATCAATCCTAATTTTACTTTTGAAGCAGATATTGACAACCAAACAAAAAAAATGCACCTATTTCAAACTATCATAGTTGTAGCAGATGATGATGAAAGACTAGAAGACGAGGAGATATCTGGTGGATATATCTCTTTAAGCGACGCAAAAAAACTTGATGAAGATGTCGAACTTGAAGATCAGCTTCAGATCGATCACAGCTTAGAAGATTACGGACGTACTGCTGCAGGACGCCTGCACAATGAGATCGAGTACCACGTACAAAGACTTGTAGAAAATGAACTGTATAACAAATATAACTCAAAGATCGGTACTATCGTAACAGGACGCGTAACGCTTGTCGATTCAGACCAAAACACTTATATCGAAGTCGATGAAGTACGCGCAGTACTGCCTATGAAAAACCGTATCAAAGGTGAAGTCTTTAAAGTGGGCGACCTTTTAAAAGCGGTAGTCCGCCGTGTCAATATCGACAAACAAAACGGTATTCAGATCGAGCTGTCTCGTACATCTCCAAAGTTCTTAGAGCAGCTTCTGGCATTAGAGGTTCCTGAGATCGCAGACGGTGTCGTCTTAATCGAGAAAGCGGCTCGTATACCGGGTGAAAGAGCTAAGATAGCACTTCTTAGTATGCACCCTCAAGTCGATGCAGTAGGTGCTACTGTAGGTGTAAAAGGTGTACGTATAAATGCTGTAAGTGAAGAGCTGTTAGGTGAGAATATCGACTGTATCGAGTACACTAGCATTCCTGAGCTTTTCGTAGCACGTGTTATGAGTCCTGCGATCATTTCTCACATAGAGATCGAAAAAGATGAGAAAGGCGAAGCGGTAAAAGCGATCGTCACTCTTCCGTCTGACCAAAAAAGCAAAGCGATCGGAAAAAGCGGGATCAACATCCGTCTGGCTTCGATGCTTACGGGAATGACGATCGAACTGGTCGAACAAGAGGGTAGCACTGCGCAAGGTACTGCTCAAGAGAACGAACAAAAAGAGAGTGTAGACGCACTTCAAGCACTCTTTAGCTAAAACCTTTACATGTAAGAGCTTTTTTCTTACATGTACAACCTACTCAATCTATCTAATCAAAACTTTTATTATTTGATGTATAATCTTTCTTATGGACAAAAAGAAACTGTTTATTATCGGTGCCGGATATGCAGGCATTAGGACTATTTCAAACCTCTATAAATGCAAAGATGTAGAGATTTATCTCATCGATAAAAACTCCTATCATTACCTGCAGACGGATGTCTATGATTATCTTACCAGTCAGATAAACCTTTCAGACATAGCAATCGATTTATATACATACTGTGCCAGCTATGAGCGCAATGTGACCTTTTTACATGAAGAGGTCCTGCGCATTGATTTGGAAAATAAAAAAATCGTGACGACAGAAAACCGTTACAGATATGATTACCTCATCATCGCAAGCGGTGCACAGACCCTGCTTCCGGATTCCATCGAAGGTTTAAAAGAGAACTTTCACGGGATAAAATCACTTGAGAATGCTCTTTTATTTAAACAGAAGTTTGAATACTTCATCTACAAAAAGATAGAAAACGAAGGAAAATGTTCACTAGACTCCAACTTCAATATTGTTATCGCCGGCAGCGGTCTCAGCGGTGTCGAGATAGCCTCTGAGATGGCGAACTACTCCAGAGAGTTTTATAAAGACACGGGATATCTTTGCAGCGGTATAAACATAACCCTTATTAATTCACACGAAAAACTCTTAGCTTCCAACTCCGTTTTTATGCAGAAAGAAGCAGAAAAAAGGTTAAATGACCTTGGAATTAACATTATAAAAAATGCTCGCGTGACAAAGGTAACGGATGATTGTGTCATATTGAACAATTCGCAAAAAGTCGATATGAACTTTTTGATCTGGACAGCGGGAATAACCTCAAGCGATATGGTCTTAAATATGAAAGCTGCCAAAAATAAAAAAGGCCAGCTTGAAGTCGATGAGTATTTTAGACTCAAAGAGCATAAAGATGTTTTTGCCGTCGGAGACAATGCGCAGATGTTCGATCCCCTTACAAAAGCCCCTCTTCCGCCTACCGCGCAAGTCGCTACATACAGTGCGGACTATATATCCAAAAACATCATTAGAGAGTTATCTAACAAACCGCTTCAAGTAAAAAGCATAAGACTCAGAGGTTTCTTTGCATCTCTTGGCGGCAGATTCGGTTGCGGTGAGGTGATGAGTTTTTTTAAGTTCAGAGGGAAACAAGCCTATTTCTTTAAAAAACTGATAGAAAAAACCTATAGATTCCCTCTGCATCAAAGATGCAAAAAGGGACTAAAAAAGATAAAGGAGCTTATGAATTAGCCTCTTTTTGCATACGGGTTTAATCTAAAAAGTATGAAATCGGCTATCATATTCCCCAGTAACGTTAAAAATGCGGTGATCATCAGTATCCCCATAATTGACGGGTAATCACGACTGAGCGCGCTCATATAGAAGAATCTTCCCATCCCGTCTATCCCGAATATCGATTCAAGGATAACACTTCCTCCGATAAGACCAGGAAGAGAGAGTCCTAAAAGTGTGACGACAGGCGGCAGAAGATTGGGCAGTATATATCTTTTTAGTATGAGCTTATCACTGAGTCCTCTTGCCTTCGCAAAGAAATAATAATCGCTCTTTAGTATCTCTAACGTTAAAGAACGGATGTAGATGATCATACTTCCAAGTCCTACAAAAGTCATGACTCCCACAGGCAGAACGAGATGCCAAGCCATGTCAAGATAATAATATATTCCGCTTTTTGCCTCCATGGAGTGAAGCCCTGAAAACGGCAGGATATTCAGGTTTACGCTAAAAAGTATGATCAGTAGAAGTGCCAGATAAAACGAGGGCATAGAAAATGAGAACAAAGAGAACTGACGGATCATATAGTCGGTTTTTTTACCGTTTTGAAGTGCCGCTTTTATCCCCAGATAGATCGATATAAAAAAGACCAAAAAGAGCGATACGATATTTATGACCAACGTTATAGGGATACGTTTTGATATCTCAGTACTTACATCCTGCCCAGTTACAAACGAAACACCGAAATTAAGCGTCAAAATATTTTTCATCCAGTCTATATACTGATATAAAAGAGGTTTATCCAGACCGTAGACAGCTTTAAGTTTTTCTAGAGCTTCTGGTGTCATATTGGGATTTAACTCACCTGCACTAAAAAAGCTGTTAGGTGCGATATGGATAGCCAAAAAAGATATGACGGAGATAAGCAGAAGCATCAAAACAAGATATGATATTTTTTTAATCAGTAAAATCATAAAAATATTATACTACATTCGTTATAATAATCCATGCAAAAGAAAATAGAAGCTAAATGCTGTTAGAACAGTTTAGGTCATTTTACGCCAGACACTACCCTGATGATATGGAGAAACAGATAGAGTACTTCTCTATCTTCGGCGGACTGGGATGGCAGATAGATATTGACAAACCTCTTGATGAACTTATAGTATCTGTGATACTGGATAACTATGGACATCTCCACAACGAATTGGCAGTCCTCTCTCTTGATGAACCGGAGTATGCCCGCTTGCTTCATGCTCTTGCCATAGGTGACAGACGCATATTTAAAGCTTTTAGCCGTGCAGGACTCAACAACGGCAACGGCGGTGCAGCACTGGATTTTTTACAAAACAACAATATCTTAGAGATGCAGCACTCCCGTGAAAGACATCCTAAAGAGATCTATCCTGACCAAAAACTAAAACGTGACATCGCGCGCCATCGGATATCTCATAAAATGAGATTCACTAAACCCTTTATCAGGTTCTGGTTTTATTTTATCACTCCCTATGCAAGAGAGATCGAGATCGGAAACTATGAAAACGTTTTAAAAAGGTTTCAAACACATCAAAGCAGTTATACAAGTCTGGTATTTGAAGAACTCTCAGAACTATTGCTTGATTACTATACAAGAGATGACCAGATACTGACAAGCGGAAGCTATTGGGACGCAAATGTCGAGATAGACATACTGGCGATCACAAAAAGTTTGAAAATATATGTAGGCGAATGTAAATGGACAAACCATAAGGTGAATAAAAAAGAGGTTCACAAACTCTTGGAAAAATGTTCCAAACTCGGCATCTCTCCAAACAAAGTACTGCTATTTTCAAAACGCGGATTTTCAAATGAACTGGAGCACAATCAAAGTCCGGATCTGGCACTTTACAGTGCTGAAGATTTTTCGATTTTGCTTAAAAACATCTCACAAAACGATCTTAGACAGGGGTTTGAACCTCCCTACGTCTAACTAACGATTTTGAGTGCGCTGTAAGCCTCTTGAAGAAGTTGAAACTTTTGTGTGTAATGGTCTAGCATATTTGGACTTTTATGAAAGATTCTGTCCGGATGGTATACGCGGACAAGTTTTCTATAACTTTTCTTCAGTGTTTCCAAAGAAGCTCCTACGGGACACTCTAAGACATTATAAAAACGCATCATCTTCTCTATGTTTCCGCCTTCGTGTTCATCACAGTCAAAGATCGAGAAACCTCCGTATAAACGTCGCAGAAAATCACTGTCATAACTATATTCGATCTCATAATGAAGTACATTTCTCTTATTTAGAACACGTTCTAATGTTGTTTTTGACCTAGAATCACTTACATCTAGCGTTATAGAAGAGTCCGTACTCTCTTTTATGTATATACCAAACTGCCCTTTTAAAAAGCTCATGACCCAGTCGTTTGGATAATACAGGGAGATATCCACCGTGTATTTATCTCTGGCATAGACTTCAACACTCACGTCTTGAATATCCTGCATACTGATAAGTTCTACTTTTATCGGTTTATCTGTCAGTTTTAAAAGCGATTTTTTAAAAAAATGTTCCGATAGATCATGTTTTTTTGCATAATAGGAACTGAGCCGTTCTAAAAAATTTTTTCGGCTATCTATATAGGATTGGTTTTGAAAGACTAAAACAGCTTTTGGCAGGAAGAGCATATTTTTTGCGTGTTTAGTTAAAAAACTCCTCACCCATGCCTGATTTAATGTATTAAAATCGGTACGAATCAAAATGAGATTGTTCTGCAGTACAATTTCCATTTACATCCCTCCTCTTCACTGAGCATTTGACAATACAAAGCAAAAAAAGTTCCATTAAATTCGATGCTTACATATTATACACTTTTTTATATCTACATCTGTAAAGACAACAAATTGTTAATACTCTACTGATGTAACCGTTATGTAATTTTTAGATTTTAAAATGTCGGTAACAAAAACAGGAGAAATTCAAAAATGAAAAAAATCGTATTATCTACATTAGCAGCATTATCAATTGCTACAGTTGCATCTGCAGGAGATGTTAAATTTTATTCTGACGCTAACGGTCAAGTTTACACAACAGCTGGTGAAGGTCGTACTGAGATTAAAACTCCAACTCCAGTGTTCGCAAAAGCTTCTAAATTAGAATTCAGCGGTCTACATTACTTAGGTTATACATACAAAAGTACTGATGATTTAAAAGCATCTGATGTAACAGCAACTGGTCTTACTCCACCTGCAAGTGACTTAAAAGGAACTGGTACAGGTAAATTTGAAATGCGTCGTAACTACGTTCAAGTTAAAGCACATTTCTTTGATGATCCAAAAAGCTACGCTCGTGTAACTATGGATATGACTAATGTAAGTGGTTACAATACTGTAATCGTTAAATACGCTTACCTTTATTTAAATGAAGTTCTTCCATTCACTGGTGTTGAATTCGGTCAAGTTCACCGTCCATGGATCGACTACGAAGAGCACAATGGTTGGTTCTACCGTTCAATCTCTAAAACTATGACAGAAGCTGGTGAAACTGCTGACCTTTCTAACTCAGCTGACTTAGGTGTTAACTTCAAAACTAAAACTGAATATTTTACATCTGAAATCGGTCTATTCAACGGTGAAGGTTACCACGGAGACAGCACATCTAACACTGGTACTGGTAACTCTTTAGAGTGGAGATTAACTGCTGCGGTTCTTGGTGGTGGTAAAAAACACCGTCACGCTACAAAAGACACATGGTTAGATGCATCTTTCTGGGGTCAATACAACATGAAAAATGGATCAAATACAGATGCAAACGGTGATACTCAAAGCTATAAAATCTACGGATTACACGCTGTATACAACATGCCGTCATTCCTATTATCAGCACAATATATCAAAGCTGAAAATGACAATAAAGATACTTACAACAAAAACGGTAACGGTTACTCTGTAAACGGTACAGTACGTCTTGGTAGCGACAATGAGTATGAAGTATTAGCTCGTTACGACCATTGGACAGCTGAAAAAGACAACAATGATAACCTAAACAGAGACAACTATATCTATGGTGTTGCATGGGCACAAAACAAAAACCTAAAATGGTTATTGACTGGCCAAACATCAAAAAATATTGATCATGGAAACCAAAAAGGTGTTGTAACTCAAGATTACAATGCTGCTATGTTAACTGCTGAAGTTAAATGGTAATAACACTCCCTTCAATGTGACTCATGTCACATTGGAACACTTCTTTATTTCCTTTCATTTATCACTTTAAAATACTTTTTTAATATTATTTTGCTACTATATTAACCGTATACTCACAATTACTGTGAAATATTTTATCAAAGGTTAACGATGTATAGCAAAATATTTAGTACACTTATTGTCGGAACGGTTTTGTTTTCTGGTTGTGCAACTATGAAAAAAACTGAAATACACGAGACTCCTTCAGACTCTACTCCTGAAGTCAGTAAAACACTGCAAATAAAAAAAGATGAGCCTACAGGTCTAAAAAGAAAAGTCGCCATAGGCAGATTTACAAATGAGACCAGATACGGACAAAGCTTTTTTATAGATAAAAACAATGATAAGATCGGTAAACAGGCTATGGATATATTATCGGCACAGCTTTTTAAATCCGGTAAATTCATAATGCTTGAACGTGCAGACATGTCAAAGATCGAAGATGAACTCAAGATGGGCGGTTCCAAAAAACTTGATAATGCTGCCGATTACCTGATCCTCGGTTCTATCACTGAGTTTGGACGTAAAGAGACTAGTGATGTAGGCTGGTTCAGCCGTGTTAAAAAACAGGAGACTTTTGCAAAAGTCCATATTCGTATAGTCGATGTCAGCACCGGAGAGATTATCTACTCTGAAGATGGAAAAGGAAGTGCATACAGTGAAGCAGGAACTGTAATGGGTGTGGGTGCAAAAGGCAGCTATGACAGTGAACTGAATGATAAAGCGATAGACGCTGCGATATCTGATCTTACTTCCAATATCATAGAGAATATGCTCGATAAACCTTGGAGGGGCTACATACTCGGATATCAAGACGGTTCCCTTATCACTTCAGGCGGAAAAAGCCAAAACATCAAAGTGGGTGATAGATTTGATGTCTATCTAAAGGGCAAGCAGGTCAAAAATCCGCAGACAAATATGATGATGACACTACCGGGCAAAAAACTCGCAACCATCGAGATAACATCCACTTTGGGTGATAGACCGGAAAATGAAGTCTCTACTGCAAAAATCTTAAACGGAGATCTGCGCCCTTACATCGCTTCAAAAGATTTTAGTAAACTTTATATGCAACTAGGAGATAAAAAATGAGATATATATTATTAGTCCTGACTATGTTAGCAGTAGTTAGTTTCAGCGGATGCGGATATAAAGAGGGAGTAGCTACAGGAGCACAGAAGTCATATCTTTATTTTACAGGTAATGTTGATGGTGCTGCCGTATCTATAGATGATTCTGAAGAGTTTGCAGTAAAAGCTGGACGTGACAATCAGTACGGAATAAAACCCGGAAAACATATCATCACTATCTATAAAGACGATATGCTTATTTTAAAAAGAGAGATTTTTGTGGGTGACGGCATCGCAAAAGAGATAGAGGTTAAATAATGAAAATATCTAAAACAACAGTACTTACGATTCCTGCTTTGGCGATACTGCTTTTATCAGGCTGTGCAAATCAGCCAAAGCCTTTATATGACTATGAAAACTATAGCGACAGTTACTATAACTACAAAAAGAACATGAGCGAAGAGTCGGCATTGGAGTACCAAAAATCTATAGAGATGGCGATAGAAAATGCGAAAGAAAGCCGTTCAGGACGTGTCGCTCCCGGCATGTATGCAAACTTAGGGTATATCTATTTAAAAAGCGGTAAAACGAAAGAGGCCATAGACAACTTCACTAAAGAAAAAACCATATATCCGGAGTCTGCACATTTTATGGATCTTATGATAAAAAAAGTCAAGATAGCACAAGGAGATAAAAAATGATCTATAAAAACCTACTCGCTGCAACAGCGCTTGTTATGACATTATTTGTATTTTCCGGATGTGCGCCAAAGATGATGACAAAAGCTGAAGCATTTCCTAAGATGTATGAGGAGCATCCAAAATCACTCCTTATCCTTCCGCCTATGAATGAAAGTACCGACGCGGAAGCGAAAGACTACTATATGACTACTATAGAGATGCCTTTTGCACTTATGGGGTACTATACATTCCCTGTAGAGATGGTCAGTGATATTATGAAACAAGAGGGCGCTTACGATACGGAGTTGATCTACAATACGCCTTTAAATAAGTTTCATGATTATTTTGGAGCGGATGCTGTCTTGTTTACGCGTATCAAAAAATGGGATGTCTCATATGCCGTTCTTGCTTCGAATCTAACGGTATCTATTGAGGCGAGTATAGTCTCGACCTCGACATCTGAAGAGTTATGGAAATATACCGGAACGGTCGTAGTCGATCTTAGCGGCGGCGGAGACAGCGGCGGCGGTCTTGCCGGATTAGTCCTTAAAGCAGTGATCACTGCAGTCAATACTGCAGCAGCAGATTATGTCAAATATGCAAGAGTAGCAAATGCAAGACTTATCACGACACTGCCTTTAGGGCCGTATCACGAGAACTATCTTCAAGATCAAGGTGTTCAAATACTTCCTCAAAATCAAGGGAATTAAAGATCTATTTCGATGTGACTTTTCTCACATCGAAATACTAAGTATTACTTTACCAAGTCTCCATAACACTCCGGACGTCTGTCACGGATAAGACCCCAGTAGTGTTGAAACTCTCTATTTTTTTCCAGATCAAACTCAGCATAGATGATCTCTTCTCTATTGCGTGATGCCTCAGCGATCTTTTCACCCGAACTGTCTGTTATAAAAGATGAACCGTAAAACTTAAGCGTACAGCTGCTGCCTACCTCTTCCCCATATCTGTTTGCAGCTATGACCGGAACTATATTTGTCGCGGCATGTCCCATCTGAACTCGCTGCCAATGATCTTTTGAATCCACATTGATCTCCGGTTCACTGCCTATGGCTGTCGGATAAAATATCAACTCGGCACCCTTTAATGTAAGTACACGTGCCGTCTCACAGAACCATTGATCCCAACATATTCCGGCACCTATTCGACCATATGCAGTATCCCAGACTTTAAAGCCTGTATCGCCCGGTTTAAAGTAAAACTTCTCTTCATATCCAGGACCGTCAGGAATATGTGTTTTACGGTAGTTTTCAAGCTCTTTTCCATCAGCGTCCATAACTACTAAAGAGTTAAAGTATTCATCCCCGCTTTTTTCGAAATAACTCACAAGAAGAACTACTTTTAACTCTTTTGCAAGAGCTGAAAAAGTTTTCAGGATCGGATTTCCTACTCTTTCCTGCGCCCAAGAAAAATATTTTTCATCTATATCTTTACAAAAATACAGCCCTTCAAAAAGCTCGGGCAAAAGTATTATGTTTGCACCGCTGTTTGATGCTTCTCTTACCAATCTTACGGCTTTATTTATGTTAGAGCTTTTATCATCGCTCATACTCATCTGAATAGCTGCTACTTTTACCATAAACAGAAATCTCCTCTTTTACATGTAATAAAATAATAGTACAAATAAGCTATTATTTGCGTTAAAGAGAATCTCTATAAAATTCATATCTCTCTTCTTTTTTCTCTTTAGCGACATACATCGCCTTATCTGCATTATTTAAAAGTATACTGCGTTCTTCTCCATTTTCAGGATATATACTTATGCCTATACTCAAAGAAGGAAGTAAATAATGTTCAAATATAAACAACGGTTTTTCAACGTTTTGGATTATTTTTTTAACAATATTAAGGGCATCTTTTGAGTCTTTCAGTTCCGTTAATATGATCGCAAACTCATCGCCTCCAAGTCTAGAAACAGTATCTTCATCCCTTACACATGCTAAAAGACGCTTCGCAACCTCTTTAAGAAGATAATCACCTATCTCATGACCTAACGTATCATTTACCTCTTTAAAACGGTTCAAATCAATAAATAGCACAGCGACTTTATTTTTACGTCGTTTTGCCATTTTGATCGCTTTATCCAGATTATCGTTAAAGTTCATTCTATTTGGAAGAGATGTCAGCGTATCATGACTTGCGAGATGTGCCATTTTCAGTTCATAAACTTTACGTTCACTAATATCTGAAAATACCGATACATACCCGCTAACGCTTCCATCTGGATTTTTAACAGCTGTAATGCTTTGCAGGGTTGTAAACAACTCGCCGTTTTTACGTTTGTTGTTTATCTCTCCGTACCATGTACCTTTAATGTTTATCGTACTCCACATCTTTTTGTAAAAATCTTTATCTAGTAGTCCTGATTGCAAAAAGCTAGGGTTCTTTCCTGCCACCTCTTCAAATGTATATCCGGTTACTTCAGTAAATGTACTGTTTACCCTTATAATCTTGACATCGGCATCTGTTATCATAATACCCTCGTGCGTGTGTTCAAATACAAGTGATGCTTCTTGAAGAGCGAGTTCATACCGTTTCTTTTCTGTAATATCTTCAACATTTGACCAGATATATTTTTGACCGTCTCGCTCCAATATACATCCCGAGAGTCTGACATTCACTAAATGGCCGTCTTTATGAATGTACTCTTTTTCATAAGGACCATACTCTCCTTTTTTAAAAAGGCTATTGAGTTGCTGATACTCTTGGGGTGTATATTTTTCCGGCGTGATATCCCAATAAGTCATGCTTAATATCTCATCAGCCTCATAACCTGTCAACTTCAAAAATGCAGGATTTACATCTATCATCTTCCCTTTTATGTCAGTCAGAGCAAGTCCGATCTGAGACTTGTTAAACAGCATACGGTTATATTGTCTGTTTCTCTCGATCTCTGCAAGAAGGGGATGAGTAAAGTACAGGACAATAAAGCTGCCTATGATAATAAGTATAATGCTTCCAAATAATCCAAATAGTGCAGCTTGTATATATGGAGCTTGTATCTCTGAAAGGTCTATTTTAGCGACTATTCCCCAAGAAAAAGCATTGATAGGCTCGTATGCTGCTAACACGTAACTGCCGCGATAATCAAGTCCTACCAGACTTCCGGATTTACCTTGTAATGCCAAACGCATCGGCTCGGCAAGTGTAGAATCAATAGTTATAGAGTTCATTCTATCGACTTCATTATGACGATGACTCAACAAAAAGCGTATCTTATTACCATCAAGCTTTCCAAGAACGAACTCTCCAGTCTCACCAAATCCTGAAAATTTTTCATGAGCGTACATAAGCTTTTTCAAAACTTCAGACTCAGATTTTGTTTTTGACAGCTTATCTCCATCATGATCTATATCATTTATTTTCGTCTGAAAATCTATGATCATATTTATCATAACAGCTTCACTCTGAACGATTTCGGTAAGACGTTTTTTTTGCTGTTCAAATCCAATCTTATATAAGCCGTAAATAGATGCATTTGTAACGACAATGACGACGAGAACCATTATTGAAATGAGTTGATATGGAGATTTTTGCAGTTTTTTATAGGAGCTGTTGTTGTCATTATATTTTTTCATAACACACCCACTATTTTATTTAGGTTTGACCGTTTTAGAAAATCATTGACCAAATACATATTAAAAATAATAGTACAACTTAAAAAATAACAATTAAAAAATAAAACTCTATCTTTTAACGAAAATTTTTCATATAACTTATAAACTCCTCATATGATAACGGTTTTGAATAAAAATAGCCTTGTACTTTTGTACAACCTAACTCTTTTAAAATATCTATATGAGTCTGTGTCTCAGAACCTTCTGCAATAACACTCTTATTTAATGATTTTGATAGAGCGACAATAGCCTGAACTATTGATCTGTCATCTTCATTCTTATCGATATCCAGTACAAAACTTTTATCGATCTTTATTGTATCTGCAGGAAGTTTTTTCAGATAACTCAAAGATGAATAACCCGTTCCGAAGTCATCGATCGATATCTTTATCCCATACTTTGTGATCTCTTTTAACTTGGCAAGTGCCTCTTCGAGATTGTTCATGATCTGAGTCTCGGTTATCTCAAGTTCTATGTTGCTTTTAGCGATACCGACTTCATCTACGATCCTTCCTAAATCCTCTAAAAAGTCATCATTTTCTATCTGTATGTAGGATATATTGATCGAGATACATAGATCGTTGAAACCTGCACCATAAAAGCTCTTTGTATCACTAAGAGCCTGTTTTATGATCCATAAGCCGACCTCATATATAAGTCCGTTTTCCTCTAAGACCGGTATAAACTTATCGGGTGGGATAAAACCCAAGTTAGGACTGTTCCAACGTAAAAGCGCTTCCATACCATACACTTTGTTTAGAGAGACATCTATCTTTGGCTGATACACAAGATGAAACTCATTGTTTGCCAAAGCACTTCTCAGATTATTATTAAGTGCCATACGTTCTGAGACTATCTCTCCCATGGTTTTAGAATAAAACTCATATCCGCTTTTACCCAAAGCCTTCACATGATACATCGCCGTATCAGCTGCTTTCATCAGTTCATGGTAGGTCTTTCCGTTTTCAGGATATACGCTTATGCCGATACTTGCTCCAGAAAAAAAATCATGACTATTGAACTTAAAGGGCTGGTTAAATATATCAACGATTTTACCTGCTATTACCCCTAAACTCGAAGCAGTTTTAAAATCTTCTATTAAAATAGTAAACTCATCTCCGCCAAAACGTCCAACAATATCCTCTTCTCTAATAGCGTCTTTTAGTCTTTTAGCCGCGTTTTCTAAAAACTTATCTCCGATGAGATGTCCGAAAGTATCGTTTATGATCTTAAAGTTATCCAGATCGATGAAGAACAGGGCTATATTACTATTTTTTCTTTTGGCTACAGCAATCTTATGATTGAATCTTTCCTCAAAGAAAACTCTATTTGGCAGTTTCGTAAGTCCATCGTAATATGCCAAGTTATTGATGACTTCTTCCTGCTCTTTTTTTAAAGTTATGTCACTGGATACTGCGATGTAATGTGTGATGATATCCTCTTTATTTTTTATGGAGACGATAGATGTCTCTGCCGTATAAAGCTCACCGTTTTTCCTACGGTCCATTATCTCACCCTGCCACTTACCTGTTTTATTTATCTGTTTCCACATATCGTTATAAAACTTTTTATCATGCCAGCCCGAACTTAAGATAGAAGGTTTTTGACCTAAGAGTTCGTCTAGCGGATATCCTGTGTTTTTACAAAAAGCGTTATTGGCATTGATGATTTTTTGGGTTGCATCCGTAATGACCACACCGTCTGTCATAGTAGAAAATACTTTAGCAGAGAGTTGTAAATTACTTTCACTCTTCTTTCTTTCTGTCACATCTCTTATAAACACAAAGAATCTGCCGCCATATATGGTTAAAAATGTGGTCGTTATCTCTACATCATAGATCTCGCCGTTTTTTCTGCGATGCTTTGTCTCAAAGCTGTCATTTCCTGTTTTAATGATCTTTTCGATATGTTTTTTTGTCTCTTGTGGAGTTTCTTTTGCCTCGATATCGGGTATTTTCATGGTTAAAAGTTCATCTCTAGTGTAGCCGGACATCTGACAGAAGGCATTGTTTACTTCAAGAAAATTTCCCTGCATATCATTGACCCAGTAGCCTTCACTCGTCGTTTCAATGATAGCGTTGTACTGATATGCTACTTTTTCAGCGTCAGACAGTTCATTAAAAATATGATCTTTATTATCTCTAGATTTTTTCATATGATCGATACACATCCATGATTTAGTTCATCCATTTTATCACATTTTTTGAAATTCATATAACTTAAAAAAATAAAAGAAAATGGAAATAAAGATGCAGCAATAATAGAGTGGCTTTTAATGGGGATGCTAATAAAATATAAATATACGTAAAATAGATTTGTGGAAGTGGTGGCCAATCTCGGAATCGAACCAAGGACACAGTGATTTTCAGTCACTTGCTCTACCGACTGAGCTAATTGGCCATGTAAAAAATGGGTTGTAAAAAGTTGAAGTGGTGGCCAATCTCGGAATCGAACCAAGGACACAGTGATTTTCAGTCACTTGCTCTACCGACTGAGCTAATTGGCCATAAAAATGTGGCTCCGGATACTGGATTCGAACCAGTGACCAAGTGATTAACAGTCACCTACTCTACCGCTGAGCTAATCCGGAATATTTATGAGCCGCAATTATATGTTAAACAAACTTAATTGTCAAGATTTTTGGCGTTTTCTTTTTAGATTTCTGGATAGTACTAAAAACTCTAAGTTCCCGACTTTGTTTATGGAGATATCTCCCGCTTCTATCAGCTTTTTCAACCTCTCTTGTGATGCTTCGTCAAACAAAAGAGCAGTATCGTCAAAAGTGAGCGGACGCTTGTCTAATGTGTTAATGATCTCCTCGTCGCTGTAACTGCTTTGACACGACTCAGCATGTACTCTAGAAGCGATGTGAATAGGTAATGATGCATCAAACATATGAGCTATATCGAAGAGTTCGGAGTAGCTTATACCCTGAACAGGATATGC